>JAIEMG010000236.1 GCA_019752375.1 Gemmataceae bacterium | reverse complement strand
CCTTCGCATCGCTGGACGGTCCTCTGCATCGACCCTATCGTGGGCTGCAAGATCGAACCACGGCCGGCAGCCGGCCCTACAAGGATTTAGGCCTGTAGGGCCGGCTGTGCCGGCCGCAACCTCCGCGAAATCGGGGTTTTCTACAAAGCATGTCTGACCCCTTTTTCACTCCTGACTCGCGATCTTGAGCGGATTGGGCTCCGCCTCGATCAGCTCGAGGAACACGCCGCCGCTCTCACATAGTCCGTCGCCGACGACTGCGCTCCAGAGCATTTGCACCAGGAAGCAGCAGCGGTCCGCGCTATTCTCCGGACGGGGAATCCACACACGCACCCGTTGGCCCTGCAAGGCCATCGTGCCCAGCAAGCGGATCCCGGAAACGGAGATCTCGCGGCTCACCAGGTTCAAGACGCGATGGTCCGCCGTCTCGACCTGGACGGGACAGACGAAGTGCATGCGCCGATGCGACCGCCGTTCGACATGGACCGCCTCGACGGCGCGCTGTTGCCGGATGAGCCAGCGTACCGCACGTTGCAGGTGACGCAAGTGCACATGATCGTGACGCACGCGCACGCGCATTCGCGACGGACCGGCCGGCACGTAGTAGTACCTTCCGTGCCGACAGTTCAGGGAAGAGCCCGCCAACGCCAGGACGTCTTTCCACAGGGAATCGTTGAGTCCCGCTTCCATCAGCTCCGCCCGAATCTCGCGCGGCACGACAAAGCCCTGGCGCTGGGCGCGGCGCTGCACGGCGTCAACGACCCCTTTCAGGTCGGTCCGGCTCATGGGCACAGTTCCTTCGGCCGCGGCCGATGTCCTTGCTCGCCGGCGCACGTCGTCCGCTTTTGCCTTCGCGCGGGACGTCAGCGGCAAGATGGGGCTCGACATCCGCTTCTCCCTCCGTTCGCTGCTTCCTCGGGATCTATCTTATCGCGGGACTTCAACCTCAGCGACAGAGAATCCGCTGATGCAGTGTTCCGTGTGGACAGTTTTCTCGACGCAGAGCAAAGGCCGGCACAGCCGGCCCTACGAAGGAAGCATATGTGGCGGGCGGAGGTGGCGCGAGCTGGACGACACGCCTTGATGCTACTTCCGCATTTCCTCCTCGCGATCCTCGCCGCTCTGATAGATCGGCAAAAACCGATATTCCACCGTCAGCGCCAGCACGCTCATGGCGGTGCCGTAGTTCTGACCGTAGACCCGATCTTCGCCGTTGACACCCAGCCACGAGCCGTCCTTCGCCTGGTAGGGCAACAGCGCCTTGTGCAAAAGCGGCCGATATTCCTTCCAGTGCGTGCCCCCGATCTGGAACGTCGCTTGCGAGCAATAGTAGACGGAGTAGAAGAAGCGCGGCCCGCCCCACTTCGGGGCGTCCTTGAGGAGCTGGTCGCCGGCCTTGAGGACCATCGTCGAACGATGCTCCTGCTTGCCGGCAATCTCCAGGCTGAGAATGCCGGTCCCGGTGCAAGCGACCGACGGCCGATAGCGCGGATAGTAATTGAACGCGCCCGTGGTCGGGTCCCAGCAGCGCTTGACGTAGCCGATAGCGCGATCGATCGCTTCCGGCGGCACGTCGCAGCCCAGGTTCTTGGCAGCCCGCAGGGAGAGGATCTGCCAGCCCGCGACGCTGATGTCGCCGTCGGTCTTGTCGATCATGTAGCGCCAACCGCCCTCGTGCTCGCCGTTGGCGCGCTGAGCTTGCAGAACCACTTCGATTGCCTTCTCCAGCTTCTTGCGCACTTCCTCGCCGAGCTTGCCGTCAGTCATGCCGGCGACCTCGGCCAGCATCAGCGTGCAGATGCCGTGATGGTACATGAGGTAGCCATCCTGCGTGCTGATCACGCCATTGGGCCGCTGCTGCCCCAACACCCAGCGGATGCCCTTCTCGATACTGGTGCCGTATTTTCCCTCGCCCGGTACATGGCCAGCGGACATGAACGCCATGACGCTCAGCGCCGTGATAGCCGCGCTCTTACTGCCGGCAGCACTCCAGGCCCCGTCGGTCTCCTGCGCCCGGTGCAAGTATTCCAGGGCGCGGCGAATGGCCGGGTCCACATCGTTGGGGGCTTCGGCCGCGGGGGCATTGGCTCCAAGCAAGACCAGCATGGCCAGCGAGTGCATTGGGGCAACCTCCATGAAGAAAGAGGAGTGTTGGGGTGGTGGGAGCGTGCCGGTTGGGCCGACCGTAGCGGGCAGACGAGGGAGATTATAGCGGCTTTCGGCGTGCCTCGTGAAGAAATCCGGAAGGCCGTGCGAACTGCTTTGTAGAAAAGCCTGTCCTTGAGCATTAAAGATAGCGTTCCCCCTCGTTACCGGGCTCAGAGCCCGGTAACGAGAAGCACGCTTTTCTACAAAGCACGTGCGAACGCATTTCCCATCGGCAGCTGCTTACTTTTATGAAATCCACCAATCAGCCAGGGGGAGAGCTTCACAATGCGCGCGTAGATTTCTCCGGACGGTGAGATTCCAGGCCGGAGATGGCAACCATGATCACGCTCATTCTCAGCGACCTCCACTTGGGCGCGCGAAACAGTCGGACGGACCTGCTGTCCGCGCTCCTCCGCAGCGACTTCGATCGGCTGATCCTCAACGGAGACACCGTGGACAGCCTGAACTTTCAACAATTCCGCCGCGGCGACTGGCAAGTCGTCGAGCAATTGCGCGGCATCGCACGCGAACGCGAGCTGGTGCTGATCCGCGGCAACCACGACGGCTGGACCGAAGCCGATCCCGGCTTCGGCTCCCTCGACGTGCTGGGCGACCTGCTCGGCACCGAGATGCACGAGGAATACGAGCTGCACGCGGCCGATGGCCGCTACCTGGTCCTGCACGGCGACCAGTTCGATCGAACGCTGAACCTGACCTGGGTGGGCCACACGGCCGACTGGTGTTACCACCGCATCCAGCGCATGAGCCGTCCGACGGCCCGCTGGCTCAAGGGCCGCGTGAAGCACTGGGGCGGCGTGGTCGCCAGCGTCAAACGCGGCGCCATCCCGCACGCCCGCACGCGTGGCTTCAGTGGAGTCATCACGGGCCACACGCACTATTGCGACGACGACCAGACGGCCGACGGCTTCCGCTACATGAACACCGGCTGCTGGGTCGACTGGCCGTGCAGCTATATCCGAGTGGAAGACGGCCACGCCCGCCTAGCACACTGGCTCGACGACCGCACACCGCGACGCGCGCAGCCGGTGCGGCTGGCGCTGGCTCAATAAAAAGCGTTCCGCGAAGAGGCCGCTGTGCGGGGCGCGTTTCCGACAGACATGGTCCGCACAGCGGCCTCTCCGCGGAACGTCCCTTGCTATGGGAGAACAGTGGGCCACCGACTGCGTTAGAATTAGAACTCGCCGCTACCGCGCTTGGACCACCACGGGAGCTGGCTGCCGCCGTCGATCGACAGCGTGCTTCCCGTGATGTAATCCGATTCCGGGTCCACCAGAAACAACACGCCGCGCGCAATCTCTTCCGGCCGCGCCATGCGTCCCAGGGGCAGTGACTTCGCGCCCTGCCTGATTGCCTCCTCGTTGAAAAATTTACGTTCGCCCGCCGTATCAACCCAGCCGGGGTGGACGATGTTCACGCGGATGCGATGGGACACGAGTTCCAGCGCCGCCGTACGGGCCATCTGATCGGTCGCGGCCTTGGCCATGTTGTACGCCATCGACAATGGCACCGCGACGTGCGCGTGGGGCGAGCCGATGACCACGACATTGCCGCCTCGCCCTTGCTGAATCATTTGGTTTGCCGCGGCCCGCACCGCGTAGAACGCGCCCCACATGGTCACGTCGATGGTGCGTCGAAAGCCGGTCATCTTCGCGGCATGGAACGGCTCGCGGTCGCTGAACACTGCACTCGTGACGAGGATGTCGAGCCGGCCCAGCTCGTCGGCGACGCGGGCCACCATCGCTTCAACGGCGGTTTGATCGCTCACGTCGGCCGGCAGCAGCAGCACCCGTCGGCCCAGGGCCTTCACTTCGGTCGTCAGCTGCTCGGCCGCCGAAAACGAGAGGTCGTTGAGCGCGACGTCCGCCCCGGCTTTCGCCAGCGCCAGGGCCGACGCGCGGCCGATGCCTGCTGCTGCTCCCGTAACCATAGCCACCTTACCTGCGAGATTCATGAATCCTTCCGGATGATTGTGAAGCCGTACAAAGCGGTTCAAAGCGCGATCCTCGTCATCACGCCACCACCCGCCTGTACAAAGAAGAGACATGGGTGACACATGTGGGGACATTGTCGTTGGTCGTTGGTCGATCGCCTAGGGGGCAGCGAGCGGATCGGTGGTCGCGTAGAGGACAACCACCGCCGCGTCGCGTTCCTCGACGCGGACGAGCTGGCCGATGATGCCTCGGCCGCACGGGCCCGGGTGGATACGTCACCGCGGGCAGCACGTCGGGTCGGGGCCGCAGTGTGGACTGCCAGCGGGTGAGCGGCGGGTCGCCCAGGGACTCGTGGGGCCGGTGCTCGTTGTCGACGGCCGTATGCCACCGCGTCACGTCCTCTTGAAAGTGGGCGTGTGCCACGGCGGACGCGGGGCCACACTTCCCGCTCCAAGCCGGACCATTTCAGTCTCCGCCCCAAAAATCGTTGTCTCCGCCCGAATCGCCGCCTACAGTGGCATGCAGTCTCTTTGGGCTGCCCGATTCACACCCTCCGGCCGAAACCCACCATGAACCGATTTCTCTCCGCAGCCACGTTTGTCCTCGTCGCCACCATGCCGGCACTGGCCCAGAACGCGCCGTTGCCGCCGGACAAGGCCGTCGCGGCGATGAAAGTACCAGAAGGCTTTCGCGTCCAGCTGGTGGCAGCCGAGCCGACACTGGTGAAGCCGATCGCCATGACGCTGGACGACCGCGGACGGCTCTGGGTCGTCGAGTCGCACTCGTATCCGCACTGGATCCGGGACGGCAAGGAAGGCACGGATCGCGTCCTTATCTTCGAGGACAAGGAAGGCAAGGGCCGCTACGACTGCACCGTCTTTCTGGACAACGGCACCAACCTGTCCGGCATCGCGGTCGGCTTCGGCGGCGTCTGGCTCTGTGCGGCACCGGACCTGATTTTCATTCCCGTGAAGCCCGGCGAAGACAAGCCCGCCGGACCGAAGCAGGTCATGCTCACCGGCTGGAGCCTCGATGCCAAGCACAACGTCTTCAACGGCCTGATCTGGGGCCCCGACGGCTGGCTGTACGGCCTCAATGGCATCACCGCCACGTCCCACGTCGGCAAGCCCGACACGGCGAAGAAGGACCGCACGCCCATGAACTGCGGTGTGTGGCGCTATCATCCGACGAAGCACAAGTTCGAGCCGTTCGCCTGGGGTACTACCAATCCCTGGGGCATCGACTTCGACGATCATGGCGAGATGTTCATCACAAACTGCGTGATCAAGCACCTCTTTCACGTCGTCCCCGGCGCTCATTTCACGCGCATGTTCGGCGAGGACCTGAATCCGCACTGTTACGGCTTGATCGAAAGCTGCGCCGACCACATCCACTGGGCCGGCGGCAGCTGGACGAGCGCACGCGGCGGCGAAACCCACAGCGCCAGCGGCGGCGGCCATGCCCATGCCGGTTGCATGGTCTACCTCGGCGACAACTGGCCCGATGAATACCGCAATCGCATCTTCATGAGCAACCTGCACGGCAACCGGCTGAATCAGGACATCCTGGAACGCAAGGGTTCCGGCTACGTCGCCCAGCACGGCAAGGACTTCCTCTTCGCCAACGACCCCTGGTTCCGCGGCCTGGGACTGACGTGCGGTCCCGACGGCGGCGTCTTCGTCAGCGACTGGTGCGATACGGGGGAGTGCCACAATTACGACAAAGTGGCGCCGCGCGGTCGCATCTACAAGGTGACCTTCGGGCAGCCGAAGCACGCGCCAATGGACCTGGCGAAACTCTCCGATGCCCAGTTGGCCGACCTGCAACTGCACAAGAACGACTGGTGGGTGCGTCATTCCCGCCGACTGCTTCAGGAACGTGCCGAGGCTGGCAAGCTGAGCGACAAGGTGCGGCCACAGCTCCTGAAAATGCTGGACGGCGAGAAGAATGTCGCGGTCAAGCTGCGGGCGTTGTGGGCACTTCATGCCATCGGCGGCATCACCGAGAAAGATCTGGCCGCCCTGCTAAGCGACTCCGAAGCGCCGATGCGCATCTGGACATTGCGGCTGCTGATGGAGCGGAACGCGATCTCGGAATCGGTCGTCCAACAGCTGGTGAGTCGGGCACGATCTGAAAAGTCGGCGGCAGTTCGACTGGCGCTGGCGTCCTCCTTGCAGCGCTTGCCGCTGGCTCAGCGCTGGTCCGTCGGGGAGGCTCTGGTCGAGCAAGTGGATGACGCCGCCGATCCGTACCTGCCGTTGATGCTCTGGTACGGTATCGAGCCGCTCCTACCGGCCGACCCCAGTCGGGCGGTGACCTTGCTTGGCAAGACACGGCTCGGATTGGTGCGTCAAAACATCGCGCGGCGACTGGCCGGAGCCGGTGAAGGACTGGAGAAGCTGGTGCGGGCCGCGGCGGATTCGACCCAGGCGGAGTTTCAACTCGACATTCTGCGCGGCATCCAGGAGGCCATGCGCGGCCAGCGCGACCTGAAAGCGCCGGACGGCTGGGCCGAGCTGCGCAGGAAGCTGACGGCTAGCGCTGACGCCTCGGTGCGGCAGCGGGCGCTGAAGTTGGCCGTGTTGTTCGGCGATCGCGAGGCCATCGCAACCCTGCGGACGACGGCATCAAGCTCGTCGGCCGGCGAGGACGAGCGCCGCGCCGCGTTGCAGACACTCATCGACGCGCGGGCGCCGGACCTGCTGCCATTGCTGCGCGACCTGGTCGGCGACGCAAAGGTTCGCACGCCCGCCCTGCGCGGCCTGGCCGGATTCAGTGACCCGGCAACGCCCGAAGTCATCCTTCGCCACTACCCGTCCTTCACCGATGCGGAGAAGGTGGAAGCCGTCAACACACTGGCGTCGCGCTCCGAGTACGCGATGGCTCTGCTGACCGCCGTGGAGAAGGAGCTAGTGCCGCGTCGCGACATCAGCGCGTCCACCGCACGGCAGATCGTCAACCTCAAGGACAAGCGCCTGACCGAACGTCTGGGCACCGTCTGGGGCTCGATTCGGCCGCCGGCGCAGGACCTGCCGAAGCTGCTGGCGAAATATAAGGCCCTGGTGCCGGCCGACGTGCTGGCGAAAGCAGACCGATCGCGCGGGCGAGTCGTTTATGCGCGCACCTGTGCCGCCTGTCACAAGCTCTTCGACGACGGCGGCAAGATCGGCCCGGACCTGACCGGCTCGCAGCGGGCCAATCCCGAGTACCTGTTGACCAAGCTGCTCGATCCGAACGCGGTCGTCGCCAAGGATTTTCAGGTGTCGCTGATTGAAACGGTTAGCGGCCGGCTCATCACGGGCATCGTCACCAAGGAGGACGACAAGACCGTCACGTTGCAGACGCAGACGGAACTCTTGACGCTCTTGAAGAAGGACATCCAGGAGCGAACCAAGACGACCCAGTCGATCATGCCCGAGGGCCAGCTCGCGGCGCTGAGCGAAACGGAGCTTCGCGACCTGATCGCGTATCTGGCAGGACCAAACCAGGTGGCATTGCCGGAAAAACCGGGCGCGGGCAAACCTTGACCGCGTCTTCCCCACGGCTCTCCTTTCTAGAAGCACGGGCACGACTGACGGTATCGCTAATGCGTGCCAGAACCGCACGCCCGATACGTCGGCCCGTCCGTTCCGCGCCGCGTTTGCATGCCCGCCAAAGTTTCATGGTGCAGCCTTTCGATAGTGAAAGTACCGCCTGAACTTTCCCCACCGTTGATTCTCACCAGGAACAACACCATGAAACGAACGCTTGCCGCCTCTCTTGCCGCGCTGCTGACCAGTACCGGGCTGTCCCTCGCCGACGACAAGCCCGCCGAGCCTGCCAAGGTGCAGTGGGAGGCGCCGAGCACCGTACTTCCCGCCGGGGACTGCAACTGCTGCGAGGAAAAAGGCCAACGCTTCTGGGGCGGCGCCGACTACCTGCTCTGGTGGCTCAAGGACCAGCCGCTGCCGGGGCCGCTGGTGGCCGTCAACCCACTGGGCAACGTCCCCGCGCTCGGAGTACCGGGAACGCAGGTCCTTCTGGGCGACGGCAACCAGGGCCGTGGGCCGAGTTCGGGCGTGCGCGCCACGGCAGGCGTGTGGCTCAACGCGGAATGCACTGTCGGCGTGGAAGCCAGCGGTTTCCTGCTCGACCAGCGAACCAACACCTTCACCTTCAGCAGCGACACCGCCGGTAATCCGGCGGCCGGCTTTCCGTTCACCAATCCGGCCACCGGAACGGCGACGGCCTTTCCGATTGCCACGCCGGGCGTCGGATTCGGCAACGTGGTCATCGCGACGACGACGCAGCTCTGGGGCGCCGAGATCAACGGCCTCTTCAACGTCTACCGCAACGACAACCTGAACGTCAGCCTGCTGGGCGGCTTTCGGCACGTGAACCTGCACGAGAAGCTAGCCCTGTCGAACCCGTTCCGCCTTGTCGGCACCGACAGCGGCGACACCGCATCCGACACGTTCCAGACCAGCAACCGCTTCTACGGCGGCCAGCTCGGCGCTCGCGCCGGACTGCGTCGCGGCAAACTGTCGGCGGACCTGACGGCCAAGATCGCACTGGGCTGTAACCGAGAAGAAGTGAACATCTCCGGCAACGACGACACCATCGTCGGCGGCGCGATCGCCGGTTCGTCTCCGGGCGGCATCTACACCGGACCGGGCAACATCGGCCGCACCACGCAGGATCAGTTCACGGTCATTCCGGAAGTTCAGCTCAAGGTGGGTTACGATGTGACGCGCAATTTCCGGGCGACGGTGGGTTACGACTACCTCTACTGGAACCAGGTGGTACGGCCGGGTCTTCAGATCGATCCCCAGTCGATCCCCGCGGGCGGCATTCCCCGCTTCCAGCGAAGCGATTTCTGGTCGCACGGCATCAGCGTCGGTGCAGAGTTCCGGTTCTAGGGACTGCGTGACAAACGGCACCCCAGTTATCAGCGACGGGTGGTCCAGGGCGACGCCGCCGGCGGCCCCCTGGACCGCCCGTCGTCCATTTGCAACAACGCCGGTGAAGTTGGCGTCACGATCCGTCCCAACACCTCGCCGATTGTCGTCGTGCTATTGCTGCTGCTGCTGGGATCCTTCCTCAAACGGTTCGCCGCCGCGCCGTTGCGGGACGATGACGGTCAGTGGCACGTTCAGGGCAGGCAACTGCTCCTGCCAGGTCAGCGACGGCAACCGCTCCAGCGATTGGGTTTCCACACGCACCATGATCTTCTCTTGCGCCTGGCCGCGGTAAATGCCCTTGTTCGGCGGCACGTCCGTGAAGTCCCGCCCCACCGCCACCTTGACGAAGTGCTCGTTCACCAGCTGGTCATTGGTCGGATCGATCCCGCACCAGCCGAGGTCCGGCAACCAGGCTTCGCACCAGGCGTGGCTCTGCGACTCCTTGTTCGGCCGGTGAATGTAGCCGCTGACGTAACGGGCCGGCACGTCGAAGGCACGCAGGATGCCGATCATCAGGTGCGTGAAGTCCTGGCAGACTCCCTTGCCGTGCTCCAGAACGTCGTCAATGGGCGAACTGGCCAACGTCACGTGGCGGGCATACTCGAAGTGTCCATTGATGTAATAGCACGCGCGGGTCACCAGGTCGGCCAGCCGGGTGCCGTCGGAGGGCCGTAACATGCCCAGGACCGGCTCCAGACGCGAAGTTCGGCTGACCGGGCCGCGAAATTTCAGGTAATCGAACACTTCCAGCGGCGCGTTGTCCAGCGAAATGGGATAGATGGCCTTGCTGGATTTCAGGTCTTTCAATTGCGGGTGCGTCTCGACCAGGCTGGCTGCCAGCACGCGCACCTGGGCATGGCTTTGGAGGAGGTTGAAGTGGTGGACGCGGTTGCCGAAGCCATCCTGATAGCGGAATAGCTCGGTCTGCGGGCTGATGACCAGGCGGAAAGAGTGGCAGCTTTGCTCGCCATCGCTGACGGGCTCCATGCGCACTTCGGTCATCGACTCGGCCACGGCGCCGGAGTATTCCAGCTGCGTTTCGTGCTGCACTTCGAGGATCATGTTCGACCCGCTTTACTGAAGCGAATACTGGGCCTGGATGGCACGACTGACCTGGTTGCAACGGTCCATGACGCCGCTGAGGAACTGATGGAGATCGCCCTTGAGGATCTGCTCCAACTCGGCGAACTTCAAATCGCTGAGCACCTGTCCCAGCAGGCGCACCGCCTTGCTGTGCCCGCGACCGCCCGAGGCGCCTTCAATCGCCATCAACGCCTGCGCCGCGGATTCCAGGCTGAAGCGCACGGAGCGCGGCGACTCGGCGTGCAGCAGCAGGAAATCGACCACGTGCTCCGGCTCGATGCGGCCCACGTAGAGCTTCTGGTAAGCCTCATACGCCCGGCAGCTGCGGAGGACGGCAGCCCACTGCAGGTTGGCCAGCGGCCGGTCGCCGGGGTCGATCAGCTCTTGCAGCAGTTGATACTGAATGTCGAGGATGCGCAGCGTCTTGCCGGCGCGCTCGAGGAACTTGCCGAGCTGGATGAACTGCCAGCCTTCCTCGTGGGTCAAGGTGGCGTCGCAGACTCCTTGGACCAGATGGCTGCCACATTCGACGGCCCAGTAGAACTCGTGCGGCGACTCGCGGGCCTGGTTGCTGAATGCCGGGTCGCACAGCTGCCAGTAGAGCTTGTTCAACTCCTTCCACATCTCGGAATTGATGCTCCCGCGGATGCTGCGGGCGTTGTAACGCGCCCGGCTCACGCACGACATGATGCTTTCGGGGTTCTGCAGGTCGAACGTCAGCCAGGCGCTGAGCGCCGCTTGCGGGGACGCTCCTTCGAATCGATGCGGTGGAACGGGCTGCTGCTGGAGAATGGCTGCCAGGCTGGTCCAGTTCAGTTCCGGCAGACCGGCCAGCACGCCGCGCAGGTCCATTTCCAGGTGGAAGCAGACGTCCAGTAAGCGCGCGATGTGTTCCGCCCGCTCCAGGTAGCGGCTCATCCAGAACAGGGCGTCTGCAACGCGACTTAGCATCGACGTTCCCTTAGAGCCCCTAAAACAATGACGGCGACCGGGAGGGCGAGGCTCCTGCCAGGCTTCGACAGCGGACAGGCTGGCTCGGCGGGAGCCACCGCAACCTTGCCGGATCTTGGTGGGCCTCGCTAACGCTCGACCCACCCTACAAATGTTCCCTTACTCGTCGCCGTTGGCCAGGACCCACGTATCCTTACTGCCGCCGCCTTGCGAACTATTCACGACCAGGCTGCCGCGCGGCAGCGCTACACGCGTCAGCGCGCCTGGTACAATCGTGATCTTTTCACCGCACAGGATGAATGGGCGAAGGTCCAGGTGACGCCCTTCCAGTCGGTCGCCATCGACGAAGGTCGGATGCACGGACAGCTGAATCACCGGCTGCGCGATGAAATCGCGCGGCCGGTTCTGGACGTAGTCGCGGAACTCCTCGCGCTGTCGGGCCGTTGATGCGGGGCCAATCAGCATGCCGTAGCCGCCGGACTCGTTCACCGTCTTGACGACCAGCTTGTCCAGGTTCGCCAGCACGTGGCTGCGGTGGCTTGGCACCAGCGGCCGAAACGTCTCCACGTTCGGCAGGATCGCGTCTTGCTTCAGGTAGTAGCGAATCATGTCGGGGACAAACGGATAGATGCCCTTGTCGTCCGCGATGCCAGTGCCGATGCTGTTGGCCAGCGCCACCTGGCCCGCCCGATAGGCGTTAACCAGGCCGGGAACGCCGAGCGTGCTATCGGGCCGGAACGTGAGCGGATCGAGGAAGTCGTCGTCGATGCGGCGATAGATCACGTCCACCGGTTCCAGGCCGCGCGTCGTCCGCATGTAGACGCGGTTCTGATCGATCACCAGATCGCGGCCTTCGACCAGTTCGATGCCCATGCGCTGGGCCAGGAACGTGTGCTCGAAATACGCCGAGTTGTAGATGCCCGGACTCAGGAGCACGATGGTCGGATCGGATCGGCCGCCCGGCGCGATGTACTTGAGCACATCGAGCAGTGCGGCGGTGTAATCGTCGGTGACGCGGACGTCATACTGTTCGAATAACTGCGGAAACACACGCTTGAGCACCTGCCGGTTCTGCAGCATGTAGCTGACGCCGGACGGCGTGCGGCAGTTGTCCTCCAGCACCAAGTACTCGCCTGCGTCGTTCCGGATCAGGTCGGTGCCGCAGACGTGGACATAGATGTCACGCGGCACCGTGGCGCCCATGAACTCGCGACGGAAGAAGGTGCCCTGGTAGATCAACGCTGGGTCGATGATTCGGTCGCGCAGAATTAGCTGATCGTGATAGATGTCCTTGAGGAAGAGGTTCAGCGCAGTCAGCCGCTGCACCAGGCCGGCTTCGATGTGCTTCCATTCACGCGCGGGGATGATGCGCGGCACCGGGTCCATTGGCCAGACACGCTCGATGCCTTCTTCCTGACGGTAGACGGTGAAGCCGACGCCGTCCTGGAGCATCGACAACTCGGTCATCGTCTTGCGACGGCGAAATTCCTCGGGGCTGAGGCTCTGCAAGCGGCGGTAGAGCGCGCGGTAATGCGGCCGCGGCTGCCCGGGCGCCTCGAACATTTCGTCGTAGGCAATCCCCAGCGAGTAATCGTGGAAGAGGTCGGTGCGCGATTCGGGAGAGGTCATGCTCACCAGGAACCTCGGATCAATTCGGACGCTGTTCCCTTTGCGGCACAACTGCCGCGCTACTGGGCAATATCTCCTGTCTGCGGCAACACCATCTACCCCAAGACAAACCAGCCATCAAGTCGTAAGTCAAAATCAAATAATATCTTACGGATGACTTACTCTCGGAGGAAGCTGCGAGCAACCTGCAGCCGGGGTGGTGTTAAGGCAATTTGCATACCGATTCTACCGCCGCGATTCCCGTTAGGAAGCCGCTGACGCTCCGGGAACGCTCTGTTACGATGACGCGAAATCTGGAATGATGATCGGGTGCCTCTAGCAAGCCGTCAAACGGAACAGACGAACAGGTATTGTGACGACCTCTCCTTGCCTTCGCCGTGAATGAGGGAGCGACAGTGACGTATTGTGTGGGGATCGTGACACAGCAAGGGCTGGTAATGGCGTCGGACTCGCGTTCCAACGCCGGGTACGATCAGGTCAACATCACCTGCAAGATGCACACGTTCATGCGCCCCAAGGAGCGGGTGTTCATCATCCTGACCAGCGGCAGCCTGTCGTTGACGCAATCGATCCTGACGCAACTGCGTCGCGATTTCGATCAGGGCCGCGGCTTGGCCGAGGCACCGACCCTCTACGATGCGGCCCGTGTCATCGGCGAGCAGGTTCGCCGCATCTCGGAGCTGGACCGCGCCGCCCTCGAACGCGACGACTACCACTTCAACGTCCACCTGTTGCTTGGCGGGCAAATCCACGACGAGCCGCCGAACCTATACCTCATCTATCCGCAGGGCAATCCGCTGGCGGCAACGGAGGACTCGCCGTATCTCCAGATCGGCGAGTGCAAGTACGGCCGACCTATCCTCGACCGTGGCGTGTGCTACGACCGAACCACGCTGGAGGAAGCGGCCAAGTACGCGCTGATCTCGCTGGATTCGACGATGCGCTCCAACGTCACCGTCGGCCCGCCGATCGACCTCGTGCTGTACGTGCGCGACGACCTGGCGATCCATCGCCGCCGCCGCTTTGGAACCGACGATCCCGACCTGCAAGAGATCCGGCACCAGTGGGAGCAGACGCTGCGCAAGGCGGTGCAGGAATTGCCGGCGATTCGGGTTTGAATCGGGTGCAGCTGCTAATTCTACAGGATGAGCTTGAGTAGCAGATGCCCTGTTTTTCAGGGTCTTCTCAAAGCTCGTGTCAGTTTCGTGCTGCAATCGCTGCCCAAATTTGGGCATTAATGGTCGATTTTCCGGTCTCCGAATGGCCGAAAACCTTGTTTTTCCCGTGTAGGATTGCTGTTTCCCTTGTAGAAAACGCAGTTGCACCCGTTTGAATCGTAGATTCACGGCAGGCAGTCACTTTTCTACCACGCCACTTCGCTCCCCCGCGTGGTGAGCAATGTCGAATGACGAAACCCCAATGACTGTAGCGGCGCCTTCTTCTTTAGTCATTGGGGTTTGGTCATTGATTCGTCATTCGGGCTTCGTCATTCATTCGTCATTTCCCGGACGCATCGGCACGTTACAAACGTGCCCCACGAAAGACAACGAACTCTTCACTTGCCTATCACGGCGCGTTAACCTACGATTCATTGTCCCTTCGCGGTTTCTACTCGGACGCAAGGACCAATGGTCGTACCCAAGCTGCGCGCGCCGATCGTCCTGGTTCATGGCCTGCTGGGCTTTGACGAACTCAAGCTCTGCGGCTGGACGCTGGCCAGCTATTTCCCCGGCATTCCGGAGTTTTTGCGGGCGGCGGGCAACCACGTCCTTGTGCCGCGCCTCAGCATGACCTGCGGCGTTGCCGAGCGCGCCGCCCAGCTTCGCGATTATCTCGACCTGCACATCCCGAACGAGCCGGTGCATCTGCTCGCTCACAGCATGGGCGGACTGGATTCTCGCTACCTCATCAGCCGGTTGGGACTGGCGAAACGAGTCCTCTCGCTGACGACCATCGGCACGCCGCACCGGGGCACCGCATTCGCCGACTGGGGAATCCGCCGGCTGGAGCGCGTCCTTAAGCCGATCTTCGACATGCTCTGTATCCCACGCGAGGCGTTCTACGACTTGACGATCGAGCGCTGCCGGCGCTTCAACGAAGAAGTGACCGATGCACCGGGCGTCCGTTATTTCTCCGTGGCCGGACGGCACGAGAACGACTGGCGCGACCTGCGCTGGCACCTCCCGCATTTCATCGTCACCCAGATGGAAGGCGAAAACGACGGCGTCGTCTCTGTTGCATCGGCGACCTATGGCGAAGACTGCGACCTCTGGGATGGCGACCACCTGACACTCGTCAACTGGCCCGATCCCCGCGCACGGTCGTCCGGCACTTGGACCGATCGCGCGGCCCACTACACACGTCTGGTGAGTCGACTTGCCGACGCGGGCTTCTGACCGAGCGGCCGTTCCGCGTAAACTGTTGTAGCCGCGGGCCCAAACTTGCGCTCCGGACGGCTTTTTCCTAGAAGTCCGCGAAATGCGGCTGTACAACGGTTCTGGGGCCATCAACTTCTGTCTGCCGCCCCTTCCGCCCGCAGTTGCCTGCAAATCCAGTTTCGATTTCGACGGGAACCCATCCGATGAGAGCGTTTGTCGATTTCCTTACCAAGGAATGGTACTTCTCCGGTCCGATGATCCTGATCCTGCTGGCGGCGACCGTGCTCGTCATCTGGCGGGCCCTGCTCAACCGCAACGCCAACACCAACATGAACGACTTTCTCCCCGCCTTCCAGGAACGGTTGGAGAAGGAAGGCGCCGACGGAGCGTTGCGCTTCTGCAAGGAGCAGACCGGCATGATCCCCCGCAAGCTCTACGTCGCCGGGCTGGACACGTCCAAGCAGGGCCTGGCTGCGATGCGCCGCGCGATGGCCAACGTCATCGAACTGGAAATCCTCCCTGACCTGAACTTCCTGCTGGCGCCGATCCTGGCCATTGCCAAGGTCGCGACCATGCTCGGCCTCTTGTTGACCGTCATCTCCATGATCAACACGTTCAACAAGATCGGCGAAGCGACGAGCAGCCAGGGCGTGACGGCCCAGGCCGGCGCCATCGGCCTGGCGCTCTTCGGCACCATGATGGGGCTGATCATCGCCATCCCGCTCGTGTTCGCGCACGTGCTGTTCAAGGACTGGATGCAGAAGTTCGAGATCAAGATGAAGAGCGCTGCCCAGAAGCTGCTCATTGTCGTCCAGTCGGCCAAGCCCGTTACGGGCCAGCCGGCCGCGGCACCCAAGCCCGCGGCAGCTCAGGCTACCATCACCGCCAAGGCGCGCGCGGAGGGTTGAACATGGCCGAGAAGAAGAGCAAAACCATCGACGTCTGGATCGTCGAGAGCAATACCGTCTACAAGGAAGTGCCGTTCACCGTCGTCGCGGACTGGACGCAGCAGGGCCGGCTGCTCGAAGACGACAACGTGCGCCAGTCGGGCACCGAGAAGTGGCACCGGCTGGGCAAGGTGCCGGCGTTCGCGGCCTACCTGCCGCGCGTCGACCCGATGCGTGCCGAGGACCAGGCCGAGGCGCTGGAGCCGGTCGAAGTCGACTTCGCCTGGCACCGCCGGCCCGCCGACGAGGACGACGACGTCGACATGATCCCGCTCATCGACATCAGCCTCGTGCTGCTCATCTTCTTCATGATGACGTCCACGGTGGTCATCGCCAGCTCCAACATCCTGGTGCCGGACACCGAGCACGGCACCATGCTCAGCGCGCCGGGCGTGTTCTGGATCGGCATCGACAAGGGCAAGGACGACCCGGTCTATTCCATCGGCGAAGGCGACAAGGCGGCCGCGGCGGAAGACAGCAAGCTCGATGAGAAGGGCGTGCTCCAGCGCCTCGACGCCCGGCTCAAGGACTTGCAGGAGCCGGTGGAAGTCCGTGTCACCGCCCATCGCGATCTGCCATTCGACGTGGTCAAGAGGATGACCGTGGCGCTGGCTCCCTATCAGCAAAAGCGCAAGATCAGCTTTGTTCGGGCCGAGGTGAGCGAGAAGCAACCATGAGCTGGAAGATCCGACACGAAGGCTCGCCGCGCTCCATCGAGGGCCTGACGCTCCAGCAGATCCTGGAAGGCCTGCGCGACGGCCTGTGGGAGCCGACCGACGAGGTGATGGGCCCGCAGGACCAGCAGTGGGTGGCGATGGAAGCGCACCCGCAGCTTGCCGAGGTGGTCGCCGACCTGGAACCACCGCAACGCAAGGAGCACGAGGACGAAACCCGGCTCGACATGAACCCGCTCATCGACGTGGCGCTGGTGCTCCTTATCTTCTTCATCCTGACCACGACCTACGAGACGATCCGCAAGGTCCTCGACATGCCCAGCGTCGCCGCCTCCAACCCCAAGAACCCCCTGCGCACCGTGAAGCCGGACCAGGTCAAGGAAGTGATGATCCGCGTCGTCGCCCGCAACGGCGAGAACGGCCCGGTCGTCCAGGTGGAAGACCGGATCGTGGACATCAAGAACCTGACGAACGAGCTCAAGCAGTTCGTGAAGGGGACGCGCAAGACCGAGATGCTGATCGATGCGGTGGACGTGAACTGGGGGACTGTGGTGGCGATCCAGGACGCGGCCAAGGGGGCGGGCATTCAGAAAGCGTACATTCTGGCGAAACAACCAACTCAGTAAATGTATCGGGCCTGGTTTGCCGGCCACGCCTTGGGAAGGTCGTGGCCGGCAAACCAGGCCCCACGCGTTCCATCAGTTCATTTCAGCGCTGATCGACAACCATCGGCTCAAAGGTGGTGCCGCGGCGGACGACCCGGAAACGCGTCTCCTGAATCTGGGCTTCCTTCAGGTTACGGAAGTTCTTTTCCTTGCGAACCATCTCCGCTTCGAGCTTCTCGGGGAAGTAGGCCACGACATAGGGCACGCGCGGAATGCCCAGCGCGTCGCACAGGGGGCCGACCGAGTCCGCGCGGTCGTCCACCCAGCGGATCTGCGTGATCTTGCTGAGGTCTTCGGCTTCCGCACGTATGGGCTTCTGGCGCAGGTCGCGAACAATCTTTACCTGGCCGTCGGGACCGGGGACGCCAAGCATGGCGCCCAGGGCAATCAGCTGTTGGCGGTAATCATCGCCGGTGCGGGTGTCGAACATCATCGTCCAGCGAAACATCCGCTTGACGCGAACATCGACCTTGGCGTCGCCAGTGCCGTTGCCGACGCCTTTGTCGCGGCCGCTGTCCTTGCCGCCATCGCTCCCACTGCCGCCCTTGCCCTTCGGCGCGCTCAGTCCTTGCATTAGCTGCTTGCGAGCTTCGTCGCCGACCTTGCTCAAGGTCACGGCCGAGACGTTCTTTTGCTCAATGTAGCGGAAAGCTTCATCCTTGGGGTCGATCTCGGGGAATTGGTCGGGTGTGATGTCGGGTCGCTCAAGCTTGGTCAATGGCACGGTAGGTTTTAGATCTTCCGGCACGGTCTCGGGCGTCGTGTCGTTGACGTTCTCGGGCCGGCGCTCCTTGGAGTCATTGCCGCCGGAGCCATCCGGATCTCCGCCCCCACCGCCGGGCGCCATCGCCACGGCTTCGATCGGGATCGGGTCGGTGTTAACGGCGAACAGCGGCAGAAGGAACTTGATCGCCACGTAGACCGCTACGCCCAGGAGGGCATAAAGACAGATGGACGCGACCGTGGAAACCGGGAATTCGTTGTGCGGCGAGTAGCGAACCCAAAATGCTTCGTCGGGCGGCATCAACGAAGGGTCTTCCGGAAGCGGGGTTGTCTTCGGTTTGTTGCTGACGGGAGCAGTGGGAGTCATGGGATCGACCTGCCTGGGCAAGGGGACATGTTCAGGCCCACTCAAGGATAGCTACAAATCAGACGATGCGACAAGGAAAAACGTTTCCGGCAAAAAAGAAGCCGCTTACGGCGAAGCACTGGGCTACGCCGCAAGCGGCTCGTGACAACCCACTTTCGGGCTTACTTCTTCACCTCGAACTCGGCATCGATCACGTCTTCCTTGCCCTTGCCGTCACCCGAAGGCGCCGCACCGGCTTCCGGGCCAGGCCCGCCGCCCGCTTGCTGCTTGTACAGGTGCTGCGCCATCGCGTGCGAGGCCTGCTCCAGCTCGCCGAGCGCCTGGCGGATGGCCCCGACGTCGTCCTTGCTGGCTGCCTGCTTCACCTTCTCGATGGCGGACTGGATCGGCGCCTTGTCGGCGTCGCTGACCTTGCCCGCATTGTCCTTGAGCAGCTTCTCCATCTGGTAGACCATCTGATCGGCCTTGTTGCGCTCGTCGATGAGCTCGCGCTTCTTGCGGTCGTCCTCGGCGTGCGACTCGGCCTCGCGACGCATCTTCTCGACTTCGGCCGGGCTCAAGCCGCTGGAGGACTCGATGCGGATCTTCTGCTCCTTGCCGGTCCCCAGGTCCTTGGCGCTGACGTTGAGGATACCGTTGTGATCGATGTCGAAGGCGACCTCGATCTGCGGCATGCCGCGCGGCGCCGGGGCGATTCCTTCAAGATTGAACTGCCCCAGCAGACGGTTGGCCGGGTTTTCCGCAATCGGGCTTTCACCCTGGAAAACGCGGACCGTCACGGCGGGCTGGTTGTCCTCCGCCGTGGAGAACGTCTGCTTCTTGGTCGTCGGAATGCTGGCGTTGCGCTCGATCAGCTTGGTCAACACCCCGCCCAGGGTCTCGATGCCCAGGGACAGCGGCGTCACGTCCACCAGCAGGACTTCGGACTTCTTGCCGAGCAGCAACTGGGCACCCTGGATCGCGGCGCCGATGGCGACCACTTCATCCGGGTTGACGCCCTTGTGTCCTTCCTTGCCGAAGATGTCCTTGACCAGCGACTGAACCTTCGGCACACGCGTCATGCCGCCGACCATGACGATCTCGTCGGGATCCTTCGGCTTCCAGCCCGCATCGGAAAGGGCCTTCAGGACCGGTCCCCGGCAGCGTTCGAACAACGGATCGCACATTTGCTCGAACTTGGCGCGCGTGAGGCTCAGTTGCAAATGTTTCGGACCGGATGCATCGGCCGTAATGAACGGCAGATTGATGTCGGTCGTCGTCGCTTGCGACAAGTCCTTCTTGGCTCGCTCGGCGGCTTCCTTGAGGCGCTGCAGGGCCATCTGGTCCTTGCGCAGGTCAATGCCGTTTTCCTTCTTGAACTGGTCCGCGATGTAGTCGATCAGCACTTGATCGAAGTCATCGCCGCCCAGGTGCGTATCGCCGTTGACGCCCTCGACCTTGAAAACGCCGTCGCCGACGTCGAGCATCGAGATGTCAAACGTGCCGCCGCCGAGGTCGAAGACCGCGATCTTCTCGTTCTTCTTCTTGTCCAGGCCGTACGCCAGCGATGCGGCAGTCGGCTCATTGATGATGCGCATCCGCTGCTTGGACTTGCGGCCCGAGTCAGCGTCTTCCATCTCCCATTCCGTGTCGAAGCCGGCGATCTGCGCGGCATCCATCGTCGCCTGGCGCTGGGCGTCGTTGAAATACGCGGGCACGGTGATGACGGCCTTGCGCACCTTGTGCCCCAGGTAAGCCTCGGCGGATTCCTTGAGCTTGCGCAAAATCATCGCGGAAATCTCCGGCGGCGTGTAGAGCTTGCCGTCGATGTCCACCTTGACCAGTTCGTCCGGTCCGCCGACGATCTTGTAGGGAACCAGCTTCTCTTCCGAATCGACTTCTTTGTGCCGCCGTCCCATGAACCGCTTGATGGAGTAAATGGTCCGGCGCGGATTGGTGATCGCCTGCCGCTTGGCAGGATCGCCGACCAGGATGTCGCCCTTGTCCGTGAAGGCGACTACGCTGGGCGTCAGACGGTTGCCATCCTGATTGGGGATGACCTTGACCTCGCCACCTTCCATAACCGCGACGACGGAGTTGGTGGTTCCCAGATCGATACCGATGATTTTTTCACCCTCTGCCACCGTTGTGCTCCTTTCTCTCCACCCGCCGAAAGCAAAATTCCGTCGGTCAGGGGATGTATGTTCAGTTCAGGTCCGATCCTGACGGCGGATGTGTTGCTATGTGTTTCTCGCGTCAGGATTTAGCAATTTTTATGCCAGCGCGGCTCCAGAACGGAGAGCGCGTCGTAACGTACCAGTTAATAGATGGTTCCAGCCAGAAAAAGGATTCAGATGCCTCAAGAATATGAATGAACGCGTCCAATTGCCCGTCAAAATGGCAGCCAATATCTGAGCGTTGGTTCAGATTCCCATACAAAGTGGCAGTCGTGGGTTCGCGGACTTCGTTCCGCGTCGCTCGAAGCGTGGAATCGAAGCAAAATTGTGTAAATTGTGTCTATTCCGTTAGTTGACTCCTTATTGGCACGCGGATAAATTACGGGTGGCATTGCGCTGCAAACCCCGAGACGAGACCACTTATGACGCGCAAAACCGATGTGGGAAGCAATAATACCGCCCCACCCCGATCCGTCGCTTCCCTCAAGGCTTTTCGCTCGCAGATCGACAAGCTCGACCTTCAAATCCTGAAACTCGTCAATGAACGTGCCGGTCTCGCCGCTGAAATTGGCCGGGTCAAGAGTGACGAAGGCAGTTCGGTCTTCTCTCCCGCGCGGGAAGAAGAGGTGATGGAAAACGTCCTCGCCGCCAACAAGGGGCCACTCGACTCCGGGACGCTTCGCGCCATCTATCGCGAGATCATGAGCGGCGCTCGGGCGCTGCAAAAGGTCGCCAAGATCGCTTATCTCGGCCCGGAGTACAGTTTCAGTCACCTGGCTGCCGTCGAACGCTTTGGCCAGACCGTGGAGTTCATGCGGGTGGGCAGCATCGCGGCGGTCTTTGAGGAAGTCAACCGCGGCCATGCCGATTTCGGCGTGGTGCCGCTGGAGAACTCCACCGACGGGCGCGTCGCCGACACGCTGGAAATGTTCATCCGCCTGCCGCAGCTCAAAATCTGTGCTGAGGTGCGCTTGCGCATCCATCATAACCTGATGGCGAACTGCGAGCAGCAAGAAATTCGTCGGGTCTACAGTAAGCCACAAGCCCTATCGCAGTGCCGAAACTGGTTGAGCAAGAACGTGCCGCATGCGTCGCTGCACGAAGTCGCCAGCACGGCCACCGCGGCCGAATTGGCTCAGCGCGAACCAGGCGCCGCTGCTGTCGCCAGCCGGCAAGCTGCCGTCCGCTACGGACTGCGCATCCTCTTCTCCGACATCGAGGACGTGCCGTACAACGAAACGCGCTTCGCGGTGATCGGCACCGCCCAGTGCGACCGCACCGGCGACGACAAGACCGCGATGATGTTCAAGCTGCCGCACCATCCCGGAGCGCTCGTCGATGCCTTGAACGTCTTCAAGTCGAACAAGGTCAACCTGACGTGGATTGAATCGTTCCCCGCACGCACGGTGCGCAACGAGCGGGCGTACGTCTTCTTCGTCGATTTCGAGGGGCACCTCGAGGACGCGAAGATCAAGCGGACGCTGACCACTTTAGAAGAGTACTGCTCCGAAATCTCCATCCTCGGCTCTTTCCCGGCCGACAAGGATCCCGCGCTCAAGGAAAAGGGCTGATTTGTCCTTGCGGTTCGTCCCTGGTCCCTTGTCCCTTGCCCGCAATCGCTGACAGCAATGACTGTCACAGCCGGGACGGATTTGGGAACGAGTGACAGAGGGCCAGGGACGAAGGATCCAGGACAAAGGACACTCCCATGATTATCGTACTTCGACCGCGCTCGACGCCCGAGCAGATCGATCACATTGTGAAACGCATCGAGGAGCTGGGCTTCAAGGCGCACCTGAGCCAGGGTGAGCTGCGCACCATCATCGGCGTCATCGGCGACGAGAGCAAGCTCCAGATGGAACCGCTGGCTGCCATCGCCGGCGTCGAGCAGGTGCTGCCGATCCTCAAGCCTTTCAAGCTGGCGAGCCGAGAGTTCCACGCTGCCGACAGCGTTGTACAGGTCGGCAAGATCAAGGTTGGCGGCGGCTATCTCGGCATGATCGCCGGCCCTTGCGCCATTGAAAGCTACGAAGTCCTTGATGAAATCGCGGGAAAGGTCCGCGCGGCCGGCGCCAACATCCTCCGCGGCGGTGCCTTCAAGCCGCGCACCAGTCCCTACAGCTTCCAGGGCCTGGGCGAGAAGGGCCTGAAGATCCTCCGCGAGGTGGGCGACAAGCACGACATGCCGGTGGTGACCGAGGTGATGGACCCGCGCCAGGTCGAGTTGGTCGACAGATACGCCGACATGTTCCAGATTGGCGCCCGCAACATGCAGAACTTCGACCTGCTGAAGGAGATCGGCCAGACGCGCCGTCCGGTGCTGCTCAAACGCGGTATGAGCGCAACGGTCAAGGACATGCTCATGTCCGCCGAGTACATCCTGGCGTCGGGAAACCCCGATGTGGTCCTCTGCGAGCGCGGCGTGCGTTCCTTCGAGGATTCGACGCGTAACATGCTCGACATGAGCTCCGTGCCGAACGTCAAGGCATCGAGCCATCTGCCCATCATCGTCGATCCCAGCCACGCGACGGGCCGTCCGGACCTGATCCCGAGCATGAGCCGGGCTTCGGTGGCCGCGGGCGCCGACGGCGTTCACGTTGAAGTCCACAGCTGCCCGGAAAAGTCCCTATCCGACGGAGCGCAGGCACTGCTGCCGGCTCAGTACACAGCCCTCATGAGCGACCTGCGCCGGCTCGCGGAAGTCGTCGGCAAGACGATTGGATAATTGCCCCGGTCGTTAGCCCGACGCGCAAGCGAGGGATGAATTGTCCCTCGCTTGCGCGTCGGGCTAGCGGATCAATCTCTCCGCGACCTGCATCTCACCAACCCGAACCGCTAGCGAGGGACGATCCGTGCGAAAGAAATTCGTCGCCGCCAACTGGAAGATGTACACCAACCGCGTCGGTGCCCAGCAACTTGCCGCCGACGTGGTCAAAGGCTTGGCCGGCGATGACCGCGTGACCGTCGCGCTCTGCCCGCCGTTTCCGTACCTTGCCTTCGTGGCCGATGCGGTAAAAGGCAGCAAGGTCGTGCTGGGCGCTCAGAATATGTATCCTGACAAGGAAGGCGCCTTCACCGGCGAGGTCAGCCCAACGATGTTGCTGGACGTCGGTTGTACGCACGTCATTCTCGGCCATAGTGAACGGCGTCACAAGCTCGGTGAGAGCGATTGGTTCATCAACCAGAAGGTCCGCTCCGCATTGGCAGCTGGACTTCAGGTCATCCTCTGTGTTGGCGAGACGCTCGACGAGCGTAAGAGCAATCAGACCGACGCGGTGCTGGATCGGCAATTGACGCAGGGTTTGGTCGACGTCGCCGCGGCGGATACACCCCGGCTGGTCGTCGCCTACGAGCCCGTCTGGGCAATCGGCACCGGCCACAACGCGACGCCGGAGCAGGCTCAAGAGGCACATGCGTTCCTGCGTCGACGGTTCGGGCAGATTTTCAGCGAGAAAGCGGCCGTAGCGCTTCCCATACAGTACGGTGGCAGCGTCAAGCCGGACAACGCGGCCATCCTGTTTGCTCAGCCGGATGTGGACGGCGGATTGATCGGCGGAGCGAGCTTGAAAGCCGACTCGTTTCTGGCGATTGTACGCGCCGGCATTTCCTGACTCGGCAGCGGGCCGAAACTTGTCTTTCCGCAATCGCCGATGCCGCCTATAATACCGTTTTGGTCAACTTTCCTCAGCCTGCCGGTCGGCAGGTGACATGACGAGAGGGGATTGCCGTGCTTTTCGCCATGTGGTCCTGGGTGCCTTGGGTCTGGAACCTGATTGTCTTCCTCCTCGGCGTCTTTCTAATCCTGCTCGTGTTGATCCAGCGCGGCAAGGGCGGCGGCCTGGCCGGTGCCTTTGGTGGCGTCGGCGGCTCCAGCCCGTTCGGCTCGCGCGCGGGCGATACGTTTACACGCATTACGATCGGCGTCGCTGCGGCCTGGATCATCATGCTCATGATTCAGGTCAAGATCGTCCAGAGCGCCGGCGCGTCCGCGGGTAGCTCGAGCAGCTTCGGCGCCAAGGAAGAAACCAAGTAACCGCTTCCAATCGGGCGATTGGGAAGTGCGAGAGTGGATGAGTGAGAGCGCGAGAGCCGGATTTGCGGTCTCGCACGCTCACTCATCCACTCTCGCACTCTCTTACCCCCAGCGAGGTTCGCGTGCTCCTCAGCATGACCGGCTACGGCGAGGCCCACTACCAGAGCGACGCCCTGACGCTGGGCATCGAGCTGCGCTCGGTCAACAATCGCTATCTTAAAATCACCCTCCGCGCTACCGAGCCGTATCACCTCCTGGAACCCGAATTCGAGAAGGTCATCCGCCAATCGGTGCGGCGCGGCACGGTCCAGGTTCACCTGCGCTGCGAGCGGCAATACGCCGCCCAGGACTACCGGGTCAACGCGACGGCTTTGCGGAGTTATCTCACCCAGTTGCGCGGCGTCTGCTCCGAAATGGGGCTGCGCGATACGTCGGACACCTGGCTCGGCCCCATGCTTGCCCTGCCTGGTGTCGTTCCAGAGCCCGGAGCGACGCCCCACGCGCTCGAAGACGAGTGGCCGTTGTTTCAGAAGGTGCTCGAAGAGGCGTTGCGCAAACTACAGACGATGCGTCAGGAAGAAGGCCGGGCGATGGCGCAGGAGATGCTTGCGCATCGCGACTTCATCGCTGCCCAGCTGGCCGAGATCCGGCGCCGTGCCCCGGGCGTCGTGGACGCCTACCGTGACCGGCTGCACGAACGGATCCGAAAGCTCCTGGGCGAACTGGACGTGAAGATCGACCGTAGTGAACTGATCAAGGAAGTCTCCATCTTCGCCGAACGCAGCGACATCGCGGAAGAGGTGGTCCGCCTGTCCAGCCACCTCGATCAGTTTCAGGAGTTCCTGAAGGAACCCGAAAGCGCGGGCCGCAAGCTGGAGTTCCTGACGCAGGAGATGTTCCGCGAAACCAATACCATCGGCTCCAAGGCTAGCGACGTGGAAATCTCGCGGCACGTCGTCGAAATCAAGGGAACACTGGAAAAAATCCGGGAGTTGGTTCAGAACGTGGAATGAGGAGTGGTCAGTGGCCAGTGGTCAGTGGTTAGCCGGAAGCGACCACTGACCACTGGCCACTGACCACTGACCACTAAATGATAGGGCCGCTCATCATCCTGTCCGGTCCAAGCGGCAGTGGGAAATCCACCGTCATCGATCGGGTGCTGAAGCACACGGACTCGTTGCGGTTGTCGGTGTCGGCCACGACGCGACCGCGGCGCGATCGCGAAGTGGACGGGGTCAACTACCACTTCTGGACACGCGAGCGGTTCGAGCAGGAGCGGCAGGCCGACGGCTTTCTGGAATGGGCCGAAGTCTACGGCAATTACTACGGCACGCTACGCAGCGAGGTGGAGCCGTTCCGAGCGAAGGGGATCGGCGTCATTCTCGACGTGGACGTGCAAGGCGCTGCGGCGGTCCGGCGGAAATGTCCTGACAACGTGTCGATATTTCTGCGACCGACGTCGCTGGCAGTGCTGGAAGAACGGCTCCGGAAGCGCGGCAGCGAAACGGAAGAGACGCTCATGCGACGCCTGGCGGCGGCGCAGCGCGAGCTGGATCGGGCGGGAGAGTACGATTTTCAAGTGATCAACGATGACCTCGACTCCACCGTCAGCGAGTTGCAGGGCTTCGTGGACGTCACTTTCCGAGGGAAGAACATGCTGGATGAATTGAAAGAAGAAGGCATCGTGAACAAGGTCGGCGGGCGCTTCAAGCTCTCCACGCTGATTCAAAAGCGCATGGTGGCGCTGAACACCGGGGCCAAGCCGCTGGTCAACATGGCCAGCACCGACAAGATGGCGATCGTCATTCAAGAAATCCTCCAGGACAAGATCTACCTGGACATGTCCGGCACCGTGCAGACGCGCGAGGGAAGCCTGAGTGATGCCGCGCGCGGCGCCATGTTGATGGACAGCAGCGGCGATTGACTGCTTTGGCGGGTTGCGGGCCATGGACTCCGCAACCCGCGGTCCGCACTGGGACACCCATGCGCGAGCCCATGCCGGCGCCGGCCGCTCCCGTCGCCGACCCATCTCCGGTCTATCGTCCCCTCTCAGGCCTGGCCGCCGTGGGCTTCGGTTTGGCCGTCCTGTTTTTTGCGGGGCTTTCGGTCGCCGCCATCGTTGCCCTCTACAAGGGCGACCCGCTCCTGCTCTCCATCGGCTGGTTCGTCTTGCCGGCACTCGCGACGGTCCTCTCCGCGCTCGGCTGGATGCAGGTTACACGTTCCGAGGGCACGCGAGCCGGCATCAAGCTGGCGCGGTATGGCTTGTGGCTTGCCGTGTTGCCCGCTCTCTGTTATGGCGGTTGGCGCGTTGGCCACGAGCTGGCGCTGCGCAAGCAAGCCAACGACTTCACCGACGCCTGGTTTGCGCAACTTCGCAAGAGCGGTAATTCCGACGTGGATGCCTATGCCGCCTTCTGGAACGCCCTCGAACCCATCTACCGCGACAAGCGCTTCGACCTCAACGATCCGGAATTACAGGACAAGCTGCGGAGCAATCCCAAGGAATTCGAGCCGATTCAGCAGGCGATGAAGGCCCGGCACTTCTGGGGTGACCGCGGCCAGAAGGGCAACCTGCCGCTCTTCTTCGATCATGACCTGGTCCAGCTGGTGCGGCAGGCCGGTGAGCAGGCGCAGATCGAATCGCAGGGCGTGCGCCGGCTCGACTATCACGGCGGCAGCGCGCCCGGCTATCTGGTCGAGCAATCGTATCGCATCACTACTCCCGAAGCCGTTTTCGACGTGGCCGTGCCGGTGCGCGGGGTGGACAGCAAGGAAGGCAAGCGTCGCCAATGGCACATCGTCATGAGCGAGGCCCGCGTGCTGGACGCAAGTCCGACGCCGCGTGGCATGCTGATGGCCAAGCTGCATCTGGACAGCCGCCGCTTTGCCGCCGACTGGGCCAAGAAACTAAACCAGGGCCAGCGCGAAGAAGCCTACCTCGAGACGATACCGCCCAACGGGCGCGAATCCGTGAGCAAGCGCTACCGTGAGCACTTGCTCCTTCCCGCCCTGGCGCCCACGGACGGTCAGCCGGTCTCGGCCCTGGCCAACTACGCCATTCTCGCTGACCCTGAGTTGACGCGCGACCTGTTCCTGTTGGGGTTTCGCGAGTTCGCCTCCGGCGCGCTGGTTCGTAGTCAGGACCTAACGGCCGATCCGAAGGCTCGCGACGAGATTGTTAAGGCTCTGCGATCGCGCTTTCGCGGCGTCCGTTCGCCGATGGTCAACTTCCATGTGATGGAGGAGAGCCAGCACCTGGCGCGGCGCTGGGAAATCAACGGCGACGAGGTGAAGTTCTTTCAACCCTTTGAACTGACGATCGGTTCCAAGCTGCGCGGTGAGGGCTACCTGGTTGTGGCGAGCAATCAGCCTCTCGTCACGCGTGCCATCGCCGAGAACGACGGCAACCTGGCATTGCCCCCGTCCGGACGAAGCGGCCGCTGGCGGATTGCGCAGGTTCATCTGGAACTCGCTGGCGTCGAGGTACGGACCGGGCCAGGACAGATGCCACCACCGGAGTAGGTGCGGCGGCCCGGGTCACATCGGGAAATTGAATCCATTCAATCGAACGTCAGCGGGGTCCAGTCAGCCCCAACAATTCTTGCCAGCTGGCTGCGTGTATGACGCGGACAGTCAACTCCTCCAGCCGGTGGAGATCGTTCACACCGTCCAGGACCGACTGCACCTCCGCTGGCGGCTCGCCGAACTTGTGGTGTCCGAGCAACCGAAGAATGTTTCGAGCTTCCTCGGCTTTGCCTTCGGCTTTGCCTTCTTGGAGAATCGCCTGGTACGTCGTAGATTCTCGCATCGCAGGGATCCCTTGCAACAAAGAATGGATCAAGGCGGATTCGTATCGCAGGCCCATCAGCAAATAGGCCGCGGACCACAGGTCCCGAGCCTGGCTGGACGGCGATTGGTCCAGGCGCTGTTTCATCTCGGCGACGATCGTGGGCAACTGCGTCGGTTCGGCATCACCGAGCAGCGCGAGCGGCAGCAGCCCCAGTCCACCTGATAGCCATTGGGACGGCGGCACTTGCCACACGCGCACGACCCGATAACGAAGGGCCACGTCGAACGCTTCATTGGGGAAGCCGCGTTCGTAGAGCCCGGTGAGTTGGGGCGAGTCGGCGCCCGGATGCACCAGGACCAGCAGGCTGCGCACGCGCAAGCGATGACGCTTGAACAGTGCGCTATTATACAGCAACAGGTCGGCGAGTTTGGCGACCGCATCGTGGCCGGTCTGAAAATCAACCGCCAGAAGCCAGTCGGGCGGCCCGGTCACGCGGATGACCTTGTCGCTGGCTCCACTGATCGTGGCAATGTCGGCGTCGATCAGAGTGGCCGGTGCCGGCGACCAACCGCCGCGCACGACCCAGTCCGGCGCGGATAACTCCGTCAGGTGCTTGAGCGTGTTGTCGACAGGTCCAGGCATGATGCACCAGCCGCGGTGTGATGCTATTCCATCTCGTCCAGCAAGTGCCCCAGCTTTTCCTTCTTGGTCTTCAAGTAACGCTGATTCCGCAGGTTCGGCGCTACCTGAATCGGCACGCGTTCAACAATGCGCAAGCCGTAACCGTCCAGGCCGACGACCTTTTTTGGATTGTTCGTCAGCAAGCGGATCTGTCGCACGCCCAGGTCGGAGAGAATCTGCGCGCCGATGCCGTAGTGCCGTAAGTCGGCGCCGAAGCCGAGGCGGTGGTTGGCCTCGACGGTGTCCATGCCCTCCTCCTGCTGCAACTTGTAGGCCTGGAGCTTCGGCAACAGGCCGATGCCGCGGCCTTCCTGGCGCATGTAGAGCACGACGCCCTTGCCGGCGTCGCGGACCTGGTGCATCGCCTGGTGCAATTGCGAGCCGCAGTCGCACAGGAGGCTGTCAAAGATGTCGCCGGTCAGACACTGGCTGTGAATGCGCACCAGCACGGGCTCTTGCTGTTCGGGTACCACACCCAGGACTTCCTCGCCCACACCACCCACGCACAGGGCCAGGTGCGGTTCCAGATCGACCACCGAGGTGTAGGCGAACAGGTCGAACTCGCCGTGGGCGGTCGGCAGCTTGACGTGCAACTCGCGGCGCACCAGCTTCTCACGTTGCCGGCGATACTTGATGATGTCCTCGATGGTGCACATCTTGAGGCCGTGCTGCCGGGAGAACGTGCGGAGATCAGACAGCCGGGCCATGCGGCCGTCCGGATTGACCACTTCGCAGACCACCGCGGCTTCCTTGAGCCCCGCCAGCCGGGCAAGATCGACGCTGCCTTCGGTGTGTCCGGCGCGGACCAGCACGCCGCCTTCGCGGGCTCGTAAGCCGGGCACGTGCCCCTTGCCGCGGATCAGGTCGTTGGACGTACTCCGCTCGTCGATCGCCACCTGCACGGTGCGGGCGCGATCAAAAGCGGAGGTCCCGGTCGTAATACCCGTACGGGCGTCGATGTACGGAGTAAACGGCGTCGCGGTGGGATCGACGTTGTGTCCCGGCATTGGTTCCAGCTGGAGTCGGTCACAGATGGCGTGCGACATGGCCAGACAGACCAGGCCGCAGCCGTTGCGCATCATGAAGTTGATGGCCTCGGGCGTCACGGACTCGGCCGCAATGACCAGGTCGCCTTCGTTCTCGCGGTTCTCGTCGTCCACCAGGACGATCATGCGGCCAGCCCGCAACTCGGCCAGCGCGTCTTCGATCGTGCAAAGGTCTTCTCTATTGTCTGTCATGCAGGTCTCCGCGGGCGATGCACCCTGGGCTCGGCGGGTGATGATTGATATTGGGTGCAACTGCGTTTTCTACAAGGGAAACAGCAATCCTACACGGGAAAAACAAGGTTTTCGGCCATTCGGAGA
>JAIEMG010000116.1 GCA_019752375.1 Gemmataceae bacterium | reverse complement strand
GCCATCGTTTACGCCAGCGACCTGCACGGCCGGTCCTTGGGGCCCCCGCAAAAACTGGAGTGCTCCCCTATCAACTACTATTTTTTGCAGAAAACCGGAGATTCCAGGGGGGATGCCTTCGCCGCCTGGCTGAGTTCCGACGCGTGCCGTGCTCGCTGCTCGTGCCGGTGTTGTTGGGCCGCGTCGGTCTGCTGCCGGTCCTGCTCGGCAAGCCGGAGTGTGCCATACGTCCCGCCGCAGAGCAGTCCGGCAAGTCCCAGGATGCTTGCAACACGAATGACGCGAGTCCGGCGGCGAGCTTGCGGACTGACGTCGTCCGAGCGGAACGGGTGCAGAAACTGGCCCCAAAATCCTTCAGGAAAGTCGGCCTCGCCGTTGCCGAATTCGTCCGGCAGTCGGCCGCGCGGCATGTGGAAGGTGCCGAAAACGACGTCGAGGATTGGAAACGTCGCCGCGAAATTCTTGTCGATCCCTTCCTCGCGCATGGTGTGGTGCCAGCGATGAAAGACGGGGCTGGCGAACAGAAAACGCAGCGGCCCGAACGTCCAGTTCAGGTTGGCGTGAACCATGGCGGAGTAGAGCAGGTTGAATGGCGCCAGCACGACCAGCGCCTCCGGCCCGAAGCCGAGCAGGAGCACGACCACGTCGGCCAGGCTGAACGCCAGCAGATGGTTGACGGGGTGGAAGCGGGCGGTGGAGGTCCAATCGAGCACGGTCGCGGAATGGTGGACGGCATGGAACCTCCAGGCGCCGTCCCTGTGAAAGAGCCGATGAATCCAGTAGAGCAGCACGTCCTGGAGGAGCAGGATCGCCATGCACTGCTGCCACAGTGGCCAGCCCTGCGCGGGAAGCCAGTGTGGCCTCTGGCCGCCGCGGAGGAACACGATGCCCGCCGCCAGCATCAGGGTGCTGAGGACGCGCAGCACGAGCGGTACGACCAGCCAGTAGACCGCGTCGGTGATGGCGCCACGCCGGTACTTCCACCAGTACATGCCGGGGTTGCACGGCATCAACCGCGCGAGCAGGCCGAAAGCCGCAGCCAGTCCGATCAGCCACGTCAACGTGGTCAGCCAGAACTGCCCGATCCAGGCCATTCCATCCATGCGGGCCGCCCTCCCGAGACCGCGGAAAACCAGACCGCGCGCGTCTCTGCCGGGAAGCCCAGCCTTTCCGCAGGGCGGCGTATAACAGACCGGCGCCGGCCGAAAAAGACGGACCGAGTGGAAACCGCACGACCCTTCCCGACGCGACTGGCGAAGCGGCGGGTTCGGAACCCGCACGCGGAGCTGCCGAACTCCGCCCAGCTCGGCGGGGCCGCCCAGCGCACAGGGGCCGGGGGCTGGGGACCGAGCATCAGCGGCTGGTGTATGACGACTTGTTGAGGCTGGGGTGCGCTTCGTGGAGCTCAATGCTCCGGGCTCGTGGGACAGCACTTGAACAATTTCACCGCACTCAAGACGTTGGTGCCCCCCATCGACCAGGGCATGTCCGCCCTGATCGCCGACCTGGACAGCCGAGGCTTGCTGGGTCGTGATGGGAGAGTTTGGGCGGACCCCCAGGATCAACAAGAACGCCGGCCGCGATCATTACGCCAAAGCCTGGACCACGGTCCTGGCCGGTGGCGGCGTCAAGGGCGGTCGCATCATCGGCGAAACCGACAAGGAAGGGGCCGAGGTCGTTGGAGTGGCAACGATCTGCGAAATGCTCGGCATCAATTATTCACGCGATCACAAGATCAAGCCCGATGGCCAGCCGATCGCCCGGGTGGATGAGAAAGCCAAGCCGGTAACGGCGCTGCTCCGATGAGATCCTTGGGCCTGCGCAACGCGCTGCACCCAAACCCAGGAGGCGCAAGCAAAATGGACTCGCCGCCATTCGCCGCACGTCCCTATGCTGGTCGAGCATCTGGGGCTTGTTGTCGTTCCTGGGGATTCGCCACAGGCCCCCATTGAAGTTGCTGGGCAGCAGGAATCACCCGCCCGGCACCGACAGCCCGCACTGTGGACAGGTCCGCTGCCGGTCGTCCGGCTGCCAGGGCTTCAAGACTGCCGTGCAGCTCGGACAGAACAGCAGCGGTGAGTGGGCTGGCTCGCCTCCAAACCGTTTCACCTGGACCTGTCCCGCCCTGGGATCGTTCCAAAGCATGCAGTGCCGCCCCTGGCTGTCCGTGAAGGGGATATCCTGGTCTAGATTGAGCCGGACAATCACTTCGGGGATCGCCTCGGGCGCAAAGCCCAACGAACGAAGCAGCGGTTCGATCACTCCCGGCGCCCGCTTACTCGACACCCCACAGCGATCCTCGCTCTCCTCCTTGAAGAAGAAGAAAACCACATCGCCTTCGACGAACAGAGAGGCCACGCCACCATACTTCTGCCACTGGCGGGCCAGCGAACAGGCCAAGGCGTCCCTCTCCTCCTCGTCCAGCACCGGCCCGAAGCGGCTTGACAGCGCCACCGTGGCGGCCTTGTGGTAGTTCCACGGTGTCCCCGCCGGGACTTCCTGTTTGACCAGCGGCTCGACGCGGCTCCGCTGCTCCTTCGGGTTGACCGAAAGTCGCAGCGGGATGCCGTCGGTATTGGTAACTTCGGCGCTCTGGCCCCGGTTGAGCTGCTCGAAGATTGAGGGCAGGTCGTCTTCGCTGATCTTCCAGTCGCCTGTCAGCACCGGCGTCCAGTCGGTCAGGACCGGCGCAGGAAGGCAACAGGGCTTGCCTAGAGGCGTGTAGCGCAGGGGGAAATTGACCTGTTGGCCGACGACGAAGAAAGTAGCATGGCCATCGTAGCTGATCCACTGCCGCACCAGGGCGGTCACACAGTCCCGCCGCTCGGTTTCGGGCAGGTCGAACTCCTCAGCGATCCGCCCGATGACCTCCTCGGCAAGTTGCCGCAGCGCATGGGAGTGGCCCTTGTTCTTTGGCATGGCTGGCCCTCACATCGGCACGATGCACCGGCAGGCGAAAACTCAATCGTACCATGAGTGGCGAGTCCAGCCGCTCAAATCTTCACCGGCTGGAAGATCGGCTCTTCCCGGATGGTCTTCGGGCACTCGTCCACCGTGAGGCCCTGGTAGACCTCCCACCACTTGTCCGAGTGCCGCATGTAAGCCAGGTTGACGGGGGCGGTTGCCGACGAACTCCAGTTGGGTGAAGGGGGCCTCGATGGTCGTCGTAATGCCTCGGGGGCCGCGAAACGTGGTGATGAAGTAGAAGAAGGAGCGGTGCCACTTAGCATGAATGACGGTGATATAGTTCCAGCGGTAGTTCTTGGGTGGCTTCTCGATGAAATCGGGCTTCAGAAACTCCGCCACGAACTCGTCCGGTTTAATCTGGACCCCGGCTTTGCGGTCATCGGGCACGGCAAGTTTTCAGACGCCGGTCCGGTGCCCAAGTTCACCCTTCTTGCCCATCGGCCAGTGCAGCATCACGGTCCAGCTGCCCGCACCGTTGGGCGGTCCCACGAGGCCCTGAACTGCTCAGCCAGCGAGAAGTTCGAGCCCGGCACGAACTCCGCGCGCAGCAGGAACCCGTCTGGTAGCCGAACGTGGGCATTAGGGTGCGCGTCTTTGAGGAGGTGAAATGGCTGGCGGAAAGATAACGGAAAAGCAACGGGAAGTAAAAAGGGCAAGGAATCACGCTTTTGACGTAACTTCTTGCCCTGCAAAGTGCCGGAGACAGGACTTGAACCTGCACTCCAAGTAAATGGAACCAGGCCCTCAACCTGGCGCGTCTGCCAATTCCGCCACTCCGGCAATTTTGGACCCCATATACCTTACGCTCCGCACCATCGCGAATCAAGCCTGCGGAGAGCGTGAAAAAATCTAGGTGGCTGATACAATCGCTTCGTCCAGCAACTTCGGCGGATGGCCGAACTTCGCCGTGTATTCCTCGCGCGTGGTTCGCAGGCGAATCTTGACTTTCGCCTCGTGATACATGGCGATGTCGCTGAACTTGTGCTCGATGAAAGGATTGCGGAACCGCTCCAGAGTCAGACGCGCAAAGCCCGCGGCGTCGTCCACTCGGTCGGCCACCGTCGGCACGACCTCCTCGAACAACAGGCAACCCAGCCAGTCGCCGATCTCCGCATCGAGCACGGCCTCCCGCACGGTAAGGATTCCGCGTGCCCGCGCCTTGCCCACCATGGCCGTGTGCGCGGCATTCAGGATGCGGACCTTCCGTAAAAAGTATGGTTGAACGTCCGGAGTGCGCACCACCGCTGGGTGCCGGATGAATGGTCCGGCGCCGTCCTTGAGCTGAATGGCCCACAAGGCATAGGGCTCCGCCACCGTCAACAGCGCGTCGGTCGCCAGCAGCGGATGCTCGGTCGGTCGAGCGGCGACAATGCGATCGACGAGCGTGTCCAGCCACACGCATTCGCTTCGCAGCCACTGCTTGAACGACTCGGGAAGGTGCCAGGACGTCGCCAAATCAAGCGTCAGGTCGCGAAGCTTTTCGCCATTGCGCTCGAAGAGCTCGCACGGAATGATCGTCACGCCCGCCCGGCCAGCTTTGAAGCGCTCCTGCAAGATCAGCAGGAGCTTCGCCGGGAACGAACGTGGCGGCCGCGACGTGACGGTATCGGTCGGATCGAGGTTATAACCCACCTCGGTCGTGTTCGAGATGATATACCGCAGCTGCGGTGAGCGGGCCAGGGCAACGATATCGTCCCACTGCTGGGTGGCAACCAGGGCACGGCTGATGCTGGCGGATTCCTCGACGCGATCGACGGTCTGCCCTTCGGACAGGCCGCGAATCAGGACGTGATAGCGTCCCTTCTGGCTGTTCAAGAGGCCGGCGCGATCATCGCCGGTGGACTGCACGACAACGATGCGGCCCACGTTCTGGCCTTGCTCGTTGGCCTGGTGGATCAACAAGTCGGCAAAAGCGCGAAAGAACTTGCCGGCGCCGAACTGCAGGATGGTCTCGGGAAGCGTTTCCATGCCGCCAATGATAGTGACCACGAGGGGTGAGGACAACCGCTTCCCGCGGAGCTGGTTCACGGTGGCTGCGACGGGGAGGGAGTGGCTATCCGCGCGCCGTCCACTGCTGCCACTTCCGTCGAAACCCGGGCCGCTCGAAGACCTCCGGGTTGATGACGCCGGCCGGCTTCTTGCCGCGGGCCAGGTCGAGCATTCCCTGGCAGGCGGCCGTGCCGATGTCGCGGAACATCTCGTGCGTCCAGGCGATGGCGTGGGGCGCAAGCAACACGTTTTCCAGCTCGGCGAAGCGCGGGGGCGCCGTTAGCGGTTCGCCAAGGAAGCAATCGAGCGCTGCCCCCGCGATGCGGCCCTCCGCCAGGACCGCATACAGCGCCTCCTCATCGACGATGCCGCCGCGGGCCGTGTTGATGAGGTACGCGTCGCGTTTCATCATCGCCAGCTCACGGGACGACACCAGATTGCGCGTCTGCTCGGTCAGTGGACAATGGATCGAGACAAAATCGGCCTGGGCCAGCAACTCGTCGAGCGTCGCCAGGCGAGCGCCCATGCTGGCCACCAACTCCGCGGGGGCGAACGGATCGAACACCAGTGGTGGGTTCATGCCGAAAGGAGCCAGCATGCGAACCACCGCCCGTCCGATGCCGCCAAAGCCGATGACGCCGAGCGTTCGCCCGCGCAGCTCGCAGCCCATGTAGGCATTGCGTTCATGCCAGCGGCCTTCGCGCACCAGGCGGTCCTTGCTCCGCACCCGGTGCGTCAGCGCCAGCATCCATGCCACGGTCGCCTCGGCCACCGAGCGATCGACGGCCCCGGCCGTGATGAAGAGCAATACGTCGGCCGCGGTGCAGGCCGGCACGTCCACGCTATCGTAGCCGACGCCAAAGCGGCCGATGGCGAGGAGATCGGCGTTGCCCGCAAGGCTGCGCGCCGTCACCCGCGGCGTCAACACGATGGCTCCGTGGATGCCGTGCAACTGCTCCGGCCCGATCTCCGGCCGGTGCTCCGCGAATCGCTGCACCTCGATGCCATCGGCGCCTTCGAGCAGTGACAGCCCGATGTCGCGGTAGCACAGCTGCCCCGCGGCATCGTGGAAATCGCCCGTCAGCGCCACGCGAAAGGTCGACTTCATGACCACGGCCCACCTTCCACGGTCGCGCAGCGTTCGTCGACCAGGATGCGCTCTGGCTGCGGTCCCGCATAGACCCAGAGCATCGCCATCGGTTCGGCCGAGTCGTTGCGGAAGTAATGCACACGGCCGCGCGGGACCAGTGCCGTGGAGCAGTTCGCCAGGGTATGGCGCCGGCCCTCGACGACGCAGGTGGCTGTTCCCTCGATGATGCAGATCGACTCGTCAAAATCATGCACGTGGGCCGGCAGCCGGCCGCCGGGATGGAACAGCCCATAGCCACCGCTTATTTCGAGGCCGGGCAGCAGTTCCTCGTTGAAGCAATCGATGAATTCAGTGTTCGGTCCCGCCGCACAGCGTGGCGCTGATCGCAAACGATTAACGCGTTCGGCCCCAGGTCGGCCGGTGGATGCGGACGGCATCGGCTGGCACACGAAGACCGGTTCGACGAGCGTGCGTGTCGGCTGATCGCTTGCCATCGCAATGTGCAGGATGGCTTCCTCTCCCGCCGCGAGGTTGCGAACGGCGTGGGCCAGGCCGCGCGGTACGACCACGTTGTCGAGCGGGCTCAGTTCGTAGCCGCGGCCCTCCACTTCCACGAGGACTCGGCCGCGCAGCAACGTGATCGACTCGCTGAACGGATGGGTGTGATACGGCAGCCGTGCCTCCGGCGCAAACGTGACCAGGCCGGTCGTCAGGCGACGCGCCTGGTTATGCTGCCCGACGAGGCAATCGAACACGACGCCCCGATCGATCGGCGCCTGTGGCCCGGCCCCGGTGTTGTTCATCACCTCCATCCGGTCCGGCCGAAGGGCTTCCGGCGGCCGAGCCAGTGGCGTGGGTGGCGGTTCGACCGGCGCCAGGCTGGCGCGCAGCGGTCGATCGCGTCCGACGGCGGCGAGGCTTTCGTGCAAGGCGCGGAGAAGCAGACCAGCGTCCATGCCCAGGCCGATGGCGCGGAAGCCCTGCTCGCGGCGCCGGACCGCATCCTCGCTGCTGGTGGCCAGGATCCCGCAGTGCTTACCGGCCTTTCGCAACGTGTCCTTCAGTGCGAGCAATTGCGCGGCGATGCCCGGCCCTTCCCACTGCCCGCGAAAACCGGCCGAAGCGGAGTAGTCGGCCGGCCCGAAGTAGAACAGGTCGACGCCCGCGACGGCGCTCATGGCCGGCACCTCGGCGGCGGCTCGCACGGTCTCGATGATCGGTACCACAAGGACGTTCTCGTTGGCCTCGGCGGTGTGTTCCGCCAGGCACTGGCCCCATGCCGTGGCCCGCTCGCCGCCGATGCCGCGCACGCCTTCCGGCGGATAGCGGGCAAAGGCGACGGCCTGCCGCAACTGCTCCGCCGACTCCACCCACGGAATCACGACGCCATCCGCTCCGACGTCCAGCGCCCGCTTGACCAGGGCGACGTTCAACTCCGCCAGGCGCACGAGGGCCACCGTGTCGCTGCGCACCGTGGCCCGCACGTGCTCCACGACCTCTTTCCAGTCGAGGTGGCCGTGCTCGGCGTCGATGACCACCCAGTCGAGACCGAGCGCCACCGCCATCTCGGTGATGCTCGGTGCTTCGAGGGTGATCCACAGGCCAAAGACCGGCTGGTCGGCGGCGAGCCTGCGGCGCAGGCTGCGGAGAGCGGCAGTTTTCATGACAACCTCGGGCAATCGGTGATTATCAATCTGATTATCACTGAATTAGGAAGCCGTGCGCCATTGTCAAGAGAATCATAAGTTTCAGCGTTATTCCTTGACGATCGGGCGCGCAGTGATTATCAATCTGATTATCACTGATTTCCGTCGGGAGGCATCTGGTGAACGGCAAAACGACTGCAACGATCCTCGCCCGCCCGGACTCTGCCGAGGACGTTGTGCAAGCGCTGCGCGGGGTGATCCAGGAACGAGGCCTGAAAGTCGGCGACCAGCTCCCTTCCATCCGCGAGCTGGCCGAGCAACTGGACGCGAAGCCGACGACCGTGCGCGACGCACTGCTGCGGGCGCAGGCCACCGGCCTGGTGCGCGTGCTGCCGCGTGCCGGTGCATTCGTGCGGGCCATTCCTGCAGGCGTCAATTTGCCTCCTGCATTGCCGATGGAGGGGTTGGTTTCGGCGGCCGACAATCTGTTTCATGTCCTCGACGCGCGCCGACTGATTGAAATCGAGCTGGTCGGCCGCGCGGCGGAGCGGCGCCGCCTGGAAGACTTGCTGCCGGTGCGCCGTGCCCTGGAGGCAATGATCGAATTGCCCGACCACGCGCCGCGGACGGAGTACGTCGAGCAGGACATTCATTTTCACATCGAGATCGCCCGGCTGGCGGGCAACGCGGTGCTGTTCGCCATGCAGCACACGCTGATGGAACGGCTGCGGTCCCACCTGAACAACGTGCCGCGGCCGCGCGAGCGCCGGGGCCAGACCGACCGCTCGCACGCGGCCATCTACGCGGCCCTGGTGGCCGGCAACGTCGAGCAGGCCCGAACGGAGATGCGCCAGCACCTGAGCATGGCCTACGACAGCCTGCTGCGCGATTTGCAAGCACCGCCGGCCGTCGGTAAGCGCCGCGCCTAGGCCGAATCGCCTCGAACTCCCACCAGAGGAGCATTCATGCGAACCTCCCTCCTGCTGCTGGCTCTCTTGCCTACTCTTGCTGTTCTCAGCGCGGACGCTCCGGGGGCTGACAACGCAGCATCGTCCGACGCGGACATCGACTTCTTCGAGAAGAAGGTCCGCCCGGTCCTGGTCGAGCACTGCTACTCCTGTCACTCGGCCGCGGCCAACAAGGCGAAGGGCGACCTCCTGCTCGACAGCCGCGACGGCGTGCGCAAGGGCGGCGAAAGTGGTTCAGCCATCGTGCCGGGCAAGCCGGACGAAAGCCTGCTGATCAAAGCGGTCCGGCACCAGGACGAGTTGCGCATGCCGCCGAAGAACAAGCTGCCGGCCGCCGTCATCGCCGACCTGGAAGCGTGGGTCAAGATGGGCGCCCCCGACCCGCGCGCCAAGGCGACGACCATCATGACCGCGGCGTCATGGGAGGAGGTCCTGCGGACGCGCCGCACCTGGTGGAGCCTCCAGCCGGTGCGCAAACCAGGGATCCCCGTGGTGAAGGATGGCGCCTGGTCGGCGCATCCCATCGATCGTTTCCTTCGCGCAGGCTGGGAACAGGCCGGCCTGCAGCCTGCGGGGCATGCGGACAAGCGCACGCTCATGCGCCGACTGAACCTGGTCCTCACCGGTCTGCCGCCCACGCCTGAAGAAGTCGAAACATTCGTCAAGGACGATTCGCCCGCGGCGTACGAGCAGCTCGTGGATCGGCTGCTCGCGTCGCCCCACTTCGGCGAGCGCTGGGCCAGGCACTGGCTCGACGTGGTCCGTTTCTCGGAGACGCACGGCAACGAGTGGAACTACGAGGTTCACCACGCCTGGCGCTATCGCGATTACCTGATCCGGGCCATCAACGACGATGTGCCGTACGACCAGTTCGTGCGCGAACACATCGCCGGCGATCTGCTGCCCAACCCGCGCCAGAACCGCAAGGAACAGATCAACGAATCGGTCATCGGCACCGCGTTCTACCGTTTCGGCGAAGTCAATCACGACGATTGCATCGAGTTCCGGCAGATCGGCTTCGACCTGGTCGACAACCAGCTGGACACGCTGACCAAGGCGTTCCAGGCGACGACCGTGGCCTGCGCGCGCTGCCACGACCACAAGCTGGACGCAGTGTCGACCAAGGACTATTACGCGCTGCTCGGCATCCTGCGCAGCTCCCGCCTGGTCACCCACACCATTGATGCGCCTGAAGTGAATGCCGTGCCCAAGCGCCGATTGCAGGACACGAAGCCTGCCTTGCGCAAGGAACTGGCCGAACTATGGCAGCGCGACGTCAAGGACGTCGGACGCTACCTGCTCGCTGCGGAAGCGGCCCGGACCCAGCGCGCGGATGCGGCCGAACTGGCGAAGGGGCTCGATGCCGCCCGGTTGGGCCACTGGATCGCCGCACTGAAGCACGACAAGCCGTCCATGGAAGACCCTGCAGCGCCCTGGTTGGCCCTTGCTGGGGACGCGGCAAAGCAAAAGGCACTCCCGGCCGCGTGGAAGCAGATCGCGGAGCGCTACACGAATGAGGATCGGCAGCGGACGGAGGCGAACGAGAAGCGCTTCGTCTCCTTCGCCGACTTCCGCCGCGACCTCGGTCCCTGGCGTACGACCGGCCAGGGCCTGGACGATGGCCTCTCGCGCAGCGGCGACTTCACCGTGGCGCCCGACGGAGATAGCGTGGTCAAGGCCGTCCTTCCCGCCGGCGCCTTCACCCATTCGCTCTCCGACAAGCTCAACGGCACTCTCCGTTCCCCCGTGCTGCCGGCCGGAAAAAAGAGCATCAGTTTCCAGGTCATGGGCCAGCGCAGCAGTGCCGTCCGACTGGTGTCGAACAACTGCCAGCTCAATTATCACAACTACCGAGCCCTGACGACCGACCGCTTGCAGTGGGTGACCTTCGAGATGCCGGAGGCGCGCGGCGAGCTGCGCACCTACGCCGAGCTGATGACGATGTTCGACAACCCGAAGTTTCCCGACCAGCTCAGCGCCCTGGGCGGCGACAAGGAGAATTACAAGCTCCCGTGGGAGAAGGCGACGGCCAACCCGCGTTCGTTCTTCGGCGTGACCCGTGTCGTCCTGCACGACGGCGAAGCGCCGAAGCCGGAGCTGGGCCACCTACGCTCGCTATGGGCCGGACCGGAACCGGTATCGCCCGCGGACATCGCCGCCCGCTACACCGCCGCGGTTGACGCTGCCATCCAGGCATGGGCGCGCGATCAAGCCAGCGACGACGACGTGCGCTGGCTCGACTGGTTGCTCCGCCGCAATTTGCTCGCCAACTCGATGAAGCAAACGCCGCGCCTGGCAGAGCTGGTCGAGCAGTACCGCGTCGCCGAGCGCGATCTGGCGCTGCCGCGCGTCGTCCCAGGCATCGGCGATTTCGATAGCGGTTTCGAGCAGTCCACCTTCGTTCGGGGCGACTGCCTGAAGCCGGGCGAACAGGTGAAGCGCCGCTACCTGGAGGTCCTCGCCGGCCCGCGCGACACCTTCACGCCGCGCGGCAGCGGCCGGCTCGACCTGGCGGAGCGATTGGTCGCGCTGGACAACCCACTGACCGCACGCGTGATGGCCAACCGCGTCTGGCATCACCTCTACGGCTCGGGCCTGGTCCGCACCGTGGACGATTTCGGCCACATGGGAGAGAAGCCTTCGCACCCGGAATTGCTGGACTACCTGTCGACGCGTCTTGTCGAGGACGGCTGGTCCGTCAAGAAGCTGATCCGCTCCATCGTGTTGTCGCGTGCCTTCCGCATGGCGAGCCGACCTGTCCCTGCTGCACAAGAGGTGGATCCACTCAATCGGTTGCTGCATCACTACCCCGCCCGGCGCGTGGAGGCCGAGGCCATCCGCGACTCGATCCTGGCCGCCTCTGGCCGACTCGACCGCACGCTGTTCGGACCGAGCATTCAGCCGTTCCGCGAGAAGGAGAACGCCGACCGTCGCCTGTTCCCCGGTCCGCTCGACGGCAACGGCCGGCGCAGCATCTACATCAAGGTCAACCTGATGGAGGGGCCGAAGTTCCTCAGTGCCTTCGACCTTCCCGGCGGCAAGGTTCCACAGGGCCGGCGCGACGTCACCAACGTGCCGGCCCAGGCGCTGGCGCTGCTGAACGACCCATTCGTGCTGCAACAGGCCGGCGTCTGGGCAGCGCGGTTGGTCGCCCGACCGGACGCGACCGCGGGAGAACGGCTCGATCATATGTTCCAGGTGACTTTCAGCCGGCCACCGTCCCCGGCGGAACGCGAGCGTTTTGAAAAGGCCGTCGCCCAGTTCGCCGGGCTCCATGACGTGCCGGTCGAGGGCGTGCTGAAGAGCCAGGCCGTGTGGAAGGACGTGGCCCACGCCCTGTTCAACGTGAAGGAATTCATCTACATCCCTTGAGCATCCCAAGCGTTTGCGATATCGGAGCGTTTCCATGAATCGTATCTCCGCAGCCTGCCCCGGCCGTGCTTCTACCTCGCTCACCCGCCGCGCCATGCTCAAGGACACTGCCAACGGCTTTGGCATGGTCGCTCTTTCCGCGCTGATGGCCGATCGCGCCTATGCCGACGTCAGCCCATTGCGGAAACCCCACTTTGCTCCGAAGGCGAAGAACGTCATCTTCTGTTTCATGGACGGCGGCGTCTCGCATGTCGATTCCTTCGACCCCAAGCCGGGGCTCGACAAGCACGACGGCAAGGAATACAAGGGCGGCCGCAAGTGGCTCAAGAGTCCATGGAAGTTTCGCCCGCACGGCCAGTCCGGCCTGCCGGTGAGCGAACTCTTTCCGCACATCGCATCGTGCGCCGACGACCTGGCGGTGATCCGTTCCATGAAGGCGGAACTGCCGTTGCACTCGACCGGCGTGCTCCTCCTGCACACGGGCGTCAACAACGCAGGCCGGCCCAGCTTCGGCTCCTGGGTGAACTACGGACTCGGCAGCGTCAGTCGCGACTTGCCCGGTTTCGTGGTGCTCAACTTCGACGTGGTGCCGTGCGGCGGTCTGGAGAACTTCGCCAGCGGCTTCCTGCCGGCCAGCTACCAGGCGTCGATGCTCAAGGCCGACGGCACGCCCATCGACAACATCGTCCCGGCCGACAAGGACCGCCGCGTGCAACGGGCCAAGCTCGACCTGCTCCGCCAGCAAGACAAGGACTTCGCAACCGGCCTGGGCGGCGACGACGCGGTGGAAGCGGCGATCCGCAATTACGAGATGGCGTATCGAATGCAGTCGCTGGTGCCGGACGTGCTCGACCTGTCGCGCGAGACCCCTGCGACGAAAAAGCTCTATGGCGTCGATTCGTCGGTGGCATCGAAGCGCCTGTACGGCACGCAGTGCTTGCGGGCGCGACGGCTGGTCGAGGCGGGCGTCCGCTTTGTCGAGGTGAACTGCCCGCCCGGCGCTTCCAACGGCACCTGGGACCAGCACGGCAACCTGAAAGCCGGCCACGAGAAGAACGCGCTCGACACCGACCAGGCCGTCGCGGGCTTGATCAAGGACCTGAAGTCGCGCGGCCTGCTCGACGAGACGCTGGTGCTCTGGGCCGGCGAGTTCGGCCGGACTCCGCACTCCCCCGGACGCGACGGCCGGGACCATCATCCCGAAGGATTCAGCGTGTGGATGGCCGGCGGCGGCGTGAAGGGCGGGGTCAGCTACGGCGCGACCGACGAGCTGGGCATGCACGCGGTCGAGAACGTCTGCACGATCCACGACCTGCATGCGACGATCCTGCACCTGCTTGGCCTGGACCACGAGAAGCTGACGTATCGCTTCGGCGGCCGCGACTTCCGGCTGACGGACGTGCATGGGCATGTGGTGAAGGAGATTCTGGCATGACATCGAATTTCAGCGAGCCCCGCAACTAGGCGCCGCTTTTCCGTTCGACGCTCCCGTTTTGGGTCTGCGATCTGACAACCGCCAGTTTTTTGGTCCTCTTGGCCGCGGGGATCGTGCGGACCACTACCTGGGCGGCGACTTCGGCAAGCAGTGACTGCAGCGCGGCGGGGTCCGCGGGTTTTCGCAGGAACCATTCAAAGCCGCGCCTCCAGGCGCGCTGGCGCATTTCCTCGTCGCCGTACCCGGTCACCGCGATGAGGGCCGTCGCATCCAACTCGGGCCGCTCACGAAGTCTCCGGGCCACGTCAAAGCCGCTGAGTCCAGGCATGGCAAGGTCAAGAAGTACGGCGTTGGGCTGGAAGGTGCCCGCCAACTCGAGGGCGGCGACGCCGGAATAAGCGACGGCCGCGCTATGGCCCCAGAAGCGTACGAGGCGGATCAAGGTGTCCGCGTTGTCACGGTCGTCGTCGACAACGAGTACCCGCAGCGGGCTGTCAGTTTGCACGCGCAAGCGTCCTTTAGTGGGGGTAGTCGACGGGATGACAGTACTTTCTCGCGCCGCGAACGGCCTGTCAAGTACCTGCATGAGCGATCGGTGCCTGGTCTGGCGCCGGCGAAGGCACGAACGGGATATCCCATTGGGTGCAATGCCTGCACCTGGGCTCGTCCAATCCCGATTTCTTGTTGATTTGGTGCCCCCGACTCGCCAAGATAAACCCTCAACCGCTCGCGGACGCCCGTCCGTGGGTCCTGCCTAAGGGGGTTTGCACGCCATGCTGACGTTTTGGGGCGCCAAGCGCCCGTTTTGCGACAAGATCAATCGCCGTGACTTCTTGCAACTGGGAGCGCTGGGCGGCCTGTCGCTGCCGAACTTGCTGCGGCTACAGGCCGCGGCGGGCGAGACGAAGAAGCACCGCGCGATCATCATGATCTGCCTGGCGGGCGGTCCCAGCCATATCGACATGTACGACCTGAAACCCGGCGCGCCCGATAGCGTCCGCGGCGAATTCAAGCCGATCCAGACGAAGGTCCCCGGCTTCGACATTTGCGAGCACATGCCGTTGCAAGCATTGATCGCCGACAAGCTGGCGCTGGTCCGCACCGTGCAGTTCGTCGAGCCGATGCAGCACGAACTGGAAGAGGTCTACACTGGGTTCGTCAAGTCGGCGAAGCGGCCGTCGTTCGGCAGCGTCATCAGTCGCTATCACGGCGGCCATCCCAAGGTGCCGCACTACGTCTGCCTCGATTATGCCGGCGATTCCACGGCATACGAGAGCCCGCAGTATCTCGGAGCCGCTCACCGGGCTTTTTCGCCTTCCGGCAGCGAAGGCGTGCGCAATCTGTCGTTGCCGCGCGGCATGACAACGCAACGGCTGCACGATCGCAAGGGCCTGGCCAGCCAGCTCGACACGCTCCGCCGCGACATGGATCAGGCCAACGAATTCACCGCGATCGATACGTACACCGCGCGGGCGATCGACATGATCACCTCGCAGCAAGCGCGTGAAGCGTTCGACCTCAGCAAGGAGCCGGACAAGGTTCGCCAGCGCTACGGCAACAAGGATGACAAGTTCGCCTATGTGGGCAAGCAGCTGGATTCTCCCTGGCCCAGCGAGCAATTCCTGCTGGCGCGACGGCTGGTCGAAGCGGGCGTGAGCGTCGTCACGATGCGCGCCGGCAGCTGGGACCAGCACGGCAACGTCATCCAGGCCGGCGGCGGCACCAATATCTGGTACAACCTGCGCACCGCGCTGCCGTTGCTCGATCGCTCCATTCATGCCCTGGTCACGGACCTGCACGAGCGCGGCCTGGAGAAGGAAGTGATGGTGCTGGTCTGGGGTGAATTCGGCCGGACGCCACGCATCAGCCAGGGCGGCCGCGATCACTGGCCGGACCTCGGCTATGCCCTCTTTGCCGGCGGCGGCTTGAAGACCGGCCAGGTCGTCGGCGAGAGCGATAGCCAGGCTGCCCGGCCCAAGAACCGCCCGCTCCATGCGCAGAATGTCCTCGGCACCATCTATCACCACTTCGGGATCAATCCGAAGCAGACCGTCAACGATTTCAGCGGTCGGCCGCAGTATCTCCTTGAAGATGGCGACCCGATCAGCGAGTTGGTCTAACCAAACCCGCCGCTGGCGGAGAAGTGCGTTTAACGTGCTACGCCGCCAGCGGCGGGTTTGCGCGCCGTTGACCGCGCTGCGGCCGGCGCGTACATTGGAGTCAATCGCTGACGATTCCCGTCGGGCCATTCATGCTCACCAAGCGGATCATTCCCTGTCTGGACGTGGATCGCGGCCGCGTGGTCAAGGGCGTCAACTTCCTTCAGCTGCGCGATGCGGGCGATCCGGTCGAAGTGGCGCGCCGCTATGAAGCGGACGGCGCCGACGAGTTGGTCTTTCTCGATATCTGCGCCAGCCATGAGGGCCGTGCCATCATGCTGGAGGTGGTGCGGCGGGTTTCGGAAGAGATCTTCATGCCGTTCACCGTCGGCGGCGGCATCCGGACGCTGGAAGACGCGACCCGCCTCATCCAGGCGGGGGCGGAAAAAGTCAGCATCAATTCCGCCGCGGTCAAAACGCCGGAACTGGTCACCGAAGTGTCGCGCAAGTTCGGCCGCTGCGCCACCGTCGTCAACATCGACCCGCGCCGCGTCCAGCGCGACGGCCGGGAAGTCTGGGAAGTCCACATCAACGGCGGTCGCGTGCCGACCGGACTGGAAGCGGTGGCCTGGGCTCGACGCATGGAAGAACTGGGTGCCGGCGAGATTGTGCTGACATCGATGGACGCCGACGGCACCAAGGCTGGCTACGATCTGCCGATGACCCGCGCCGTGGCCGATGCGGTCCACATTCCGGTCGTCGCCAGCGGGGGTGCCGGGTCGCCGGAACACCTGTTCCAGGTGCTGACCGAAGGCCACGCGGACGCGGCACTGGCCGCCAGCATCTTCCACTACAACGAGCACCCGATCCCAGCCACGAAGAAGTACCTGGTGGAACGCGGAGTTTCGATCCGAACCACGTAGCACCGCAACATACACAGTCGTGGAATGCCCAAGAGGCAGAGGAAGAAATAAACCACGGATCACACCGATAACACGGATCAGTCAAAAGCGCAGGCAGTGGGGTTCTGCCCGTTGCTACATTCTTTATTGTTTATCCGTGCGATCCGTGGTTCACATTTCTTCCCCTGGGTCTAAGCGTTTGACGCACCCTACAGAGGGAGATTGACGATGGCAACCGCCGAAGAACCGGTCCAGCGACCGAAACCGCCTGCCGAGGCGCCGCGCGAACCGGAGGTCAACAAGCTGTTTCGCATGGTCATGAAGCACGAGGCGTCCGACCTGCACTTGAAGGTCGGCCAGGCGCCGATGATGCGTCTGCGCGGCGACATCCGCCGCACGCAGGTGCCCGCGCTGACCCAGGAGGACATGGAGCGTTTGCTGCTGCCGTTGCTCACGGCCAAACATCGCAAGATCCTTGACGAAGAAGGCGGTGTCGACTTCTCCTATGTCGTCGGCCAGGACGAGTGCCGATTCCGCGTAAGCTTGTTTCGTCAGCGCAATCGACTGTCGCTGGTCGCCCGCCGCGTCAACAACGTCATTCCGAGCTTCAAGGACCTGGGGCTGCCGGAAAGCATCGAAAAACTGTGCAATTTCCCCGAGGGCCTGGTGATCCTGGCCGGCGTGACGGGCTCGGGCAAGAGCACCACCATTGCAGCGATGCTCGATTACGTCAACGAGAAGGAACCTCTGCACATCCTTACGATCGAGGACCCGATCGAATTCACGTTCACCGACAAAAAAGCCTACATCAACCAGCGCGAAATCGGCCTGGATAGCCGGGACTGGCACAAGGCGCTCAAGGATGCGGTGCGGCAAGACCCTGACGTGATCCTGGTCGGCGAGCTGCGCGACGTGGAGACGTTTGAAGCGGCGGTCCATGCCGCCGAGACGGGCCATCTGGTGTTCGGGACCATCCACGCCGCCAGCGCCGCCACGACCATCAACCGCATCCTCGACCTGTTCCCGCCCGACAAGCACCGGGCCATCCGCGCGGCCCTGGCGAACAACCTGCGGGCGATCGTGGCTCAGAAGCTGGTCAAGGGCATCAAGAAGCCGCGCGTGCCGACCAACGAGATCATGATCTGCAACCCGATCGTGCGCAAGCTGATTTCCGAGGGCCAGGACGCCAAGCTGCTCGACGCCATGCGTGCCTGCGCGCAGGAAGGCATGGTCGATTTCACCGAGAACTTGCGCCAGCTGGTCGATCGCGGCGATGTGGAAAAAGAAGTCGCGCTGGAGGTGGCGCCAAACAAGGAGGCACTGATGATGGCCCTCAAGGGCATCAAGGTCGCGGCGCCAGGCATCATTTGACGCCGGCTGGCAGGGTGGGAAATAGACTGGGGCGACGGTTTAGCACCGTCGCCCCAAGTCGTTTTGCAGGTACGCGGGTTGGCCCTGCAAGCTTGTAAACGAGAAATCAACTATTGTCGAAGTCGCGAAGGAAGCGGTTCAGCTCCTCGGCGACGCGTTCGGGCTGTGTCACGAATGCCAGGTGGCCGCAGTTGTTCAATCGAACAAGCCGTGCGGTCGGCAATCCTTCTTCCAGCGCCGCCAGGCTGGACGGCGAAACCAGCAAATCGCGATCGCCCGTCAGCGCCAAGGTCGGCACCTGGACTCGATGGAGTTTGCCGGTCAGGTTGAACTGTTCGACCAGGTGGAAGCGGTGAGCCATCACACTCTGGTCGGTCTGCCAGCACTGCTTGGTCACGAAGCGGAACAGGGCGTCGGGCTTCTGTCGACCGCCGAACAGCAGGTTGAAGAACTGGTTGATGAACGGATTGTCCGGGGGTAGCGGATACCGATTGAGCACCGTGCCGGCCACTTGCTGGAGCAGTCCGCGTTCGAACCGGGCCCCAGCGCCTTGCACGGCAAGCGCGCGCAATCGACCTGGGAAGCGGGTGGCAAAATCGAGAGCCAACGCCCCGCCAAAGGAGACGCCGAGGACCGTCGGCCGTTCGAGACCGTGCCAGTCGATGAATTCAGCAAGGTCGCCGACCAGGTCCGGCAGGCCGAAGCGACGCCGCAAGGCGAAACAATCATCCTCGCCACGCAGCTGATAACTGATGACGCGAAACCGGCTTGCCAGGATCCGGGCGAGAGGCCCCAGCAGTTCGTAGCCGCCGGCGAGGCCAGGGACAAGCACAAGCGGCGGCCCTTCGCCCCATTCGCGCCACGATGCTGTGTAATGACTGAGCTGAGCGTAGCCCGAACGGCCGCTTCCCGCGCTGAACTCCGCGCTGCTGGTCGCCAACCACTCCAACGAAGCCTTCACCAGGTCCACTCCTTGTTCGGCGAGACCGCCGCGAATTTCCCCATCCTGGGGTTTTGACATGAAGAACGTGGCTTTCCCAAAACGCATTCCGCGTACCAAAGAGCCCCGATTGCGGGCGCTTCCCGTTTTCGGTGCGAATTACCCATAAAACAAGCAGAGGAATGTCTTTATCGATTTCTCTGCGGGGCAGACTTGCTGGCTTGGCCCTTGGATTTCCCCACCCAACGGACGATTTCGGCGCCGAGCGCCGAATCTTCGGCGCTGCGGTGGAAAGGGTGGAAGTTTGGGAGAGCAACGGAAACGGGGAGAGATTCTGGAGGTAGGCAACTTGAAGCGATGGATGGAAGGAAGCGAGCCCTGCTTGAGTTGTGTCTTGGCTGAGTGGATTCTTCGGTCAATCTTCTGATTCGCCTTGTTGACCCACGCGCCTGCGACCACTACAGTGGAAGGAGAGGCGCCGAAACCATCCAGGCGCCACAGGAGCAGGTCAGGAAGCGGATTCCTCCGAAAATGATGCGTTGCCTCGAGTTATACGTCGGCGCCGAACTTTCGGCGCTGGCAGTTTGCCTCGCCACACCGGCTTCCCATGCTCCACTGGTTCCGTCCACGACTGAAATCAGGTTTGAACGGATCGGTTGACCCAACCGATCCCGCGAAGGTCGCGTGCGTTCCCCTGCTGTGCTGGCACAAGGCAATCCTCACCACTGCGGCGCTCCTCGTCTGTCTCTACGCCGTTAGCGTTCTCTACGCCGCCCAGCTCATGCCCGACATCGGGCTCCATTGTGCATTTTCTTGCGACGTGAATCGGCGCGATCTCGACCAGCTCCGTCCCGACGGGGACCAGCCGTTGCCACGGGTGAAAGACAGCATCATCGAAATGGACGGGCAGCCTGTCCTCTCATGGCCCCAGCTTCTTGCGGCGTTGAGTAATCTCCGCGAACGGGCGCCTACCGACACTGCCACGCATCAGCGGCGCGATGGCGAGGAGTTGGTGCTCGTCAAGTTGCGCCGGTTCGACGATGGGGAGGTCACGTCGGTCTGGTGCCTGCTGGACCGATCGCCCCTGGAAACGCTGGTGCCGTCGGTGGCTTGGTTCTTCCTCAAGGTTGGCCTGTTTGCCGTCGGGTTGCTCGTCTTCTGGAATCGGCCCAGTGATCGCTCGGCGGCGGTCTTCTTTGTCCTGTCCATCGTCACGGTCGGCGCCTTCATGGGCGGCTATCACTGGATCCGCATCTCGCCGCATCCGCCGTTGCTGCTGGTGTTCATCGTTTGCGCGGTCATCCTGCCCGCGGTCAGCCTTCACTTCTACCTGGTGTTTCCGCGGCCCAAGCTGTTCCTGCAGCGCTGGCCGAGGGCGACGCTGCTGGCCACCTACGGGCTGCCGGTCCTCTTCCTGGCGGCGATGCTGCTGGGATACTTCCAGGTGCGGACCCTCTTCCAGGGACATGCGGACAGCGCGGACCTCAAGCGGGCCCTGGATTCGTTGTTGAACCGCATCTACATCTATTTCGGCGTCGCGCCGGTTTGGTATCTGGCCTCCGTCGTGTGCCTGCTGCACAGCTTCCGCAGCGCGGCCAGCGACATCGAACGCAACCAGGTAAAGTGGATTTTGCTTGGTTCCCTCGCGGCCCTGGCGCCGATCGGTTACTCGCTGTACCTGGCCATCTGGGCGCCGGAAGATTTCGGCTCCGGTGCCGCGACCTGGCCGATGTTTGCCGCCAGCGCCTGCCTGACGCTGGCGTTTGCCGTCAGCATTACCCGCTATCGACTGATGCAGCTCGATCAGATCATCGGATCGAGCATGGTGTACGTGGTCATCAGCTTCCTGGCAGGCCTGGTTTATTACGCCGTCGTTTTTACCGGCATGCTTGTGACGGCGCTCCTGGTTGGCCGACGCGTGGAGTGGGGGCCGTCGCTGCCGCAGGCGCTTGGCGTAAGCACGACCGCCCTGGTCCTCACCCTCGTCCTCGATCTGGTGCGTAACCGATTCAAGAAGGCGATGGACCGCCGCTTCCGCCGCGACAAGGTACACCTCGATCGGACCTTGCAGCGCATGGGTCAGGCACTTGAGCAGCTGGTCGATCCGCCCACGCTGGCGCGGCGTCTGCTCCAGGCTTCGGCAGACCTGCTTGGTGTCGTGCGTGGCTCGGTTTATCTGCGTGAAGGCAATCCCCCGCTTTACCGCCTGGCCGACTCGCTGGGCGAGCCGCCACCGTTGACCGAGTTGGCCTCCGGCTGTCCGCTGGTCGATGCACTGCAGACGCGTCCAGCGCTGACGACGCGACTCGAGCAGTGGGCGCCTCTCGATCCCAGCCAGGGCCAGCTGCGGTTCCTCGGCGGCGCCGTCGCGCAGGCCCTCGTTCACGAAGGCCATCTGCTGGCGTTGCTGGTCCTCGGCCCCAAGGACTCCGGACCATACGGGACGGAAGACCTGAACCTGCTCGCGGCGTTTGCGCAGATCACGGCACTGGCCCTGGAAAATGCCGAACGCCATCACACGATCGAGGTGCTGAACCGCGATTTGCAAGCCAAGGTCGACAAGATCTCCGAACAACAACGCCGCATCCTGGCCTTGCAAAGCCAGCTGACGAAGCAGGCCGTCTTGCGGGCTCCGTCGTCCGCTGAAGAGCCAGGCAATGGCGACAACGGACAACGAACGCCGGATAACGGGCAACGAAGCGCGGACGGCATCATTGGTTCCGGCCCACTGGCGCGTCAGCTCTTGCAGCAAGTGCGCAAGGTGGCGGCCAGTCCATCGGCGGTGTTGTTGCGCGGCGAGAGCGGAACCGGCAAGGGGCTCCTGGCCCGCGCCCTGCACGACCAGAGCCCGCGTGCGGGCAAGGCTTTCGTCACCGTTCATTGCACCGCCCTTTCGGCGGGCTTGCTGGAAAGCGAGCTGTTCGGCCACGTCAAAGGTGCCTTCACCGGGGCCCATCGCGACAAGGTCGGCCGCTTTGAGCTGGCCAATGGCGGGACGTTGTTCCTCGATGAAATCGGCGACATCAGCCTGGAAGTGCAAACCAAGTTGCTGCGCGTCTTGCAGGAAAAGACATTCGAACGCGTCGGCTCCAGCGAGCCGGTGCAGGTGGACGTGCGTGTGATCGCGGCCACGCACCAGGATCTGGAAGCACTGATCGAGCAAGGCCGGTTCCGCGGCGACTTGTTCTATCGCCTCAATGTCATTTCCGTGACCGTGCCGCCATTACGCGAGCGGCGCGAAGACATCGCGGAGCTGGCAGCGCACTTCCTGCGCATCTACGCACAGCGTTGCGGCGTGGCGATCGCGCAGATTGATGACGACGCCCTGGTGGCCCTCAAGGGTTTTTCCTGGCCGGGCAACATCCGGCAGCTGGAAAACGTCATGGAACGTGCAGTCGTCATGGCCGAGGGAACCACCATCACGCTCGCCGAATTGCCGACGGAGTTGCTGTCCTTCGAGGAGCACGAGAAGCTGGCCACGACGGCGGCCAAGACGAGGAACGGCGACGAACCGAAACGGGGATTGCAATTGGAACGCGATGGACGCGACATGCGCGAGCGGGAGCAGCTGGTGCGGGCCCTGGCGGCGGCCAGCGGCAACAAGGCGGAAGCAGCGCGGGCGCTGGGACTGGCACGAAGCACCCTACTCAGCAGGCTCAAGAAACACGGGCTGAGCTGATCCTCCAATGCCAGAGCCCCGCACGTCCGGCCAGAAGGCCTGAGGTGCGGGGCTCTGTCGTTTGCATCGCGAGTTTACTCGTTGCTCTGCGCGGGCGGGACGGCAATCAGCGGGCCCGCCGAGCCGGTGCCGCCACGCAGCTCGCGGCGTGGGGCCGCCATGGTGGCCGTTGACTCGGCTGCTTCCTCTTCGGTCTCCGACAGGCGCTTGCGGCTCAGGCCGATCTTTCGGTCGGCGGCATCGACGCGAAGCACCTTGACCTCGACCTCGTCGCCCAGCTTGACCACTTCCTCCGGGCTCTCGATCTTCTGATCGGCCAGCTCGGAGATGTGCAGAAGTCCTTCCAGCCCCGGTTCCAGCTCGACGAAGACGCCGAAGTTGGTGAGCTTGGTGACCTTGCCCTTCTTGATCTCGCCGGGATGGTAACGGCCGGGGATGTCGCCTTCCCACGGGTCGCTCGCCATCTGCTTGAGGCCCAGGGCAATGCGCTTCCGTTCCTGGTCGACGTTCAGGACGACGCACTTCAGCTTGTCGCCCTTGTTGACCACTTCGCTGGGATGGCTGACCTTGCGAACCCAGCTCATGTCGCTGACGTGCAGCAAACCATCAATGCCCTCCTCGATCTCGATGAAGGCACCGTAATTGGTCAGGTTCCGGACGACGCCTTCGATCGGCGTGCCGGCCGGGTAGCGTTCGGCAACCTTGTCCCACGGGTTGGCCTGGACCTGCTTCATGCCCAGCGAGATTTCCTGCTTCTCGCGGTTGACGTTGAGAACCTGCACCTCGAGCTGGTCGCCGATGGCCACCAGCTCGCTGGGATGGTTGATGCGTTTGGTCCAGCTCATCTCGCTGATGTGGACGAGGCCCTCGATGCCCGGCTCGAGCTTGACGAAGGCGCCATAGCTCATGACATTGACGACTTCGCCATTGTGCCGGCTGCCGATGGGATATTTCTTCTCCGCCTCTTGCCACGGGCTGGCGGTCAGCTGCTTCAGGCCGAGAGCGATCTTTTCCTTCTGCTTGTCCACGCGCAGGATCATGACTTCCAGTTCCTGCTCGATATGGACGACTTCGCGAGGGCTGGAGACGCGCGACCAGCTCATGTCGGTGACGTGCAGGAGGCCGTCGAGGCCGCCCAGGTCGATGAAGGCGCCGAAATCCGCGATGTTCTTGACGATGCCCTTGCGGACCTGGCCTTCCTGAATCTCGGCCAGCAGCTTCTTCTTCGCCTCGCCGCGCTGGTCCTCGATGAGTTGCCGGCGGCTGACGACGATGTTGCGGCGCGCCTCGTCGATGACGAGGATTTTGCACTCGACCGTTTTGCCCAGGTAAATGCCGATGTCGGCGGGCCGACGCACGTCGAGCTGGCTGGCGGGCAGGAAGACGTGGGTGCCGATGTTGACGAGCAGCCCGCCCTTGATCTTGCGGGTGACCTGGCCCGTCACGGTGTCGCCTTCCTTGTACTTGGCGACGACCTCTTCCCATTCTTTTTGGCGACGAGCCTTGCGGTGGCTGAGCACGACCGCGCCACTCTCGTCCTGGATGGCTTCGACGAGGACTTCGATCTGGTCGCCGGGCTTCGGCGGGACCACCTTGTCGACATCCTCGTCGTACCACTCCCGAAGTTCGACCACTCCCTCGCTCTTGTAGCCGACGTCCACCCACACGCCTTCGCCGGTGATGCGCAGGACACGACCGGTAACGAGTTTGTCGTCGCGAAGGTCTTGGGCTTCGGCGGGCAGCCAGTCGCCGCCATCCGTTCCAAAGGCGCCGCCCAGCTCGCGGGTAAGTTCTTCTTCGGGCAGGTCGAATTGACGGAGCAGATTGCGGTTCACCATAAAAACCAGGGCCTCCAGTGTGAAGTCTCGCAAAGGCGAGTGTCGCTGGGGCCGTCGATCGGGCTGCCCCGCAACGGGAAACGAGGCGTCCCCGCCCTCGCCAAGAGGCACGGGGACGCGTTTGTATCATTGGGACTAGTAGCGCCGGCCGCCACCGCCGCCACCGCCGTAGCCGCCACCACCGCCACCGCTGCGGCCGCCACCGCCGCCGCCGTAACCGCGACCGCCGCCACCACCACCGCCGCCACCGCCCCGACCACCCTCGGTCTTGGGCCGTGCTTCGTTGACAGTCAGGGCGCGACCGTCGACCTCCTTGCCGTTGAGCGCCTGGATGGCAGCTTGCGCCTCGGCGTCGCTGCCCATCTCGACGAATCCAAATCCCTTGGAGCGACCGGTGTCGCGGTCCATGATGACCTGTGCCGACTGCACCGTGCCGTGGGCGGCGAACAGTTGCTGCAGGTCGCCATCGTTCACGCCGTAGGCCAGGTTGCCCACGTACAACTTCTTGCCCATGAAGGGCCTCCCAAAAGAAAGAGACTGAGGGGCTTCGTGCCGACCCGACGGGCGGCATTGCTCCCCGAAATACGCTCACACGATTCAGGTACAGACGGAGGCGTCAGGAGGGATGGCGGCAACGACATCACGGCCCGAACACGGCCCGCTCGACCCAAGGCAATAAATTATACGCTTGAATAAGACTGGTGAACAGGGAGAAATGCGCATAGTTGGCGACGGGGGATCGTTCACCACTCGAGCATGCGCGCCAGGACACCGGAGCCCGATTTTCACGCAGAATTTAGACGGTGGTGACTTAGAGTCTATCCGGAGAGTTTTCCCATGAAATTAGGGGGCCTTGGTGATTCATGCGGGGCCTGAAACCGGATGATCGCCGAAATATCCAGCAGAAAACGCGATTCAGGCGTGATCGCAATTCCAGGATACCCCTAGTTTCAAGCGTTTCTTTGCAGATAGACTCTTACAAGGGCGGCCATTGGCCTTCCAGCCCCTCGCGCTCAATTTGCTTGAGTTGACTGTCGGTCACGCTGAATTGCTTGGCGATGAGCTTGCGCGATTCACCAACGGGCATGCGATCCTGGGCTTCCACAAGCGCCAGGAAAATCTCACGTCGCTGCGGCTCGGTCAAGTTTTTCGCCGATTCTGGTTGAGGCATTGAGCCATCCTGGATAGTTAAGTCAGCGCAACCATGAGCGGCATGGTTCCCTCCACTCTATTGTACGGTTTCCGGGCCCCTCGGTCGCCAGCAAATTCAACCGCAATTCTCGGATTGGCCAGTTTCTCCTTCCGCTGCCCTGGCTTGCTTGCTACAGTCGCATTTGAACTGCTTTCCCCGTTTGCGCGACCTGCCTGACTGCCCTCAAGAACCTCACCACCATGACTTTGCCGCGTCGCTTTCAAGCCCTGGCATGCCTGTGCCTGTTACTCCTGGTGCCGTTCGTCGCAGTGATGGCGAGCTTGAAGGGCGGCACGGATCGCACCGTAATCTCGCGCTATCCGCCGGCCGCGCCGGACACCAGCGGCCGGCTGCATCTTCACTGGGTGCGCGAGTACCCGCCGCTCACACCCGCGTGGCCCGATCAGCCGCGCCTGCAGTTCGACGCGACCTATCGTCCCGTCGTCCACAACAGGACACTCTACGTGAGTTCCTCGCGAACCGACAGCGTGACGGCGCTGGACCTCGATACAGGCAAGGAAAAATGGTGTGTCTTCGTCGACGGCCCGGTGCGTTTTGCGCCCGCTGTCTGGCGAAACCGGGTCTACTTCACGTCGGATGACGGCTATTTGTACTGCGTCCATGCCGACGACGGCCGGTTGCTGTGGAAGTTTCGCGGCGGCCCCAGCGAACGCAAGGTCCTTGGCAACGAGCGTCTGATTTCCACCTGGCCGGCGCGCGGCGCTCCGGTCCTGGCCGAAGGTGAAGTCTACTTTGCCGCCGGCATCTGGCCCTTCATGGGTGTGTTTTTGCATGCGCTCGATTCCCGCACCGGCGAGGTGATCTGGACCAACAGCGGTGACGGCTCCGTCTACATGGAGCAACCGCACCACGCCGACTCCTTTGCCGGCATCGCGCCGCAGGGCCAGCTGGCGGTTGCCGGCGACCAATTGCTGGTCCCCTGCGGCCGTGCCGTGCCCGCCTGCTACGATCGGCGGACCGGCAAGTTGCTGCACTTCCGGCTGGCGGAGAACTCACGCCTGGGCGGCGGCGGAGACGTCAGCGTGCAGGGCAGCGTCTTCCTCAATGGCGGAACACTCTTCGACGTGCACTCCGGCGCCGCCCTTGGCGAACTGGGGGAACCCGCCGTGCTGGGGCCGGATGTCGCCTATGGCTGCGATGCAAAGGATTGCCGGACGTTTGATTTGAAAGCACTCGAGCAGCACGAAAAGGATCGCATCGATCGCCGCGGCCAGCGCTATTCGTATAGCTCGGCGAACCTGACCAAGCTTTCCTCCGTCGCGCTGCCTCACGTCGACGCGCTGGCTCTCGCCAATCTCCGGTTGTACGCCGGTGCGGCCAATCGAGTCCTCGCACTGGAACTGCCGTTGGTGAAAGGACACGCACACCTTTCCTGGCAAACGACGATCGAAGGCCATGCCGCTCACCTGACCGCGGCGGACGATCAGTTGATCGTCACTACACGTGAGGGCCGCATCTACTGCTTCGGACCGGGACATCGTCAGGTTCGCCACTACCCCGCTGAAACGGCGCCCGCGCCGCCGGCGGATGAATGGAACGCGAAGACCGCGGCATTACTTGACGCGGCGCAAGTCCGCGAAGGCTACTGCATCGTCTGGGGCGTCGGCGATGGGCGGCTCCTTGGCGAACTGGTGCGGCAAAGCTCGCTCCGGATCATCGGCATCGATGCGGATGCCGCCAGAGTGAACGCCCTGCGCAAATCGCTGTACGCCGGCGGAATCGGCGGCGAACGGGTCGCGCTCATCACGGGCGATTGCTCGAGCGTCGCGTTGCCGCCATACCTCGCCTCCCTGATGGTCTGCGCCGACGGGCCCGACGGCGCCGGGGCGTCGGATTTTCTCGACAAGGCATTCGCATCTTTGCGACCCTACGGCGGCGTGCTCTGTCTTTCGCCCACCGTGGAACAAGCAACCCACCGATTGACCAACGCCCATCCGGGACGAGCGAAGGTACGAACTGTCGGAGACTGGTTGCTGATTTCACGCGATGGAGCGGTTGCAGGCTCGGCGAACTGGACCCACGAGCATGCCGACGCCGCCAACACGCGCGTGTCTCGCGACATGCTCGTCAAGGCGCCTCTGGGACTGCTCTGGTTCGGCGGCCCGTCGCATGCCGGCGTCCTGCCGCGCCATGGCCATGGGCCGCAGCCACAGATCATCGACGGCAAGGCCATCGTCGAAGGGCCGGACCTGCTGCGGGCCATCGACATTTACACCGGTCGGCTCCTGTGGGAAACGAAGTTGCCCGGCGTCGGCGCCGCCTACGATTACTTGCACCATCAGCCCGGCGCCAACGCGACCGGCGGCAACTACGTGTCCACGCCCGACGGCATCTATGTGACTCACGGTGCCTGCTGCCGTTGTCTCGATCCCGCCACGGGCAAGGAGATCCGCGCTTACCAGCTGCCGCCGCTGCCGGGCGAGAAATCGCCACCGGGTTGGAGCTACCTGAACGTCTGCGATGACTACCTGCTCGGCGGAGCCAACCTCGGAGAGCCAACCTCGTCCGAGCGGGGAAGCGTTGCAGGCAGCAAACGGCTCACGCTCCTGGATCGGCGCAGCGGCAAGGTCCTGTGGAATGCTATTGCCGAGAGCGGGTTTCGACACAATGGCGTTTGCATCGGCGCGGGCCGGGTCTACTGCATCGATCGCTCGCCGCCGGATTCCTATTATCGGCGGCGCTACGGCGAGGCGCCGGAGCCAACCGCCCGCCTTGTGGTGCTCGATCTCAAGACCGGCAAGACGCGGTGGACGACCGCGGACGACGTCTTCGGCACCTGGCTGAGTTATTCCGCGAAGCACAACATCCTGATCGAGTCCGGCCGGGTAGCGCGCGACTCGCTCCATGACGAGCCGCGCGGCATGCGCGCGTACGACGCTGCAACCGGCAAGGTGATCTGGCATCGGCCCGATTACACCGGCCCCGCCATGATCCGAGGCGACATGATCCTCAAGGACCACAGCGCTTGCGACGTGCGCACCGGCGCGCCGGTCATGCGCGGCGACTTCCTCACCGGTGAACCACTCGAATGGACATGGACGCGCGGTTATGGCTGCAACACGCCGGTCGCGTCGGAGCATTTGCTGACCTTCCGTTCCGGCGCGGCGGGTTACTTCGACCTCGCCAACGACGGCGGCACCGGCAACTTCGGCGGCTTTCGCTCCAGCTGCACAAACAATTTGATCGTCGGCGGGGGCGTGCTTTGTGCTCCGGAATACACGCGGACGTGTACCTGTTCGTATCAGAATCAGACGTCCATCGCTCTGGTGCCGATGCCCGAAGCGGAGATGTGGACTTTTTATGGCCGCCAAGAAGTCAAGGGCGTGGTCCGACGCGTCGGCATCAACCTGGGTGCTCCTGGAAATCGCCGCGCCGACAACGGCACGCTCTGGATCGAGTATCCCAATGTGGGCGGACCATCGCCGCGCGTGCCCATTGCGACCGAGCCGGAGAAGCCCGAGGTGTTTCGTCAACACGCATCCCAGGTGGCGGGAAAGGGCCCGACCTGGATCGGCGCGTCCGGCGTCAAGGGCTTGAACGCCATTCGAGTCACGCTGGCTCCCGAGGGTACGCCGACGCGGCGCTATACGGTGCGGCTGCACTTCCTTGAACCGGATCGCATCGCCGTCGGTCAGCGCGTGTTTGACGTGGCCCTGCAGGGCGAACGCGTCCTGAGCGATTTCGACGTCTGCAAGGAAGCGGAAGGACGGATGCGAGGCGTGGTGCGCGAGTTTCGCGGCGTGCGAGTGGCGAAGGAGCTGGAAATCAAGCTCACACCCAGCGACTGTGCCGGCGGCAGTGCCTCGGTGCTGTCAGGCATTGAGATCGTGGCGGATGGTTGGTAATTCAACCTGGTGACCGCGCCTCGTCAACGGACATACTGCACGCGGGCCATTTGATACCTGGCAAGGTGGGCCAGACACTCTTGTCTGGCCGGCCAGACAAGAGTGTCTGGCCCACCAAACACAGCCATTCTCGACCGCGCGAAGTATGAAGGACGACGCACCAAGGACAAAGCACGCCGGGATTGCTAAGATTCCCTTCGCACTGTTTGAGTTCCCAGCGAAGTAAACCCTTTTGTGGAACAGACTCTCAGAGGAGACTGGTTCGGATGCGGCACGTACTTTCGGCGCTGGTGCAGAATCAGCCCGGCGTCCTGGCGCATATCTCCGGGATGCTGGCGTCGCGCGGCTTCAACATCGACAGCCTGGCGGTCGGCGAGACCGAGAAGCCGGACATGTCGCGCGTCACCTTTGTGGTCACCGGCGACGATCTCGAGCTGGAACAGGTGCGCAAGCAACTGGACAAGGTCATTACCGTTGTCCGCGTCCAGGACATCAGCGGCGAGGACTTCGTGGAGCGCGACTTGATGCTCCTGAAAGTCCAGGCCACCCCGCCGCAGCGCACCGAGATCGTGCTCCTGGTCGAGATGTTCCGCGGCAAGGTCGTCGATATCGGTCTCGCGACGATGATGGTCGAGATTTCCGGCCAGGAACGCAAGATCGAAGCGTTCATCGAGCTGATGCGACCCTATGGCATCGTCGAGTTGGCCCGCACGGGCCGCATCGCGCTGGTGCGCGGCACTCCGAATCCGGGAGAAGTGCAATGATCCCGCCTCCGCTCCGCTCCGCCACCCGCCCGCTGGATCCGAATCTGGTGAAGCTGCTGGAGGCGCTCAAGCCTGGCCAGCGCATTCACCTCACGCAGACGGTGCGCGTCGGCTTCAAGAAGTGGACGACGACGGTCCCGGGCGTCTTTCGGCACATGAAGTACCTGGCGACCGGCCTGACCACGGAGCGCGGGGACGATGACGACGTGGTGGTCGTCACCGTGCACTTCACCAAGGACAATGGCGAGCTTTCGAGCGTCGCACTGGATGAGCAGAGCAAGATTGAAGTGATTGCTTAGCTCTACAACGCTATTTAAAGGCGCGAATCAGCATGAGCATCTGTAGCCGCAGGCTTCAGCCTGCGGAATGGCGTCGCAGGTGCGGTACATTCACTCCGCAGGCTGAAGCCTTAACATTCTACACGATTTTCCGTGCTCGCCGGCGCTCGGCGGCGACGGCCTGGACCA
>JAIEMG010000129.1 GCA_019752375.1 Gemmataceae bacterium | reverse complement strand
TTGAAAAGACTACAAAAGTGACCCCTTGCCTGGACACCATAGAATTCGTGTAGAACTTTAAGGCTTCAGCCTGCGGAGTGGCGTGTCAGAGGCCTGCGGCTACGGAAACGGGTGCCGATTCTTCCGGACGTTCTGCGAATCTAAGGAGCCGCGTAACAATAAGTTGAACAATTGCACGTAGGACGGATTTCCAATCCGTCCATGGAAAACCGGACGGATTGGAAATCCGTCCTACCGGAATTGCACAAGTGATTCTTGCGCGGATCCTAACTACTAAGGTGCGGCGATGGCCGGTTCGCCGGCCATCTTGCGGATGTCCTGCGTGATGCGCATCGAGCAGAACTTCGGCCCGCACATCGAGCAGAATTTCGCCGACTTGAACACTTCCTGCGGCAGCGTTTCATCGTGCATCGCTCGGGCCGTGTCGGGGTCGAGCGAGAGTGCAAACTGCCGGTTCCAGTCGAACTCGAAGCGCGCCTTGCTGAGGTCGTCGTCGCGCTGGCGCACGCCCTTGCGGCCGCGGGCGATGTCGCCGGCATGCGCCGCGATCTTGTACGCGATCACCCCCTGACGCACGTCGTCCTTGTTCGGCAGGCCGAGGTGTTCCTTCGGCGTGACGTAGCAGAGCATGGCCGCGCCTGCTTCTGCCGCAATGGCGGCACCGATGGCCGACGTGATGTGATCGTAGCCCGGTGCGATGTCCGTCACCAGCGGGCCGAGGACGTAGAAGGGCGCTTCGTGGCACAGCTCGCGTTCCTTCTCGACGTTCATCTTGACCAGGTGCATCGGGATGTGGCCGGGGCCTTCGATCATCACCTGACAGCCACGCTCCCACGCTTTCAGGGTGAGCTCGCCCAGGGTCTTCAGCTCGGAAAACTGGGCGTCGTCGTTGGCGTCGGCCAGGCAGCCGGGACGCAGGCCGTCGCCGAGGCTAAAGGTCACGTCGTAGGCGCGCATGATCTCGCACAGCTCGTCAAAGTGCGTGTACCAGAAGTTCTCCTGGCTGTGCGCCAGCATCCAGGCGCCCATCAGCGAGCCGCCGCGGCTGACGATGCCGGTGATGCGCCTGGCCGTCATCGGCAGGTACTCGCGCAACACGCCCGCGTGGATGGTCATGTAATCGACGCCCTGCTTCGCCTGGTGTTCGACCATGTCGAGGGCCATCCGCGGCGTGATCTCGGCGGGGTCCTTGACGTTCTGGATCATCTGGTAGACCGGCACCGTGCCGATCGGCACCGGCGAGGCGTCGATCAGCGCTTGACGGATGCTGTCGATGTCGCCGCCGGTGGACAGGTCCATCACCGTGTCGCTGCCGAGGTGAACGGCGGTGTGCAGTTTCTCCAGTTCCTCGTCGACCTTGCTGGTGACGGCGGAGTTGCCGATGTTGGCGTTGATCTTGCATTTGCTGGCGATGCCGATGCACATCGGCTCCAGCGATTTCTTCAGATGTTCGATATTGGCGGGGATGACCATGCGGCCACGGGCCACTTCGTCGCGAACCAGCTCGACTTCCAGGTCCTCACGGATGGCGACGAAGCGCATCTCGTCGGTGATAACTCCCCTGCGGGCAGCTTCCAGTTGCGTCATGGAAAGGGACACTCCGTTTGAAGGAAGGGAACACAACGATCGTGGCCGAGGGGAAGGAGAGTCAAGAGAGGCTCGCTTTCCCGGCCGGCATTACCCGGCTCAGGTCCCGAGGGTCTGATCTCAGCCCGCCGCCGGCGGACACCCCTAGCGATCTATGTCGATTCTATGACAGAACCTGTGGCGGTCAAGCGGACGCTGTACGGGCGGAAGTTGCAGTCCCTCCACTTTCTCGGATATGATTGGATGTCGCGAGCGGCGCGCTCCCACAGGAGTCAGGCATGAAACCGGCTTCCCGAACGTCAAGTGACCTGGTCACGGTCAACGAGTTCTACCGACTCGTCCCAGACGGTCAGAAGGCAGACCTGCTCGATGGGGTAATCTACATGGCGTCGCCCGATTCACGACCCGCGAACAAGATCGCGAATCTCATTTATTTCTTGATGGAAGGTTTCAACGCCGCACGCAAGTTCGGCGGCGAGGTATACGCGTCCCGCTTCGCTTTTCGTCTTACCAAGTATCGCGCGCCCGAGCCGGACGTCGCTTTTGTCCGCAAAAAGCGCCTTCAACTTTTGAGCAAACGCGAAATGAAAGGCGGTCCAGACATTGCGGTCGAAGTCGTCTCTCGCGACAGCCGCAAGCGCGACTACGTGGACAAGAAGAAGATCTACGAAGCGGCCGGCGTCAGCGAATACTGGATCATCGATCCTCTCAAGCAGCGGGCTGAGTTTCATCGGCTGCACAAGGGCGAGTATCAGCTCGTAACACTGGATGACGGCCACATCTTCCAGTCCGCGGTCTTGCCAGGCTTCTGGATGGATGTGAACTGGCTGTTGGCGGCCGAGCTGCCCAATTCCTATGACTGCCTTCAGCAAATCCTGAACGGGCCGGCGCCGACGCTGGCGTAGCTCAGAGCTTCACGGAGTCCCCGATGAGAGCCGTCATCTTCGCCGTTGCGATCGGCTGTGTCGTGCTGGCCGCGACTGCGTCATTTGCCGCCGAGCGCCCAAAGGAGCCGCTGGTCGAGCAGGTGCGCAAGGCCATCGACGATGGCAAGAAGTTCCTCCGCTCCGCGCAGCACAAGGACGACGGCGGCTGGGACGACGCGGCCGAGAACAGCGGCAACGACGGCGGGTGGACCAGCCTGGCGCTCCTTGCCTTGCTCAACTCCGGCGAGAAGCCCGATTCACCGGTCATTCAGGACGGCTTGAAGTACCTGCGCAAGGTGGAGCCGCGACGCACCTACGTCGTCGGCCTTCAGACGATGGTCTTTGCCGAGGCGGGTTTTGCCGAGGACAAACTGCGTATCGACCGCAACGTCAAATGGCTGATCGACAGCCGGGTCATGAACGGCGACGAGACGCGCGGCTGGGACTATACCCCCGGCGGCCGCAGTCCCGACAATTCCGTGTCGCAGTACGCCCTGCTCGGCCTGCACGCGGCCAAGACGGCCGGCGCCAAGATCGATCCGAAGATCTGGGAGTCGATCCAGAAGTTCTATCTCAACTCGCAGGCACGCAGCGGCGGCTGGCCGTATGGGCGCGGCTCCGGCGACGTGCGCTACACCATGACCGTTGCCGGGCTGTGCGGCCTCATCATCACGGGCATGGAATTGAACCAGGGCAAGCAGAAGCTTCGCGCTGACGGCAGCGCCGAGAACTGCGGCATCTATGTCGACAATGAGCCCGTCGCTCGGGCCATGGACCTGATCGGCAAGCGATTCAACAAGCTCGAAGACAAGGCGCCGTACGTCTTCTACAACCTGTACGGCCTGGAACGCGCCGGCCGGCTGTCGGGGCATCGGTTTTTTGGCGATAACGATTGGTACCGCGCCGGCTGTGAATACCTCGTCAAAACCCAACGGCCCGACGATGGCTCCTGGTACACCCGTGGCCAGATCTACGACAGGTGGCCCACGGTCAGCACCAGCTTCGCACTGTTGTTCCTGTCCAAGGGCCGCACGCCGATCCTCATCAGCAAGCTGGTTCACGGCTCGCCGGACAACCTCGGCACCGACTGGAACAACAAGCACAGCGATTGCCGAAACCTGGTCGACTACGCCAGTAAGGAGCTATTCAAGAAGCAGCCGCTCGGCTGGCAGATCTTCAACGCCCGGCAGAGCCAGGACAGCGCCGAGGAGTTGACGGGCGAGCTGCTGTCGTCGCCCATCGTCTATATCAATGGTCACAACGCGCCGATCCTCACCGGCCGCGAAGAGACGATGCTCCGCAAGTACATCGAGGAAGGCGGCTTCCTGTTCGCCGAGGCGTGCTGCGGTAGCCAGCGCTTCGACGCGGAGTTCCGTGCGCTGATGAAGAAGCTGTTTCCCGATAAGGAACACGCCCTGAAGCCCTTGCGGCCCGATCATCCGATCTGGACCGCTCACGCCAAGATCGCGCTGCCGAAGGAATTTCCGCTGGAAGGCATCGAGTTCGGCTGCAAAACCGTGGTGGTCTACTGTCCCAAGGCCATTTCCGGCTACTGGGAAGCAAATCAGGCCACCGAGGGGCATGGTCAGGTCGCGTTTCGCCTGGCGGGTAACATCATCGCCTATGCAACCGGCATGGAGCTGCCCAAGCCGCGCGGCACCAAGGTGGACGTGGCCAAGGACCCGACGGAATCCAAGATCCCGCGCGGCTACTTGAAGGTCGCGCAGCTCAAGCACACCAACGATCGGCATTCCACCAACGGCGTGCTGCGCAACCTGATGGTTTACCTGAGAACCAGCGCTCGCATCGACGTGGCAATGCAGACACAGGAGCTGCAGCCGGGCGAAAAGGACCTGCTGAACTACAAGTTCATGTTCATGCACGGCCGCGGCGACTTCGACATCGACGAATTGGACCTGCTGCGCGCGAACCTCAAGACCGGCGGCCTGCTCCTTGCCGATGCCTGTTGCGGTAAGAAGGCCTTTGACACGTCCTTCCGTAAGTTTGTGTCGAAGCTTTTCCCCGAAAACAAGCTGGAGCCGATTCCGGCGGACGATCCGCTATTCAGCAAGGAACTGAATGGGACCGCAATTACGACCGTGCGTTGTCGGCGCGAAGGCGGCGACGCGGGTTACAAGGACGTGGCGCCGGCGCTGGAGGGCATCAAAATCGATGGCCGCTGGGTCGTCATCTACAGCAAGTACGACCTCGGTTGCGCGATCGAGAAGCATCAGTCCACCGATTGCCTCGGTTACGACCACGCCAGTGCCTTGCGGCTGGCCGGCGCGATCGTGCTCTACGCACTGCACCGCTGAAACTCGATGTGAAGAGGTCTGACCATGTCCGCACCCGTGGCCACCCATCGGATGACCGCCGAGGAGTTCCTCGCGCTCCCGGACGACCCCGGCGTCGAGCGCTGGTTGAGTCGGGGGCGGCTGCGCGAACGGCGGCACGGTGACAAGACGATGACTTACCGGAACCGTTTCCACAGCCGCATCGAAGCCCAGATCGTCCATCTCCTGAAAACGTGGTTGGACGGACAAGCCCCACCCAGAGGCGCGGTCCTCTCCGGGGAAGCCGGTTGCATCCTCCAGCGCAATCCGGATTTGCTCGTAGGGATCGACGTCGTGTACCTGTCCGCGGAACTCGCGGCGCACGAGCCCGATTCCACAACCCTCATTGAAGGAGTTCCCACGCTGGTGGTCGAAATCCTCTCTCCCTCCGACACGCAAGAGGACGTCAATGAGAAACTGGATGACTACCTGAATGCAGGAGTGCCGCTCATCTGGGTCGTTGATCCGCATTTCCGCACCGTACGCGTGCATCGGCCGAATTCTCTGCCGGAATTGTTCAATACCGAAGAAGAACTGACCGCGGAACCGCACTTGCCCGGCTTCCGAGTACCGGTCGCGGCGTTTTTTAGCGATTGAGCGACCCTTCCTTCCGTTTCGCAGTCGCACGCCACGCCGCCTGTTGTGTCGTGCTCAGCCATTCGCTATCAAAAGCCTGATGGCCGATGCATACAATTTCCTTACTCAATGGTCTGTGACATGAATGATTGGGTCCTGGCCACCGGCTACCGCTTTGCCGCGGTGAACTGCGGCATTCGTCCCGATCCCGATCGTCTCGATCTGGCCCTGGTCGTCAGCGATCGCCCCGCGTCGGCTGCCGGCGTCTTCACGCAGAACCGCGTCTGTGCCGCGCCCGTGCACATCTGCCGCGAACGCTTGCCGACCGAAGCAGCGCGTGGCTTCGTCGTCTGTTCCGGCAATGCCAACGCCTGCACGGGGCAGCGTGGGCTCGACAATGCTCGGCGCATGGCTGCCGTCGCCGGGGAAGCGATCGGCTGCCGACCGGAACAGATGCTCGTTTGCTCCACCGGCGTCATCGGGCGCCATCTGCCCATGCCAGGTGTCGAAGCCGGCATCCGCGCAGCCGCACCCAAGCTCGATGCGGGGGCGTCGGCATTGGACCGCGTCGCCCATGCGATCCTCACCACTGATACGCACATCAAGGTCAGCACGCGGAGATTCACGCACGCGGGCACTGAAGTTCGGGTCACCGGCTTTTGCAAGGGCGCTGCGATGATCGGCCCGAACATGGCGACCATGCTCGCGTTCGTGCTGACCGATGCCGCCGTCTCGCCCGCGGACCTCGGCACCATCGCTCGCCGCGCGGCCGACGAGACATTCAACTGCATCAGCGTCGAGGGGCACACCAGCACCAACGACACGTTGCTTCTCTTCGCGAACGGCGCGGGGGCGCACCTGGACGGAGCTGCACTCGCACATTTCGAGGCCGCGGTCATCGCCACCTGCGCGGATCTGGCACGCGCGATTGCCACCGATGCCGAAGGCGCCACGCACCTGGTCAAGATCGAAGTTGAGGGCATGCGCGACGACACCGAAGCCCGGAAAGTGGCCAAGGCAGTTGCGGAAAGCGCCCTGGTCAAGACGGCGATCTTCGGCGCCGACCCGAACTGGGGCCGCATCGTGTCCGCTGCCGGCTACGCGGGGGTGCCGTTTGAGGAGCACCAACTGTCTCTCTGGGTCGGCGACATGCCGCTCTACAAGGACGGCGCGCCGGTCCCGTTCGAGGCGTCCACCGCGTCGGCGTACCTGAAAAACAATCGCGAGGTGAAACTGATCCTGCGCTTTACTTTGGGGGCAGGCCGGTGCACGTTCTGGACGTGCGACCTAGGATATGACTATATTCGCCTGAATGCCGACTACACCACGTGACCACTCTTCACTCGCGGAGGTCCACCATGATCGAGCAATTGTCCGAAAGTGCCGGCAAGGTCCTTGGGTTCAAGCTGTCCGGAAAGTTGCACGACGAGGACTACAAGCACTTCGTGCCAGCGGTCGACGCTGCGGTGGCGCAGCACGGCAAGACCCGCATCCTGGCGCAGTTTCATGACTTCCACGGCTGGGACATGCACGCCCTGTGGGACGACATCAAGTTCTCCACCACGCACTGCACGAAGATCGAGCGCCTCGCCCTCGTCGGTGAGACGACCTGGGAGAAGTGGATGGCCAAGGTGTGCAAGCCGTTCACGATGGCCAAGGTCCAGTATTTCAGCGAAGACAAGATCGACGACGCGTGGAAGTGGATCAAGGAAGGCGAGTGAATCCAGCTTAACACTACAGCGCCAGATTGAGATTGGATGCAAACGCACAAATGCCTAATGACTAATGTCTAAGCAATGACGAATGCCCAAGCCCCAACCTCTCCGGCAGATTCCAGGAGCGGACGTACAAGGTCGTGGTGCTCCTTCGTCATTGGGCATTGGTCATTCCTTAGGCATTCGTCCTTCGTCATTAGGCATTACTCGTCAAGCCCGAAGTGCTAAGCGGCGCTGGAGTTTTAATGGCCTTGAGCGAGACGGCATGCTGATCGACCTGCAACACGTCAGTCGCTCCTACGGCACCTTCGAGGCGCTCAAGGACGTCACGCTACAGCTGGAGCCGGGCCGGATCGGCCTACTCGGCCCCAATGGCGCCGGTAAGTCGACGCTCCTGAAGATCCTCATGGGGTTGCTGCCGCCGTCGTCCGGCAGCGGCCGCGTGCTCAATTATGACCTGGCGCAGGGCGGCACGGCCCTGCGCCGCGCCATCGGCTACATGCCGGAGGCCGATGCCCTCGTTCCCGGCCTGCGCGGTGCCGAGTATGTCGCCTTGGCGGGCGAGTTATACGGAATGCCGCGCCGCCAGGCCCAGCGCCGCGCTCACGAAGTCCTCACCTGCCTGGAAATGGAGGACGCTCGGTATCGCTTGCTCGAAGAATACTCCACCGGAATGAAGCAACGCCTGAAGCTCGCCCAGGCGCTGGTCCACGATCCGCCAGTATTGCTGCTCGACGAGCCGACCAGCGGCCTCGATCCCGCCGGGCGAACATCCCTGCTCAAGCTCCTGCTCACACTGGGGCAAGAGCATGGCAAGTCGCTCATCCTGTCCACGCACTTGCTTGGCGACGTGGAGCGAGTCTGCGAGACGGTCGTCATCCTCCACCAGGGCCAGGTGCTGCGCCACGGCAACGTCCAGGAACTGCGCACTCATCGTCAGGATCGTTACCGCTTACAAATCCAGGGCGACCCAACCGCCTTCCTGGAGGAGTTGCGCCTTGAAGGCGTCCGCGTCATCCACGACAATGGCCGGGGAGACCTGCGCGTGACCGTGCCGCAAGGGTGGCTCACCCGCGCTTTCTTCGCCATGGCAGACAACCACGGCATCGTTCTGCGCGGCATGCAGCGTGACGACGAAGAACTGGAAGAGCTATTTCATCGCGTCGTCTCAGGAGACAGGAATCAGGAATCAGGAGTCAGGAGTCAGGAGCCAGGGGACAGGAAACAGGAGCCAGGAGTCAGGGGACAGGACGCGCCCTAGTGTCGCTGCTTCTCCATTCACTTAGCATCCTCTCCTGACTCCTGATCCCTGTCTCCTGATTCCTGACCCTGGGGCAGCGGAGCAGCATGGGGCCAACCCTTCTCAATTATCGACCGTGGCGCGGCGAATTCCACGCTCCCGCCTGGAGCTTCTGGCCCATCGCGCGGGTGGCGCTGAGCATGATGTTTCGTCGGAAGCTCTTCTGGGCGATCTATGCCTTTGGTCTGCTCAGCTTCCTCGTCTTCTTCTTCGGGCAGTATCTGCTCGCCTGGGCAGACAGCCAGGCCGAGGGCGAATACGTCAACGTGATGGGCAGCCGTCTGCAAGCCGGCACGCTCACGAACCAGCTCCGAACGGTGATGCGGCTGAACGGCACCGGCGAGACCTATCGTAATTTTTTCGCCTATCAGGGCTATATGGTCATGATCGTGCTGGCCCTGGCCGGTACGATGGTGGTGGGAAATGACTTTCAGCACCGTAGTTTGCCGTTCTACCTTTCCAAGCCGCTCTCGCCCTGGCATTACCTGATGGGTAAATGCCTGGCGGTGGCCGTCTTCGTCAACCTGATGACGACCCTACCGGCAGTGATCCTCTTTTTTCAGTATCGAACGCTCTACTCGTGGGGCTATTTGCCCGACGAGTTGAGCTTGCTCGTGGGTATCCTGGGCTACGGCTTGGTGCTGACGGTGTTCCTGAGCCTGACGCTAGTGGCCGTCGCATGCTGGCTGCGCAAGACCGTGCCGCTCATCATGGTGTGGACGACGATGTTCTTCATGATGCGGCCCCTGTCCAACACGCTCGTGGATGGCCTGCGCTATGATCCGCGCTGGCGGCTGATCGACCTGTGGAATAACACCTATCTCATGGGCAACTACTTCCTGGGACTGCATCCGGCCAACCAGCCGGAGTGGTACGAGGCTGCCCTGGTCCTCGCCCTGGTGTGCGCACTATGCCTGAGCTACTTGACCCTGCGGATCCGCGCGGTGGAGATCGTGCGGTAGCGCCCGATCGAAGCCAGTTCACGCCGACCGTCGCACCGCCCGGTCCGTCGGTCGGCATCGCTCCCCCGCTGCCGCGCGCCTTCGGTCCTTCGCTGCTGCTATTCGAGCAAGTTTCGAAGTGGTACGGCCCGGTGATCGGTGTCAACCAGGTGACCTTGGAGCTGCGGCCCGGCATCACCGGACTGGTCGGCAGCAACGGGGCCGGCAAGAGCACGCTGATGCGTTTGGCCACCGGACATCTTCGCCCTGACCTGGGCAAAGTAAGCGTTTGTGGGCTGGATGCCTGGAATGCCGACGCCAAACGGCATGTCGGCTACTGTCCCGACACAGATGCCTTCTACGAAGAAATGTCCGGCCGGCAGTTCGTCGAAGTCATGGCCCGCCTGTGCGGCTACTCGCGCCGCGATGCCCGCCGCCGAACCGAAGAGACGCTCGAACGCGTCGGCATGGCAGGGCGCTGCGAGCGGAAGATTCGCGGCTACTCCAAGGGGATGCGGCAACGCATCAAGCTGGCGCAGGCGCTCGTTCACGAGCCGGAACTCCTGGTGCTCGACGAACCGCTCAGCGGCATCGATCCGATCGGCCGGCAAGAGTTCATCGTCCTGTTTCGCCAGCTGGCAGCGCAGGGCAAATGCCTGCTCGTCTCCAGCCACGAGTTGGAAGAGTTGGAGAAGTTGACCGATCATGTCGCCATCATGGCGCGGGGCCGCATCGCAGCGGTCGGCACCGTCCCGCAGATTCGGGAGCTGCTGGACAACCATCCGCTGTCAATCCGTATCCAGAGCGACCAGACGCGCGCTCTGGCCGGCGACCTGCTCCAACTTCCCGATGTCGTCGGCGTCGAACTGGGCGAGCGCGATAACCTGACGGTGCGTGCACGCAATCCCAAACAGTTCTTCAGCGCCTTCATGCGCCTGGTGCTGGAAGAGAACTACCAGGTCGGCCACCTGGAAACATTGGACGACTCCACGCACGCAGTGCTGGAGTATCTGCTGGGCGGAAAGTGAAGATGACACGGTGACAAGGTGACAAGGTGACAAGGTGAACGAAGGGATAGAGACAGGGCAGTCGGAGAAAGACCTGACGAACAAAGCGCGAGACACCAGCGCTTCGATTCGCCTTGTCACCTTGTCACCTTGTCACCTTGTCACCTTGTCACTCCCCCGTGCCTGGTTCTACCTGATCTTGCTTAGCTGGCAGCGGCAAGCGCGGGCGCGATTGACGGTGTGGTTTGCACTGGCCCTGCTGGTGCTGTCGATGACCATCGTGGGGTTGCAGACGGCACGCGGCCGCTGGAGCATGGATCACTGGCGGGCGCCGCGCGGCGTGGGGCCGACGTTTCCGGAAGTGATCGACTGCTGGACCGTGACGGCAAGCACCGGGGCTGCGTCGCCGCTGGCGGTGGGAATCAATGATGCGTCACTGGCGGCCTTCCGCGCGGTGCTGGATCAGTCTGGCTTCCTCGTCTTCTCGCGATTCTTCGTCTTTTCGATCTTCGTGACGTTTCTCCTCCCGATCTGGAGCCTGAGTTTTGCCACGGAGGCAATGGGAAGCGAGCGTGACTCTCGCGGTCTGGTCTGGCTGCTCAGCCGGCCGCTGCCGCGGTCGGCCATCTACCTGGCAAAGTTCCTGGCACTGTTGCCCTGGAGCCTGACGCTGACCGTCGGCGGCTTCGGATTGCTCTGCCTGTCCGCGGGCGATGCGGGGGCGCTGGCGTTCCGTCTTTACTGGCCAGCGGTCATCCATGCAACGCTGGCATTCTCTTCATTGTTCTATCTTATGGGCGCCCTATTTCGCTGGTCGGCCATCGTCGCGATGGTGTACACGTTCTTCCTCGAAGTCATCCTGGGCAACATGCCGGGTTACATGAAGCGGATCAGCATCGGCTTCTATACGCGCTGTATGATGTTCGACGCAGCGGAGAGCTACGGCGTCCATCCACCCGAAAAGGCGGGCGTCTACTTGCCCGTGGCCAGTACGACGGCCCAGGTCATCCTGCTGACGGCGACGGTTGTGCTCGTGGGCGTTGGCATGGCAATCTTCGCGCACCGCGAGTACCAGGACGAGGTATAATCACCCAAAGCCCGCGGGCAGCTCCTCGTGGGTGATGTCATAGAGGCACGCATGTCACCTCCGGAACCCAGGCACGGCTTTCAGGGCGATCGAGTGCATCCGGACGTTACCCTGCCGGCGTCGCTGACGATCGCCGTCAGCCGCGAGGCCGGGTCGCGCGGCGGCAGCATCGCCCGGCGGGTCGGCCGCAAGCTGGGCTGGCAGGTCTACAACCAGGAACTGCTCGAGTACATCGCGCAGGAAGGTGCATTCAGCGAAGGGGTGGTGACGAACCTCTCCGCCGACGCCTCACGCTGGGCCGGGGAGCACCTACAGAGACTACTGCGCGAAGGGAAGATGACCGATCATCCGTCGCTTGTTGACCTGGCACGCATCCTGCTGGCCCTGAGCGCCCAAGGCGAGGTCGTGCTGCTGGGCCGCGGTGCCGGCTGTATCCTGCAGCAGAGCGCGACGCTGCACGTGCGCATCATGGCGCCGCTGAACGATCGCATTACGTATATGAGCCAGTGGCTGCGGCTGACGATGGAGCAGGCGGCGGAACAGGTTCACAAGCGCGATGCCGCTCGGTCGGAGTTCATTCGCAAGCACTTCCAGCGTGAAGCAAGCGATGCCTACCAGTACGACCTGCTTCTCAACTCCAGCCTGCTGGGCGAAGACCTGTGTGCGGAGTTGATCGTGCAAGCCGCGCGGGCCAAGCTGGCGGCGCGCGGGCAGTGGGCCGGCGCGCCGCCGCCGTGGGTTGCCGAATCGGTCGAGTGACAACCCTGGAACCGTCATGAATGCAACCGTTGCCTTCGCCAAACTGGCTCACACCGCGCAAACGCTGCGCCCCGAAGTTGCACTGGTCCTTGGGTCCGGCATGGGCGCGGTCGCCCGGCGACTCCAGTGCGTCGAATCGGTGCCGTTCGGCGACGTGCCGGACTTGACGGCGCCTTCGGTCATTGGCCACGGCGGCACGCTGACGCTCGGCGAGTGGGCAGGCCGCCGGGTGCTGGTCTTCGAGGGGCGGCTTCACTTCTACGAGGGACACTCCTGGCGCAGCGTGACCGCGCCGGTCCAGACGGCGGCATACCTCGGTGCCAAGGTCTTGCTGCTGACCAACGCGGCCGGCGGCATCCACGACACCCTGGCGCCGGGCTGCCTCATGGCCATCCGCGACCACATCGAATGGACGCGTCCCTACTGCTGGCGCCACCCTGGCCGCGGCGGCATGGGACCGGCACGGCCATCGCCCTATTCTCCCCACTTATTGAAATTGCTGACTCAATCTGCCCATGAGCTGGACATGGAGCTGCACGAGGGAACCTATGCGGCGGTGACCGGCCCGTGTTACGAGACCCCCGCCGAGATCCGCGCGCTGCGAACGTGGGGGGCCGACGCCGTCGGCATGTCCACCGCCCGCGAAGTTCAGGCCGGCTTCGACCGAGGCATGTCCGTTGCCGCCATCTCCTGTATTACCAATCGCGCGGCGGGACTGAGCGCAAGTGCGATCAACCATGAGGAAGTGCTGAGCAGCGCCGCAGGACAGGCGGATCGCCTGGCCGAGTTGATTGAATCGGTGATGCTCAAGCTGACGGAAGAGGATGCGACTTTGGTTTCAGCTCAACGAGGCGAGAGCGAGGCGTGAAGAGGCGCTGGATCTGATCCGGTCGACCGACGCTCACGACCACCGACCGTGCCGATCGACCCAGCGAATGGCGACATAGTACCACAGAGCCGAAAAAATGAGAAAGCCACCGAAAAAGAATACCGGCCGTGCAAATCCGTAGGTGACGCAACCGACGGCGATCGCAACGGACAGCCAGAAGAATGCCCACGCGGATCCGCGACTTGGGAGTCCCCAAAGTCCCAAACGGACCATAAACGGCCAGTCGTTGCGGTCGACACCCATCGGCTTGATCACCGTCGTTTCCGTCTTCACGACTGACTGGAATTGGCTCACACGTCGATCCGAATCCTCCGGATTTCGAACTTCCGACGTGAGGCGGCGGCAAGAAGTTCCTGGAACGGTCGCCCACGCCGACCGCTTGCTTTCATCAAGCGCCGTTCGTCGGGTCGCCGTCGGAGGAAGGGTGCTCATCAGCTTGCTGTTGCTTCTGTTCTTCCTCCCATTTTCTGATCTTTTCACGCTCGGCAATGGCCTGCTTGAGCATCGACGGCCGGATCGGGCGCACCGTAGTGTCGCCAGGACCATCGATCACCACGTCCACGCATTGCGGGATGACAAGCTTTGATCTACCTACTGTCCCCGACGGGTCGCCGGCTTGCTCCTGCCTCAATTCTTCCTCCCATTTCCTGATTTTGTCGCGCTCCTCCATCGCTCTCTTGAGCATCGAGGGCCGGATCGGGCGTACGGTGGTGTCGCCAGGACCATCGATAACCACATCCACACAATTGGGACTTGAGGAAGGCGATCGATACTTCTTGTCATTGTCCGCTGCGTTGCTCATGTCTGGCCCTCCCGACGGATCAACAATCTTCGCTGAGCAAGAGGCTCCCGATCTGCGTACAAGGTGACTTGGTAATGCCCCTCCACCGGAAAGGAACATTCCTTGACCCGTACAGTACATCTTACCTCGTTCAGCGGGCTGGCGAAATGCAACGGCCGAGTTGCGGCATATACTTCTTCGAGGGTGTCCAGACGCTCGATCGTCACTTCCAAGGAGATGTCACCCGAGCCATCAGTGAGAAACGCAAGTACGACGAACGATAGCGGCTCGCAAGGGAATTGCTCAACCGTCCGCCGCGTAAAGCAGTTGACGGGCGTGACGCTTCGCGTCCCTTCCTCCACGATCACGTTTTCACACAGAAGCAATCCAACGGCGATTGGTCTCTGACTCATCACTCCCTCCATGCCCTCTCAGCCTCCTATTACCGCCGATTGCTGGAAACTTCTCGCCAATCTGCGACAATCGAATGCATGGATACGGCCTGAGCATCCGATCAGTACTCGGCCGTCCCGCCGTCTTTTTCCCCGAATCGGCATTTGAACGCCTTCACCGCTGCACTACACGGGCAGACAAGGCGTCCCTGGGGGTGAAGGAACCATGGCCAGCGGACAATTCGGCTCCGTTCTGCGGCACATCCGCCAGCTGATCGGTCCGCGCACGTCCGACGAGCTGACCGACGGCCAGCTTCTGGAGCGCTTCACGCTGCGCCAGGAAGAATCGGCCTTCGAGGCACTCATGCAGCGCCATGGCCCCATGGTCCACAACCTCTGCCGCAACGTGCTGCACGATCCGCACGCGGCCGACGACGCCTTTCAAGCGACGTTCATGGTGCTCGCGCGCAAAGCCACATCCATTCAGAAGCGACAGTCGGTCGCCAGTTGGCTGTACGGAGTTGCCTATCGCATTTCACTCCGGTCGAAGGCCAACGCTACCCGACGGCGCCTGCACGAAAGGCAGACCATTCCCATGCCGGCAACAGACCCCATCTTCGATGTTGGGCGGCAGGAGCTGCGGTCGGTGCTCAACGAGGAACTCCAGCGCCTGCCGGAGAAGTATCGGGCGCCCCTGATCCTCTGCTACCTGGAAGGCAAGTCCAACGAGACGGCTGCGGCCGAGCTGGGCTGGCCATCGGGATCCATGTCCAAGCGCCTGGCCCGCGCCCGCGACCTGCTTCGCGAGCGTCTCGCTGGGCGTGGCGTCGCCCTGTCGCTGATCGCCCTGACCGCCACCCTCGCCGAAGGTACCGCGTCGGCCGCGGTACCGGTCACGCTGATGAAATCGACCCTCCAGGCCGCCATCGTCTACGGCGTCGGCAAGGCAAGCATGACGGGGCTGGTTTCCTCGCAGGCCGTTACACTTGCGGATGGACTCCTTCAGACCATGTGGGTGACGAAGCTCAAGGCGCTTACCACCGCCTGCCTTCTTGTTGTGTTGATCGGCGGGGCCGGTGTGTTCGCGTACCAGAGCTTTTCCGCGCTGCCGGATGCCGACGGCAATGGCAACAACCAGCCCGTGACGATTTCCGAAGACCCGCAGGCGCAGGTCCTGAGCATGGACATCCGCGGCGGCGTCCTCGCGGCTGAAGGTGCCGAGCCGTATCTGACCATCCGAGCCGACGGCACTGCGGTGTTCGGCAACCCGCACGGCGATTCGCGTCGGCTGGAAATGAAGCTGACCTCCGCCGAGCTGCAGGACCTGCTGCGCTTCGCGGTTCGCGACAACGATTTTTTCCGCTGCGACAGCGACAAGATTGCCGCAGCACTGAAATCCGAGGCGGCACGCAAGGGACGGCCGATCAACTTCCGCGATGCGCCGACCACGACCCTGCGCATCCAGGCCAACGGCCGTGAGCACGAGGTCCGCTGCCAGGCATTGACCGAAGGACTCGCCCGGCAATTCCCCGAAGTCAAGGAAGTAGGCCAGTTGCGGGCGATTCAGCACCGGCTCGAACGACTGGTGACGCTGATCCAGGCAGGTGGGCCGGAAGGCGTCGCACTCGCGGTTGCCGCGGCCAACCAGCAGCTTGCCACGCAATTTCCTGACGCGCCACCGTTCACTGCGGCCGATCTCCAGTCCGCTCAGCAGCGACCGGACGGCCGTATCGACCTGGTCCTGGAGCGTCGCGGCATCAGCGAGGACAAGGATCCCTTCAGCTTCGTCTACGCCCGTATCGAACGGGGCGGCGGCGAGGCGAAGGTGACCGTGCGAGCCAGCCTGATCTCGACCGTAGGCACCACGCCCGCCGAGCCGAAGCAGTATCTCGATCCGATCAACGTCAATCCGCCGAGCATCCTGACCGATCCGTCGGTGCGCTATGACTATGACATCGTCTACGTCCGAACGCCGCGCAGTGACGAGGCGCGCAGCGCGTGGACCGAGATCGGCCAGCCCGCGCACCTTGACGCCGGCGGCGACCTGATGCTGCTGCACCCTGATGGGAGCGAGGAAGTCCTGGTCAAGGGCGGCGATGGCTCGGTGGCCGATCCGTCGGTCAGCTTCGACGGCGATTGGGTCTACTACACCTATTTCCACGGCCTGAAGAACCTGTCGCGGCAGAATCCCTACCGCAACCATCCTGGCGCGGACATCTACAAGATCCACGTCAAGACGAAGAAGGTTGTGCGCCTGACCCATCAGGAAATGACGCCCAACACCGGTGCCGGCCGCTGGACGATCGACTTCCGCACGCCGGAGGAAGGCAAGAATTCGCTCAGCTACGGGGCGATCAACCTGTCGCCGTGCCCGCTGCCCCACGGCCGGCTGGCGTTTGTGAGCAACCGTAACGCCTTCAAGCCCGCCAAGCACAATGCGACCAGCAACCTGCAACTGTTCGTGATGGACGACGACGGCAGCAACGTCGAGTGCATCGGCCACCTGAACCTCAACATGGTCCTCAATCCGACCGTGCTGACCGATGGCAGAATCGTTTACAACACCAACGAGGCGATGGGACTGCGCAGCCGGAACCTCTGGGGCCTGCACAGTATTCATCCGGATGGCACCAACTGGCAGCCGATCATCAGTGCCACGCTGTCCGGCGAGCACTCGCCCAATGCCTACCACTTCCAGACGCAACTTTCGGACGGCTCCATCGTCGCGGAGGAGTACTTCCACAAGAACAACAGCGGTTTCGGCACCTACGTCAAGCTGCCGTCGCGCCTTCCGGAGGGGGTCGCCCCGTTCGGACCAGCATTCATGAACGATCCGCGCAATCCGCCGCTGCGCGGAGGCCGCAACGATAACGGCAACCCGATCATACGGCGCCTGCCGTTCAGTCCGTTCGGCATCGAATCGCTGACGCAGTTCGCGCGAGCGACCGACGGGCCAGCCGATCCGTCCATCCGCGGCGACAAGCAATCGCCCGCCGTCGGCAAGGTCACCCATCCCGCCGGAGCGCCCGACAATCATCTGCTGACCGTCTGGGCGCCGGGCCAGGTCAACTGGCGCGAGGGCAACAGTCCGGCGATGGACAGCGGTATCTATATCATCAAGAGCGGCAAGGCGATCGACGAGCCCGGCCAGATGCTGCTCATCAAGAACGATCCGAATTACAACGAACGCTGGCCGCGCGCCCTCGTTCCGTACAAGCGCATCCACGGCATCGACGAGCCGAAAGCGCTGCCGACGCTGCGCAACGACGGCAGCCTGTCCCCGCATCTTCCGGAAGGCACGCCATACGCTTTGATCGGCGTCTCCAGCCTTTACAAGCGCGAGACATATCCCAACGGTGTTGTACCGCCCGGCACGATGACGGCGACGTTTGCCGGCAAGGGCGACATCACCGGCGGCTACCAGGGACTCGATCCATTCAATACGGGCGAGAACGGTGCGTCACTCAACTGGGTCAACCAGGGTGCCGAGGCCGGCCGTTACGGCAACGACGACATCCACGCCATTCGCATCCTCGCTATCGAGCCAACGACCGATCGCCGCGGCGGGGCGTTCAAGTACGGCCGACTGTTCCACAGTCACGGCAAGGAACGGCTGCGCATCCTCGGTGAAATCCCGGTGCGCAAGTTTGGCGCGTCTGGCCAGCCCATCGACACGGACGGCAACCCGGACACTAGCTTCCTTGCCAGGATCCCGGCCGATACGCCGTTCACCTTCCAGACGCTGGACGAGAACGGCATGGTGCTGAACATGGCCCAGACCTGGCATCAACTCCGGCCGGGCGAGATGCGCGTCAACTGCGGCGGCTGTCACGTTCACAGCCAGAAGCCGACGCTGTTTCAGGACACCGCCGCGGCCAAGACCGACTATCCGCTCTTCGACCTCAGCCAGGACACGCCGCTGTTGACTACCAAGGCCGGCGACCAGTCAAAGAAGAAATGGGACACAAAGGACGAGTCGGGCCTACGTACGCAGAAGGGCGTCAAACACGTCGAGTATTTCCGCGACGTGAAGCCGATCCTGGATCGAAGCTGCGTCGCTTGCCACACCCAAAAATGGCAGAAGCCGGCCGGCAACCTGGTACTCGACGACGACCAGACCATCGGCATTCCAAATTCCGGCGCGGTGCCAGGCACCTACTTCCGCCTCGCCGCCGACAACGGCGACCAGGGGCCGCGCTTCGGACATAAACCGGCCATCGGCAGCTGGCGGCAGACGAATGCATCGCGCTACGTCCGCATGTTCCAGTCGCGCCGTAGTCTGCTGACGTGGAAGATCTTCGGCAAGCGCCTCGACGGCTGGAGCAACGACGACTTTCCCACCGAGCGCGTGCCGGGCGATCCGGAGACGCTGGAACTCGCCGGCAAAGCGGTGCCGAGCACGCCGGAGAACCGCAGCAAGTCGCACCTGATCTACAACGGCGCGCCAATGCCGCCGCCCGAAGCCGTTGCCGGCACCTACCAAGGGCCTGATGGCGGCAAGATCAAGGTCGCCCCGCTGAACGATGAGGACCGCCTGACCATCGTCCGCTGGATCGACCTCGGCTGCCCCATCGATCTCGACTACGATCCGCAAAGCCCGCTGGAACGCGGCTTCGGCTGGATGCTCGACGACCAGCGGCCGACGCTGACGCTGACCTATCCCCAGCCCGGCGTCAACGGCACGCTCTCGCGCCTGGTGGTCGGCATGGTGGACAGCTACACCGGCCTGGACATGAGCAGCTTCCAGGTCGTCGCCGACTTCCCGATCGACGGCATCCCCGCCGGCACCAACCTGGGTTCGCGCTTCAAGCCGAAATCCGACGGCGTCTGGGAGTTCAAGCTGACCACCGCCATCGAAGTATTGCCGAAGGGCAAGCTGACAGTGCTGGTAAAGGACCGGCAGGGCAACTTGTCGCGGATCGAACGCACGTTTTCCGTGGTCAGTGGAGCAAAGTGAAAGCACATTCATCCCCACCGGGCCGGCATCCTGGCAGGTGCGGCTCGGCGGGGGTGTTAAATTCTGCGACAGCATTACGCCACCGCCTATCCAGCCGATACATCCCTGTGGTATGCTCCAACTCTCGGCGATCCGTGAATCACGGGACGGTCCATGCCACAGTCACAATTACATTCCCATGACGCCGCCATCCTTCGCCGCCTCGTGGGGCTGGACGAACCCGTGGTGTCGGCGGCGGCCGCCGAGGGCATTCTGAGGCTGGGATTCAGTGCCGCGGACAAGGACTGTATGCATCACCTTGCCGCCAAAGCCCGGGCCGGAACATTGAACGACGACGAGCAAGCTCAGATCGAAGCCTATAGCCGCATAGGCAGCCTGCTTGGCATCCTCAAGTCGAAAGCCCGGCGCGCGCTCAAACGCCGCACTTCCAACGGCAAGGCAAAAACACACTGAGCATGCATGGATCGCGCGCTGAGCAATCTGGTTTGGCAGCGGGCGGCCAGCTGTTGCGAGTATTGTCGAATGCCCCAGACATACGACGACGGCACTTTTGAAATAGACCACATCGTCGCTGTCAGTCACGGAGGCATCACCGAAGCCCGGAACCTCTGCCTGGCCTGCTTCAGCTGTAACAGCTTCAAGGGGCCGAACCTGAGCGGTCGAGATTCCAAGACAAGAAAGACCTTTCGCCTATTCAATCCACGGCGCCATCGATGGGACCGACACTTTCGCTGGGACGGCCCGCGGTTGATCGGCCGCACACCGATGGGCCGGGCCACTGTCGCGACGCTGCGAATTAATCTCGACCACCGTGTCGCCCATCGCCAGGAACTCATCGAAGAGGGCGTCTTCCCGCCGGGTTAGCTCTCCCGGTTGGGTCTAATTGACACTCCGGTCGCTCACCCACGTTTCCGGCTCGCCGATCAGGGAAGTCGCCGCTTTCGCCTTCGCGGCCGCACGTTCAGCAGTCGCGGCCCGGTGCCCAGCTCCTTGTACACGGGGTTCTTCGGATCGTCGCTGACGCGCCAGACGGCGCCGTCGCGGAAGTACATCTTGCGTTGCTCCACGAAGTTGAACGGGCGGGCGCCGATGCGGCCGAACACCGCGATCTGGTTGCCGCACTCGTCCACCGCTCGGTCGCGGTCCAGGGCCTTGGTCACCGACAGCGCCTCGCCGTGGTGGGGTATCTTGTATGTCGCGATCAGCTTGGGCGTCGGCCGCGGACTGAAACCGTAGTTGCCCGGCGTCTCCGGCGACGTGAGCTGCACGATCCGCATGCCGTTCTTGCCGTCGGCGAGATAGGCGAACTCGCTCACGTAGGTGATGCCGAGCTTCACGTCGTGCAGGTCGTTGATACAGCCCTTGGCGTCGTACACCTGGTCGATCTTCGGCTTCTCGGGGTTCTCCAGGTCGAGGATGACCAGCCCCTGCTTGCCGGCGGCCACGTATCCGTAAGTGCGGGCGACGTAGATGTTCTTTGCTTCCTTCAGCTTGATGCCGGTCACCGGCCGGGGCTTGGCCAGGTCGGTGATGTCGAGCACCACCACGCCGTCCTTCTCGCAGACGAAGCAGTAGCGGAACTGACAGGCCGTTGCCACCGGATGCTTGAGCCATTCGTGATTGACGACCGACGTCACCACCGGGTGCAGCGGATCTTCGATCGACACGACCACCAGGCCCTCTTCGCAGCAGACGTAGGCATAGGTGCCGACGATCGTGATGTGCTTGGCGCCCTTGAGCACGCCGTCCGGGTTGAACGTCACTTCGCGCTTGAGGAAGTTGTTGGTCGGGGTGCCGTCGATCGCGGTGTTCACGCACACCACAATCAAGCCTTCGCACTCATCGGCCACGAATGCGTAGCCGTACATCGGATGGACCTTCGCTTCGTGGTTGGCTTCCACCTGCGTGCGCGTTGGATCGGGCGTCATGGTCGTCGGCAGGGCGACGAATTTCGCGTCCTTGGTGCGAACGTAGAACTGTTGGCCGCAGGGGGACACCGGGGCCGACGTGATGCGCTCCGAGAATGCCTTGTCGGCAATGAACGCGACATCGAAGACTTTCAAACCGTCGTGGCCGCACGCCGCGTACACGTATTCGCCGCGGACCTGCGCCTGGAGCACGTCGGCTTTCTTGAACGGATTGGTGAGGCGTTCGCCGATGTCCTTGCCGGGGTGCTCGTGGGCGTGCTCGAGCTTGTAGCCGTTGTCTACGTGCTTCTTGTAATGATCGGGGAAGGCCAGCGACTGGAGCGTGCTGCCGATGACGGCCTGAGGCTCCTCACGCTCGGTGACCGCCACGCCAAACAGGCCATGCTCGCCCGCACCGACCCAGCAGTACTGGCCCATGAAGTTGACGTAGTTGGTCCCCTGCATCAGCAGCTGGGCCATGATGGCGTTGTTATTGTTCTCCATGGCGACATGGCAATCGGTGCACATCTTCGTCTCGCCGCAGCCGCGCACGGTGTGCGGGACGTTCGAGCTGAAGGCGACGCCGCTCAGACCGCCGCCGGAGATCGTCTGCTGCTGCACGTAGATCTCCTCGCGGTTGTTGTTGTAGGAGCTGACGTGAATGGCACACGACGACCGACAGGGGTTGATGCGGTTGCCGGTGACGTCGCCGTCGCGGCCAAGCATGTAGACGTCGTCGCGCAAGGTCTGGAAGTTGTAGGCAACCTGGTTGCGCGTCACGTCGCCGTCCCAGTGCAGGTGCGGCGTCTTCTGGTTAGCCTTCTGTGAGAGATGGCAGCCGAAGCAACTCGGGTTCCACGACGAATGGCAGGCGATGCACGTCATGTTCTTGTTCGCGTGGGCGCAGACGTCCTTGTCGCGTACCGGGCCATCCCCCCAGACCATCTCGCCCTTCTCGAAGCGCACAGTCTTGGCCAGCGCCGCCTTCTCGTTGTAGTCCTTGTGGCCCTTGGTGATCGTATCGACGACCTGCTTGATCTCCCAGCTCTTGTCCTCGACCATGCCGTTCTGAATGATCTTGTCGCCCTGGCGCTCGAAGCGGCGCTTGCCGAACGGCGTGCGCAGCATCTCCAGGTTGCGGCCGCCCTCGCCGGACGTGTAGCTGGCCGGTCCCGTGGTGCGCAGCTTGGCGCGCTCGCTGGAATCGCCGTGGCAATCGATGCACTGGACCTCGATGGCGCCGCGCACTTCCTGCTGGAGCCGGCCGTTGCCGTGGCAATCCTGCACGAAATGGCAATCGATGCAGTGCATGCCCTTTTCCAGGTGGATGTCGAGCAGGTGGACCGGCACGCCGTCCTTGCCGCGCTCCGCCGGGTCCATCGCCGCCATCAATTGCTCGGTGCCGACGCAGGGCAGCACGTTGCCGGCCTTGTCGAGCTTGTTGCCCTTGCGGTCCTGCTTGTAGACCGCGCGGTAGATCCAGCCGTGGCCGTGGAAGTCGGCAAACTGCGAATGCTTCGCCTTGCTGTTCAAGTCGTACACGCCTTCGAGGAACGCGGGGTCGGACCAGTTGCCCTGTACCGCGGCTTCGTCGGGGTTGAACATCGAGGCTTGCATGCGCTCTTCGGACGACGGGTACTTCTGTTTCTTGGGGTACATCAGATCGCCGTCGGTCTCCTGGTCCCACCAGAGATAGCCCAGGTAACTGTTCATGACCGTGGTGCCGGGGTGCATGTGACAGACAATGCACTGGCTGGTCGGGATGCGGTTGCCCGGCGCGAAGCGATGCGCGATCGGATGGCCCGATTCGTTCTTGGGGATCATCGGATCGGTGGAGAAGCTCTGGCCGCGGTTGCCGAACTGCGCGTACGGGCCGGAATGCGTCGGCGAGCGGTCGTTGGCATAGATGATGTGACACGAGGTGCAGCCGCTGGAGCGATAATCGCCGGCCTTGTCGCAGGTGCCCATGAAGTTCAGCGTCGGATCGAGGAGTCGCGTCTTTTGGAGTGTGATGAGGCCCGGATCCGTGCGGTTCTCGGTGCCGAGGCCGCGGTTGCTGAGACGGGTGCGCGGCCGGCCCGATTCCTCGTCGCGTTCGGGGATGCCCAGTTCGGGACGGAAACGGCCGCCGCGCTCGAAGAAGCGAAAGATGTTCGCAGGCTGGCCGATTTCAAACCGGGGCAAGGGGCTCAGCGACGCTACCACGCCGCGCTTGGCTTTCTCCTCGTCGGTGGGCGGCGGCTGGGTTTGCATGATCTGCGGCGCGCCGTTCATGCTGTAGCTTTCGCCAAAGACGGCGCTCTTCACCGGCAGTGTGCCGTTGTTGTAGCCCGCTGCTTCCCACAGCATGCAGCCGCTGGTCATCATGCTCTTGCGGTTCTGCAGCACTTCCTTCGCGTGACAATCCGTGGTGCCGCAACTGATGTGGGCGATACGCAAATCCCCGGGGTTGACGAAGCGAACGAATTCCGGCGACTCGTGGTTGAGCAGCGTGTAGGAGCGCACGGGATTGGCCGACGTGGGCCATGCTTCTGGAAAGCGTGGATGAACGTGGGCCTTGTCTTTCTCGGCGGCATTGGGATCGCCGCCGTGACAATCGCAGCAGCCGAGCTGGACGGTGTCCTTGTAGTGCGGATCGTGCGTGTCCTTGTGGCAGGAAATGCAGCCAAGGCTCTTCGCCTGCGCCTCCTCGGGTGTCTGCCTAAGGAGGTTGACCCCCTCCATGCCCGCGGGCATCGGGAACGGATTGACCGGCACGTGTGGCGGCAGCGTCCCTTTCCGCTCTTGCCCGGAGGCCGTGGTCGTCCACATCTGGGCGACGCCGGCAAGAAGGGCAGCCAGGATAGGCAGGCCCAGGAAAAGCGGTCCCCAGGAAAACCGACGTGACGGCTGTGCGTTGGCTTCCATGTGGCTCCCGACCTCCTTGACGGACCGTCCCCGAGGGTGGACGAAGAATGCGGCCTTATAAGCGATCGCGACGGTGCGTCAAGACTGGAAAAGGCATCCCGCGTACTTGGTAGAAAAGCCTGTCCCTGAGCATCAAGAGAGAGAATTGCCCTCGTGATCGGGCAGAGCCCGGTCACGAGAATCAGGTTTTCTACAAAGCACATCCCGCAGAGTTGATACGCGGATCGGATCCGGGCTGGCCCGCCCAGCGGGTCAGCCACTGTTAATGGGAGACGTGAATGGCCCGGGCGGCGGCGCTTATATTGGTCGCCGGGCTCGAGCTCAATATGCCAGCGTCACTTGCATGAACGCCTGCATCTGCGGATTCACTTCGCCCATCAGGCGGTTGTACAGGTCCTTGAAGCCGCCCCCGGGGAAGAGCACCGCAGCGCCTGCCATCACAATAATGTTGTTGTTCAAGTACGGCCGATACTCGACGCCCGTGCTGACGTCGGTGCCGATGAAGTTGCGAATGTTGTCCTGAAACGTGAACGTCTCCAACACCTGTGTGTGATTGAACCACATCAGGTTCACGTTGTTGATCGAGCGGAGTTTTGGCGTGATGTCGAAGTCGGCGCCCAGGTTGAACAGCAAGAGCCCGGGGTTCACGAAGTTACTCTGCCCCTGGATCTTGCTCGACCGCAAGTCCGGCAAGAAGCTTTCGCGCTGCGTCAGGTTGACGCCGAACAGACCGATCGCCTGCCGCTGGAAGTAACTGAACGAGCCGCCGGCGAAATTCGGATTGTCCAGGATCGAATCGAAGCCCGTGGCGTGCGAGTTGTTCGGGTTGGAATCTCCCGACGCGTACATGAACGACGTACGAAAGCGGGCCCAGTCGCGGTCGTAAGACACTTCGAGAGCGGCAAACTGCGCGCTGATGTCCTGCGCCTGATTGGCGATCGGGTTCAGGCTGTCGCGGCCCAGCACCCAGTAGAATGCGTGGTCGATATTGAATCGATTGATGTGGCCGTCTCCCGCCCAACCCAGGTACACCGCGTCGATCTGGTGCTTCTGAAACACGCCGGTCGGGTCGGGGCGCACGAGGAAGCTGTTCTTGTCGAAGATAAACGCCTTGGGATCGTTGTTGTAATGGACGCTGACCTGGGCCGTGTAGCCGGGCCAGATGAAGTCCTGGTGGTAGTAGTTAGCGATGGCGATGTTCTGGCCGCGATCGCTGAAGGAGTTCAGGCCGCTGTTGGTCTCCTTCTCCGCCTGCCGGAAGAATGCGAGGTTGTACTGGTCGCGGTTGGAGAAGGCGTTGCCGAACACGCGCACCGCGCGGTTAGTGTCCACGAAGACGAAGCCGCGGAAGTCGCTGCTGAAGAACTGCGAGCCGACTCGCACCGAGACGAAATCGTAATCGGGACTCAGATCGGCAATCTTGGTCTCAACGAAATACTCCTGAAGCGTCCACCAGTTGCGAAGACGGTCGGTACCCCGGCGCACATCGGGGTTGACCACGGCCAGCTCATCCGTGTTCAGGTAATTGACATTGAACACCGGTGTGAGCTTGACGCGCCAGTCCACGGGCTTGAATGCCTTGGTGTCGCCGTGGAACAGATCGAACGACAGCGACGTGAAGTTCTGGATGATCGACTGGTTGGGGCGGCCAAAGAACTCCTGCTCGAAGGGCCGGGCGGTGCTCTCGAAGCCGCCGGACGCGGGCGTCGGCACCTGGCGCGCTTCCGCAATCAAGAAATTGACCGCGCTGATTTCCAGGAACGTGTGTTGCCCGATGATCGGGTAATCGCCCTTGAGCACGTTCTGGTTGTAGGCGTCCCACCAGTGGCCGATCTTGTACGGATAGTCGTAGCCGATCGGGAACTGCTTGCCGTAACGGTCCCAGAACGGGAAGCCGATCCGCCAGCGGTCCTCGACCGGAATGAAATCATTATTCTCTTGCTGGTCCCTGGGAATGATGCCGGTAGGGCCCGTGAATCCCAGCGGCACGCCCGGCTCGGGCGCCTTGATCTCTTCCGGCGGCTTGGCGCCGGGATCGGGCGGCGGCGGCGGACTGACGATCGGCCGGCTCAGTGGATCGTTCTGCGCCGATTCCGGCAGGACGGCAGCGGGCTGCGCGGCGGCAGCGCTGACCCAGAGACAGGTCAGCAGCGCCACGGCCCAGCAGCGACAGGCCAGCATGTGCGGCACCATTCGATCAGCTCCACCCGTGAAACGGCGCGGAAGAATTGCGCGAAGCTTCACTGCGAATGTGAAGCAGCCCTTTCATCGGTCGCGGACCTTGCCGCTCTTGAGCGTCGTGATGGATTTGCCGATTACGACGGCGCGCGAAACTGGGTCGTGGCATATCCACCTTGGAGGCAGAGGAAGAAATGAACCACGGATCACACCGATAACACGGATAAGTCACAAGAGCGGGCAGTGCATGTCGTTCTGCCCTGAACAGCGTGGCGTTGTTGGTAGACACTGCATTCTTTATCCCAATACCGTTCAATTAGGAGCAAATGTTCACTCGATTCTGGTCATGGCGCGAACGTAAGTCCTTATTTCATGGCCGGCAGTTACTGAACACTTGCTCCTAATTGAACGGTATTGTTCTTTATCCGTGTGATCCGTGCGATCCGTGGTTCATTTCTTCCCCTGGTTCTTGAGGTCTCGGCTAAACACAAAATCGTGCGGCTCGCTGGAATCATTGAAAAAATGCGCTGCCCCTGTCGATTCTAACGAAAGTCCATGTGCCGCCGTTGACGCGCCGCCGTGGATGGTGTGTTGCCTATCTTGCGCGATTCACTTCGGTGTCCCCACTTCTCGCCGAGCGAGGAACTGCGATGGCCTGGTCCGACTTCTTCCGCGGCGGTGTCAAGAAACACGATCCGCGGCCCGCACCGCTATCCATCGAACGGCTGGAAACGCGCACCCTGCTCGCTTCCACGTCCAGTCTCGTGGGCGGCGTCCTCACGGTCATGGGCGGTCCCGGCGACGATCGACTCACGGTGTGCAGGGACGAAGTCCGCAATCAGCTCACCTTGCTCGATGGCGGCCAGGAGGTCGCGCGCTTTGATTCCAGTGCGGTCAACACCATCGCCATCAATGTGGACGGCGGCAACAATGTCGTGCGCATCGAAAACAATGTGTTCCAGCCCGCGGTCATCGTGGGCGGGCCGGGCAACGACGTGTTCTACGGCGGCGGCGGGCCCACAACGCTTGATGGCGGCGATGGCATCAACAAGCTCGTGGCCGGCAGCGCCGGGGGCAACCTGGTCGGCGGGACTGGGTCCAATCAACTCATCGGCGGCGTGGCGCCGGACAACTTCATCGGCGGCCCCGGAGCAAACCTCTATTACAACGTCAAGATCAACGATACCACCGCGCCGGCGGCCAACGTCCAGGTCGTGACCAATCCGGGCGCTCTTGGACCGCAACCCGACCTGTCGTTCATCACCGCAGCGGACGTTGGCCAGTTGCTGGCACGGGCCGCCGGGGCGTCGTCCAGCAACGATGCCATCATCGCCATCGTCGATCGCGAAGGAAACATCCTGGGGGTCCGCGTCGAAAGCGGCGTGTCGCCTGCCATCCAGAACGATCCGGCGTTTCTGAGCTTCGCCATCGACGGGGCCATCGCCAAGGCGCGCACCGCCGCGTTCTTCGCCAATAACCAGGCTCCACTCACCTCGCGCACCGTCCAGTTCATTGCCCAGAGTACGATCACGCAGCGCGAAGTGGACGCCAACCCGAACATCACGGACCCAAATTCGACCGTGCGCGGCCCCGGCTACGTGGCACCGGTGGGCCTGAACGGCCATTTCCCACCGGGTGTGCCGTTCACGCCGCAAGTCGACTTGGCTGCCATCGAGCACAGCAACCGCGATAGCCGGTTTCATCCTGGCCCGGACCACATCCTCGGCACCGGAGACGACATCCTGCTGCCGGCACGCTTCAACGCCGATCCGGCCTACATTCCGCCGGGCCAGGCGTTGCCGTTCCCCAATTCCTACGGTCTGCAAGTATACGGCTTCCAGAACGCGCAGAACCGCGGCATCGGCACGCTGCCGGGCGGCATTCCGATTTTCCAGAATGGCTCGCTGGTCGGCGGCATCGGCGTCTTCTTTCCGGGAAAGACAGGTTTCGCCACGGAGGAAAACTCGGCGCTGAGCCAGACGTACGATCCCACCAAACCCGATCGCTCGCTGGAAGCGGAGTACATCGCCTTCGCGGCAGTGGGCGGCAGTCCCGGCGCCGGTGCTGCCATCGGCACCATCAGCGGCATTCCACCGGTCAACGGCGTGGCCTTGCCCAGCGGGCGCATCGACCTGGTTGGCATCACGCTGGATATCGTCGGCCCCGGCGGCACGCAGGGCATCACTAACTTGCTCAAATACGCCGCGGTCAACATCACGCCCGGCAATCCCAATGATGGCACCAACGTGCCGGTCAACATGGGCGGCGCCACTTTGATCGATGGCACCCCGGTGCCCGAAGGCTTCATCGTGGTACCACATGATGGTGTCGGCTCGTCCGTCAACTTGACGGCGGCGGACGTGAACAAGATCATCGCCGACGGCATCAACCAGGCGAACCTGACCCGCGCCGCCATTCGCTTGCCGCTGGGCAGCCGCTCCCGATTCGTGTTCGCCGTCACCGACACCCAGGGCAACGTCCTCGGCCTCTACCGCATGCAGGATGCCACGTACTTCTCCCTGGACATCGCCGTCGCGAAGGCGCGTAATGTCGCCTACTACGCCGATCCGACGCAGCTTCAGCCTCAGGACCAGGTGCCCGGCATCCCCGCGGGCGTCGCCTTCACTAACCGGACGTTCCGCTACCTGCAAGAGCCGCGCTTCCCCGAAGGCATCGACGGTTCGCCGCCTGGGCCGTTCTCGATCCTCAACGACGGCGGCGTCAATCGTACCAACGGCGTGCAGCTCGGGCCGCCCTTGCCGGCGTCCGCCTATCAAAGCGTGCTGGGTTACGACTCGTTCAATCCCGAGACGAACTTCCGCGATCCCTCGAACATCGCCAACCAGAACGGCGTGGTGTTCTTCCCCGGCTCGATCCCGCTGTACAAGACCGATGCCAACGGCAACCAGGTCCTGGTCGGCGGCCTCGGCATCAGCGGCGACGGCGTGGACGAGGATGACGTCGGCACATTTTACGCCTCGTCGTTCTACCAACCGCCAGGCGCGCTGCGGGTGGACAACTTCTTCTACAACGGCGTTCGCCTGCCGTTCCAGAAGTTCCTCCGCAACCCGGAAGGCTAAGGAGCCGCGTAACAATAAGTTGAACAATTGCACGTAGGACGGATTTCCAATCCGTCCCTAGAAAACCGGACGGATTGGAAATCCGTCCTACAGGAATTGCACAAGCTATTCTTGCGCGGATCCTAACGGTGCGCTGTAGCGCCTCGCCTTCGACAATGGCACGGCGTCGGCGCATGACGCGGGGAGGCAGCGCCTGTCCGCAACGGGGCAGGCGCTGTTCACTCCTTCATCAGCTTCTCGAACTCGCGCATCAAGTCCCGTTCGTCGCGCGCCAGCCGTTCCTCCCGGCTCAGCCGGCGACGACCGCCGATTCGTCCGTCTGGTGACGGTGCGGTGCGGCCGTTTGCACCGTTCGTTGACGGACGCGCGCCGCCGTCATCACCGTGCGTTGACGGTGCGGTGCCGTTCTTCGAATGCGGCGCCGGGTCGGCCTTCTCATCGTGGCCGTTCCCGTTGCTCTGCTTTGCATCCATGGCTTTGAACCCGTCGCCGATCGTCTTGGCCATGCCCTTGTGAATGCCCGGCAGTGCGGCGACGACGAAGTCGCTGGCCAGCTGCACCGGCACCCGCTGCACCGCAGTGGTCATCTGCCTTCCCGGCACCGACATCTCTCTCACCAGGTTCCATTCGTCGACGTCCAGCCGATCGGGATCCGGGGTTTCCGCCGGCCTGCCGATGCAGTAGGCGAGCAGCAGCTTGGCCGCAGCCACGTTGCCGTCTCTCGCGGCACGCAGCAGCGCTGCCGCGATGTCGCTGATGTCCTGCTCGGCGACGGAGCGGACCAGTGCCGACCGCAGCGCGGCCGCCTGACGGGCAAACGGATTGCCGGTGCCGCCGGCGTTGCCTCGGGCGAAGCGGCCGCGCGCATCGCGACCGGCGTCGTTGACGGACGCCGACTCGGCGGAAGGTTCGGAAGCAGGGCGGACGCCTTCGACGCATGGCACGGCGGACATGGAGTGTCTCCACGGTAGGGATAGGGAGGCGCGCGGGAGCAGCCGCGCGCCGCATCACTTCATCCACGGTGCGAAATCGCTGTACGGTGACGCAAGAGCAAGTCGGCAAGATTCCTGGAACGTGCGCACGAGCGAACAGCTTGTGCTACAGCAACGGCCGCCGCCCTCCCGTAGCACAAGCTGTTAGGCAGCGGCGTTGCATTTCAGAGAAGGATCCGCGCAACGTCTGTAGCCGCAGGCTTTAGCCCTTAACATTCTACACGATTTTCCGTGCTCGCCGGCGCTCGGCGGCGACGGCCTGGACCATGATGTGGAGCTTC
>JAIEMG010000363.1 GCA_019752375.1 Gemmataceae bacterium | reverse complement strand
TCCGGTCGCTCACGCTCCCGGCGCGCCAAAAACCGATGGAATTATGCAGCGGGCTTTTCCAGCGCCACGATGGCAATCCCGTAGCGGTTCGCCAGCGCCACGGTCTGCTCCTGGTCGATCACGATCGTCTTGCTGGCCTCGATCGCCAGGACGCGGCCGCCGGCCTTGTGCATGGACTCGATCGTCGAGCAGCCAATGGTGGGCACGTCGAAACGCATGTCTTGCTGCGGCTTGGCGACCTTCACCACGGTGAAGCCGCCGGACGGGCAAAGCTCGCCGGCGCGGAGGATGGCGCGGTCGGTGCCTTCGATGGCCTCGACGGCCAGCACGGCGCGTTCCTTCACCACCACACTCTGGCCGACGTCGACTTCGCCCATCTTACGGGCCAGCATCCAGCCGAACGCGATGTCCTTTTCCTCGTGCGCGGTCGGTTGACGCCGCGTGTGAATTCCAGGTCCCACGAGCAACTCCGGGCAAAGGTCCAGGGCGGATTCAAAACGCATCCCGTCCAGGGCAAATTCGTCGATGAGCCCCAGGAGCAGAGTGTCGTCGCGATTGTCGCTGCGTTGCCGCCGATACCACCACTGGATCATCCGCCAGTCCGGCAGCAGCGACAGCACGCGCCAGGGCGAGTACATGACGGTCTTGTGAATCTTGCCCGCCATGACCAGACGCTCCGCACCCTCACGCTTGAAGCAGCGGATGATGCGCCCGAGCTTGGCAATGCCGGCCCAGTAAAAGCGATCGACGATGCCCGCCAGCTCCGGCGGCGCTTCGTGACGAATGCCGACGCAGACGACGGGGATCCCGAGGCTGCGACACTTCTCCGCAAACACCACGGGAAACCGGCCGCTGCCGGCCAACAGTCCGATCGGCGCTTTGACAGGTTGACTGCGTGACAAGGTGACAGGGTGACAAGGTGACAAGGTGACCGCTTTTTGTACGCCGGTCGACGATCCCACTCGTGATTCTTTGTTCTTTGTCACCTTGTCACCTTGTCACCTTGCCACCTTGTCACCCTGTCATCCCCTCAGCCCGCCGCCTTCTCGGGGCCCGGCGCGACTTCGTCCACGATGCCCAGCTTTGCCTTGATACGGCGTACGTCGCGGACCAGGTCGGGGAGCTTCTCCATGCTGATGAGGATGCGTTTCTGCTCGCGGATCGGTCGGGCCGGAGCGCCGAGCACTTGCTGGTCGGCTGCGATGTCGCGCGGCACGCCGCTGCCGGCGCCGATCACCGAGCGGTCGCCGATATGGACGTGATCGACGATGCCGACCTGGCCGGCGACAATCACGTAATCGCCCGTGCTGCTGGAGCCGGCAATGCCCATCTGGCTGACGAAGAGGTTGTGGCGGCCGATCTGGCAGTTATGGCCGACCATCACCAGGTTGTCGATCTTGGTGCCGTCGCCCACGCGAGTCGCCTGGAACGTGCCCCGGTCGATGGTTGAGCAGGCGCCGATCTCGACGTCGTTGCCGATCTCGACGTGGCCCAGTTGTGGCACCTTGACATGCTTGCCGCCCTGGATGCGGTAGCCAAAGCCGTCCGCGCCGAGCACCGCATTCGCATGGATGATGACCCGATCACCGATGATGGTGCCTTCGTAGAACACGGCGTTCGGGTAGACAATCACGTCGTCGCCGAGCCGGCAGTGGCTGCCGATGACGCATCCAGGGTAGAGCCGGCAGCGAGCGCCGATGACCGTGCTTTCGCCGATGCTGACAAACGGGTGGACACTGGCGCCAGGACCGATCTGAACGCTGGGATGCACCGAAGCGCGCGGATCGATGCCGTGAATGCTCGGTTCGGCTCGGCCGTGCAGATGCCGTACGATCGCGATGAACGCACCGAGTGGGTCGGCAACACCGATGGCCGTCACACCGGGCGGCGTGAGGGTCGCGGGCACTACGAGAGCCGACGCGCGGCACTGTTTCAATTGTGCCGCATGTTTGTCATTTTCGATGAAGGAGATGTCGCCGGGACCGGCTTCGCCGAGCGGCCGGGCGTTGGCGATCGCCAGGTCCGGATCGCCGTGGAGCTGGCCGTTGACGAGTTCCGCAAGCTGCCGGACGGTGACTGTCACAGGGACGTCCTTTCATCCATGAAAGTGGGTCGTCCGCAAAGGGGGACACGGGTGTCAGATGATAGTCCAGCGGCCGCAAGTCGAGCAAGACGAGTTTTTTGAGCCCCGCGCTCGAGCTTCTCGCCTTATGGCGAGAGACAAAAATCACTGTGCTGGCGAGCGTCGAGGCGTAAGCCCGACGTGGACAGCGTCCTACACGCGGTCGTGGGCTGCACACAGACACGACGCAGCCATCCAAGAACGACATCCAAGACTCCCGTCAAGACATCGAACCACCGATAACACGGATAAAGACCCATACGCAAAGCAGCGCTCCGTGAAGCCGACAGATGCGGAAGCATTGCCCTTCCTATCCGTGTTATCGGTGTCATCCGTGGTTAAAATTCTCTTCGTAGCCATACCCCGTCGTGGACTGCACCCAGACACGTCGGGCTTACGCCTCGACGCTCGCCACACCGGGACTCGATGAACCGTCGCGTCCAATGGGGGAGGATTTTGTTCCGTATGTGCTTCAGTTCACTACAGCGATTCGGTATCTTCGGTCCACACATCCAGGTCCATCCTCACCCCTAACCCAAGGTGCGGTGTGCTCACGATCTCCGGTAAGGCACTCGGCCGTAAGAAGCCACTCTTTGACGACTATTCCGTCGCGCCACCCACTGCGATTGCGGCGGGGCAACCGGTCACGCTCCGCGAGCTGATCGGTCACGTCGTGCGTACCGAGGTGACGGGATTCAAGCAGCGCCAGGCCGAACGCCGGCTGCTGAAGGCCCTGACGGCCAAGCAAATCACCGAAGGACTTGCCGCGGGCAAGGTGCAAGCGGGCGGCAGCGAGCTCGATCAGGCCGTCGATCCGGAGCAGTCCGTCGCCACCGCAGTGGAAGCGTTTGCGGACGGACTGTACCTGGTTGTCGTCGACGAAGCCGAGTTGAAGGAGCTCGACGGCGTCGTGCCGCTGACGGCGTCGAGCCGGTTGACCTTCATCCGCCTCACCATGCTGGCGGGAGGTTGAACCATGTTGAAACCAGAAATCGCTCGCGAACAACTGGAGAAGTTGAAATCGAAGAAGCATGCCGAGGGACGCAACGCCCGCTTGCGAAAGCTGTCGAAGCCACTCGCCGGTGTCGCGTTCGGCCTGTCCGGCAAACAGGCCGACGGCAAGTTCCCCAAGGAATGGTCCGAACGGCAGAAACTGCAGAAAGCGTCCGCGATTCAGCTGAGCGGCGACGCGAAGGCCCGTGGCAAGGTCTTTGCAGCGTTGTTTCCGACCTTCCATGCCGAGGTGGAGGCCGGCTGGCAGTTGCTGACGCGGTTGCCCTACACCGCCGGCTACAACCGCCGCGCGTTCCGTGCGCCTGGCCGACCGGCGATGTATCACGACCGACGGCAATCGTTCCTGGAAAGCCTGCTCGACACGGTCGAGCACCTGCCGGATGACACGTTGACGGCCGATTGGCTGGCGGCCTGGGCCGTTCACCTGGGCTGGCGCTCCGACCCGCTTGGTTACCTGTTTGCCGGTGTCATCGATCAGAACGGACCGGCTGCGGACAGCGTATTCACGATCCTGAAGGACTCTGCCGCCAACCGCCACGAGGTCGGCGGACCGGGCGGGCATGCAACGCGCGGCTTGCTCTGCTGCGCGCGGCCGGAAGCCTGGGACTTTGTCGAAAGCTTGTTGCTCGCTGCGCAACGGCAGGAGGGTTTGCGGCAGTCGATTCTCGAAGCCGTGGACGAGGCCCATCCGCAAGCCTTCGGACGCATGGTCGGCATCCTCCTTGACCAGAACCTGATCCGTTTTGCGTCCGTGGCCCGCGCTGCAGGGGTATGGCTGGGCGAAGAGGAAGAGGTCGAGAACCCGAAGAAACTGAAAGCCGACCTCCTCTCCATCCGGGAGATGCTGGCCGATCCCGCCGCCCGGCAAAAAGCGATTGCCAAGGGCGACGCGGTCGCCGCGTACCGTGCCTTGTGGGCGATCGCCTTCGAAGATGCCGAAGACGCGGTCCAGGCCGCGACCCCGCTCTTCAAGGACAAGGCCCCAGCCCGTCGCTTCGCCGCAGCGAAGCTTGCGATGGAAACGGACCTCCCGGAAGTCGCTCATCTGATGCTTCCACTGCTGCACGATGCGGATTTGCGCCTGGTCAGCTTGGCCGTCCACTATGCCGCACAGCTGGCGAGGTCCGACGAAGACGATGACGAGGATGCCACGAAGGCAACACCGCCGGCGAACCTGTTCGAGCAACTCGAAAAGGTCATACCGAACCTGCCTGAGAAGCAGAAGGAACTCAAGGCGCCGGTCGATGGCTGGTCCGTCCCGGACATTGGTCAAGAAGACGCGGCTGATGCGCTTCTCGGCTGCCTGGGCAATCGTCCCGCCGAGCGGCTGCTCCCGTACCTGCCCCTGATGGGCGAATATGCACGCGTCCATGCCCTGGCCAAGCTTTGCGAACCGCGAACGCTGACGACGAAGGTTCGGCAAACGCTTCTGGCGATCGCTGGCGAAACCAATCGGTATGTTCGCGAAGCCGCGATGGGCTACTTGAAGAAGTGCAAGCTGGCCGAAGACGAGGCGCAGACGCTCGAAGGCTATCTCACCCGCAAGACCGCCGACTTTCGCCGTAGCGTCTTCGCCTTGCTCCTCAATCGAGCGGACAAACTGGTGCTGGACTCGATTGACCGCCTCCTCGCGGCCGGCGACGCTAACTCCCGAGCGGCCGGCATCGAACTGACGCGACGCATGGTCGATGGCGAGCGCTCGGCGGAAGTCGCTCGCGAGAAGCTCCGCACTTACCGCGACGGCAAGGGCAAGCGCCTGGCCGCCGGGGAGGCCCAGGCGATCGAAGTCATCCTGAACCCGGCAGCCCGGCCGCCGACGCTGGAAGACGGCCTGGGCACATTCGACCCGGCCGAGCGCAGCCCCGTCGTCGAGCCGAAGAAGCGCAAGGTGAAGTTCGCAACGCCGGCTGCGGTGGCGTTCATCCAGGAACTCGATGCCTTCATCCACGAGCATCGCGACCGAACCTTCGTGGACACGCGCGAACATCGCGAGAACGAAGAGCATGTTCTCGGCTCGATTCGCTACCGCTGGCTGTTTCCCAGTCCGGACATAAGCCTGACCATTGCCGAGGATCGCAAACACCTCCCACTGCTCGAACTCTGGGAGCAGTGGTGGTCCGCGCGCTCCGCAAAAACACGGGATGGCGATGGTATGGAGTTGCTTCGCGCGTCGATGCTCTCCCTCGTCGAGGTGCGCGAAGGCGAGGAGGGCGAAGAGGACACGGACGACTGGGACGATGACGATGACGACGATGAGTCGAAGAAGGAAGAAGACCCCGCGGTCGTGGCGGCTCGCGAGCAGATCGTTCCGATTCAGTCAGTGAAAGTGCGCTATGACGCAGTCATCGAGTCCCTGATCGGCTGGTTCCTGCGACTTTATCCGCCCACAGGCGCTCCGGATTTCCTGCTCGATGCGGCGGAGACGGCCCTGGCCTTGGTGCCGCCATTGCACCTCGACAAGGTTCCACGCACCGAGCAGGACGAGAGCGAAGCGGAGGACAACGACGACGATGACGACAAGAACTCCGCGGTGGAATGGCGGGAAGATGAGTCCTTTGTCCGCTGGCTGAGTCGCGCCCAGGAGGGACGCCAAGCGTCGGACTGGACGGAAGCGCATGACGCTCGTCTGTTCCGCCTGTGTCGCTGGCTCGATGAGCCCGTACCCGGCGCACGGCGCAAACGGCCGGACCTGGCGGTGCTGCTGGCCGGCTACCGTGTCGGCGCTGCGACGCTGGCCGACTTCTACGACCACCTGATCGGTCCGCGTGCCAAGGAGCGCTGGAGCCACGAATCGTTCGAATCGGTGCGCTGGCTAACTCAGGGACCGAACAAGTCATATCCGCTTGTGGACGAAAAGCCTGAACTGCGCGCGGCAGTCGATACGGTCGTCGATCGCATCATCGAGATCGAGTTGGCCCGCGGTGAGACGCCCACGGCCGCGACGAAGGCGGCCACGGAAATCGGCCAGGTTGTCGGCGTCGGTCGGCTCCTGGACCTCATCGCCGCTCTGGGCAAGCACGGCTTCACGAAGCCGCCCAGCTACGGACACAGTGAGAACAAGCCCGCAGTCCTCACCACGCTGATTCAGCACTGCGTACCGCTGCCGGGCGACGCGCCGGAATCGTTCGCCGCCGAAGCCAACGCTGCCGTCGCAGCCGGCCGCTTCGAGAGCGAACGCATCGCCGAGTTGGGCCTCGTCAATCCGCGCTGGGTGCAGCACGTCGCCGCCGCCATCCGCTGGCCCGGCTACGAGGAAGCCGTCTACTGGTTCATCGCCCACACGCGGAATTCGTGGGAGAACGCCCTGGGCGGTGAGACCGAAGAGGACGACTCCGACAATGACGAGGAGACGCCCGCGGACGAGAAGCAGAAGCCCGACGACCCCTGGCAAACGATCGTCAAGGCACGCACCAACCTGACCGCCGAGCAGCGGGCCGACGGACTGATCGACGTGGCCTGGTTCCACCAGGCGTATGCCGCCGTCGGCAACGACCGGCGCTGGGATGCGATCGAGGCGGCTGCCAAGTTCCTCGGCTACGGGCAGGCGCACAAGAAGGCCGCGCGCCTGGCCGACGTGCTGCTGGACCGCACGAAGAAGAAGGACCTCGTCGCGGAGATCCGCACCAAAAACCTGAAGGAATCGGTTCGCCTGTTGGGCCTGCTGCCGTTGCCGGACGATGCGGTGAAGTTGGAAGCCGAGTTGTCGGACCGCTACAAGGTGCTGAAGGAGTACGAGCGCTACGCCCGTGGGCTGAGCGCCCTCTCGAAAGAACCCGCCCTGCAGGCAGCGAGGCTTGGGTTGGAGAACCTGGCGGTGACGGCCGGTTTCCCCGACCCGGTGCGGCTGGAATGGGCGGTGACCGCGCGGGAAGTTGCCGATCTCGGTCACGGACCGGTGACGGTGGCAGTGAAAGGTATATCCGTCTCGCTTGCGTTGACTTCGCTGGCCGAAGTGGAGGTGACGCAGACGAAGGACGGCAAGCCGCTCAAATCGCTGCCGTCGGACGTCCGCAAGATCGAGAAGGTGGCCGAATTGCTCGAGCGCAAGAAGGCCCTGGCCCGCACGGCCTCGAACACCAAGCGTTCGCTAGAACAGGCCATGTGCGCCGGCGATCGCTTCCGCGGCGCGGAACTGAAATCCTTGATGGGCCACGCCCTGGTCCGCCCCCTGCTCGACCGGCTTGTGCTGAAGACGGCCGCCGGCATGGGCTATCCCGCCAAGGGCGGGTCGGCACTGAAGAGCTGGGACGGCAAGACGGTCCCGCTGAAGGCCAATGACGAGTGGACGATTGCCCATCCGCTCGATTTCGTCGACTCCGGCGATTGGCACGAATGGCAGGCCGAGTGCTTCCGGGCGGAACGACTGCAGCCGTTCAAGCAGGTCTTCCGCGAAGTCTACATCGTCACCCCGGCTGAAAAAGCGGACGGCGACCAGTCGCGCCGCTATTCCGGCCAGCAAGTGAACGAGACGCAGGCCAAGGCGTTGTTCGGGACGCGCGGCTGGTCCACGCGTGACGGCATCAGCAAGCTCTACCGCGACGCGAACTTGGTCGTCGAGGTCTCGTTCGACCACGGCTACACCACTCCGGCGGACGCGGCGGCTCCCGCGGCGGGCTCCGCCGTGTTCCATCGCCGCGGCGACTGGAAGCGCCTGCCGCTCACCGACGTGCCGAAGGTCATTTTCAGCGAGGTGATGCGCGACCTCGATCTGGTGGTGAGCGTCGCGCACGTCGGCGGCGTGGACCCCGAGGCGACGCAATCGACGATGGAGATGCGGGCCGACCTGCTTCGCGAGACGTGCAAACTCCTCAAGCTGGCGAACGTGAAGTTCGAGAGCCGGCACGTCCTGATCCACGGCGAATACAGCCGCTACTCCGTCCACCTGGGCAGCGGCGTGGTCCACAAACAACCCGGTGGCTCGCTCTGCGTCGTCCCGGTCAACGCCCAGCATCGCGGCCGACTCTTCCTTCCCTTCGCCGACGACGATCCGCGCACCGCCGAGGTCATCTCCAAGGTCCTTCTTCTCGCTCGCGATAAGGAGATCCAGGACCCGACGATTTTGCAACAGATTGTGGGGAAGTGAGTACGTGGGGCACGTTTGTAACGTGCCGGAAGCGTCGCGGCCGGCACGTTACAAACGTACCCCACAGTACAATCCTGGAAGCGCTGAACTCTTCCGGAAATTGTTGCTGGCGACCTGGTGAGTTGATGATCTTCTGTTCCTGCTCGCGCTGTGGTCTCCGGTTCCAGGCGCCGGATAATTCCGATCCGCGCACCGTCTCATGTCCCACATGTCAGTCTCCCGCAGCGGTCCTTTCCGGTGATCAAACGGCCCGTGGGCCTGCTGTCCGGACCGACGCCCCCACGGACGGCGCCGTGGACCTGGGGCCAGCCTCTACCTTGATGCCGCCCGAAGTTGCCGGCGCGACCGATTCCAACGCGACGCTGGCGCGCGATCGGCTGACCGGACGCGGGCCGTCCAACCAGCGCTATCGCGTTGCAGGAGAAATTGCTCGCGGCGGCATGGGTAAGGTCGTACGCGCCGTCGATTGCGATCTTCGGCGCGAAGTGGCCGTCAAGTACATGCTCGATCAGACTGACGCCGAGCAGCAATCCCGGTTCGTCGAGGAAGCACAAATCACGGGGCAGCTCGAACACCCCAACATCGTTCCAGTTCATGAACTGGGCGTGGATGCTCAGAAACGTCTGTTCTTCGCCATGCGCATGGTCAAGGGACGCAGCTTGGCCGGCGTCCTCGATGCACTGCGCAACAATCCGGCGGTCGCGGAGAAAGAATACTCGCTGGGTCGATTACTGGGCGTGTTCGTCAACGTCTGTCATGCCCTGGCGTACGCCCACTCGCGCGGCATCGTTCACCGAGATTTGAAGCCCGCCAATGTGATGCTCGGGGATTTCGGCGAAGTCTACGTCATGGACTGGGGCCTGGCGAAGGTCCTGTCGAGCGCGGCGAGCCCCGAATTGTCGAGCGAGAGCGTTGCGGTTTCCCTGTCCGGTAAGGTCCCGCTCAGCCGGCCGTTGCAGACCGACCGGGCGGGCAGCGGCGAACGGACGATGGATGGCGTCGTCATGGGGACCGTGGCTTACATGCCGCCGGAGCAAGCGGCCGGGCGCATCTCAGCCATCGACCAGCGCAGCGACGTCTATTCGCTGGGTGCGATCCTCTATGTCCTGTTGACGCTGCAAGCGCCGATCGACACCACCGGCGGCGTGACCGAGATGCTCGCACGCGTCACCAATGGACGCGTCGTGCCGCCGGAGCGCCGGGCGCCCGACCGCGCCCGCGCCGGGAAGATTCCCAAGGAACTGGCGGCCGTGGCGCTCAAGGCACTGGCACTGCGGCCGGAAGATCGCTACGCAACGGTCGAAGCGCTTCGCCGTGATGTCGAGCTATATCAGGAGGGGCGGGCGGTCAGCGCCAAGGAAGACACCACGTGGGAAACCGTCGTCAAGCTGGTCAAACGCAACAAGGGCGCCAGCGCCGCGACTGCGGCCGCGCTGGTGGTTCTTGCCGGCGTCGTCAGCATTGCCTTCAACATCAACCTCGAAGCCAAACGCGAGGCAGAACGAGCCCAGCGTACGGCGGAAAAGAACTATGCGGACTACCGCGAAGAGCAGCAGGCCAAGCAGAAGCAAGGCAAGGACTCGGTTCCCGCATTCCTTGGCACCGCCCGCTTACTGATGAAGAACAAGGATTTCCCCGGTGCGAGGAAGCAGGTCCAGGTAGCACTCTCGTTCGACCCCGACACAGCGGAGGCCCGCCTGCTCCAAGCCCAGCTCTTGCTTGCCGATCGACAGTTCTCCGCGGCCCGCACCGAGCTGGAAAAGTACGTTCAGCTCCGACCCCAGGACAAGGACGCGGCCCGGCTGGCCGAGCTGTGTGGACCGGGACACGCCGAGGATCAGGCCCGCATCAAGGAGTTGATCGAGGTGTTGACGCGTCAAAACGTGCTGCCGATCGCGGAGGCCCTGGCGCAGTCGCGCGAGCAGTTGCTGGCCATTTACCGCAAGCGGGTCGACGATGCGTGGCGCGGCCAGGGAAAGCAATTGTCGCAGGATGCGGAGGGTATGTTGCAACTGGACCTGCTCGGTCACCTGAAGATCACCGATCTGGGTCCGTTGAAGGGGTTGCCGCTTAATCGCCTGTACCTGTCCGGCCCCTCGCTGTCCGATCTGACGCCGCTGCAAGACATGCCGCTCGATGCACTCCTTCTCAACAACTGCAGCCAGCTCAAGGACCTGGCACCGCTCAGAAGTCTGAAACTCTCGTCCTTGATCGTGACCGGCTCCCGTCAACTGAAAGACCTGTCGCCGCTCAAGGACTTGCCGCTTCGCGAGTTGACGCTGGACGATTGCGGACAGGTGGAAGACCTGACACCTTTGAAAGGCCTGAAGCTCACCAAGCTAGTACTGTCGGATTGCAGTCGCGTGCGCGACCTGTCGGCCTTGCGCGGCATGCCGCTCACCGAACTGAACCTGGGCGGCACCGCCGTCGCCGACCTGTCGCCGCTGCAGGGCATGCACCTGGCCCGGCTGGACCTGTTCTTCAGTGGGGTCAGGGATCTGTCGCCGCTGCAGGGCATGCCATTGACTTATCTCAACGTCCGCCGCGCTCGCCAGGTAAAAGATTTGGGGCCGCTGCAGGGCATGGCGTTGATCTACCTCGACGTTGCCGAGTGTCCCGACGTGACGGACCTGTCGCCCCTGACGGGGATGCCGCTGGAAAAACTTCGCTTCACGCCGCGGCGCGGCATGCGCGGCATGGACGGGCTCCGGGACCTGAAGGGATTGAAGGAAATCAACGGCGTCCCGCCGGATGCATTCTGGAAGAAGCAGGGTGCCGACGGGGCCGCAAAGTAACCGGCAGGTCGGTCATCAGGCGGACGGGGCGGACATCATTCCCTCATACACTTCGGCCTCGGCAAGCCGCTTGCCCTGAGCATCCTTGGGCGCCAGAACGGGCGTGGCTGCGGTCAGCGGCCAGTCGATCGCCAACTGTGGATCGTTCCACAGCAAGGTTCGCTCCCACTCCGGCGCCCAGTAGTCGGTGACCTTGTAGATCACTTCCGCCCAGGCGCTGACGACATAGAATCCGTGCGCGAACCCGGGCGGCACCCACATCTGACGCTTGTTCTCGGCGGACAGCAGCGCCCCGACCCATCGGCCAAACGTCGGCGACGGCCGGCGCAGGTCGACTGCCACGTCAAAGACCGTGCCCGCAATGGCTCGCACCAGCTTGCCCTGCGGCTGGCGAACCTGGTAGTGCAGGCCGCGCAGGACGTTCTGCTGCGATCCGGAATGATTGTCCTGCACGAAAGGGCCCGCGATTCCCACCTCGGCAAAGCGACTTTGCTGGTAGGTTTCCAGGAAGAAGCCGCGGCCATCGGCGAAGACCCGTGGTTCGACGATCACGACTTCGGGAATACTCGTGGGAACGATCTGCATGGAGTGCCGGCTCGTGCGAACAGGGAGAAAACCTCCGCTCACTCCCAACGGTGGCGGACCTCCCGGCCGACCGCGTGACGGGTCAAATTGCCAGGGGTGCGCAGTTTGCCACAAACCGGCGCGAAAGAAAAGGGCAAGCCCGGCAGGCAATGGCTACTCGAACTTCCGTGCGAGCGCCCGGCCTTGACACGTTCGCTAGACGACTTGTTGCCTCCTGAATTCATTGTGCTCTTATGGCGGCGCGGCAGCGCGCTACGCCCCCAGGCCCGAGCCTTCGCGGAGATGTCCCGGAAACTCCTCTCTTCCCACCGGGCCCGTTCTCGGCGAAAATCCCTGTAGGCCCCTTCAAAGGAGTTCTACCATGCGACTTGCCTCTGCACTGGTTCCCCTGTTCCTGAGCGTTGGCGTTGCCATCGCCGATCCCGCGGCCGCCCAGGAGAAGCCGGTACCCCAGCCCAAGCAACTGACGATCTCCCTGGGGCAGACTATTCGTCTACAGATGAGCACGAAGCGCCCCATCAAGACCGTGATCGTCGATCGGTCGGATGTCTTGCGCGTCACGCCGTTGGACGACGATCCGACGACGATCATGGTCACTGGCCTGGCGCCCGGCATGGCAAGGCTGACTCTCACGGACGTGGACGGGAAGAAGGAAGTCTTCGGCCCTGGGAAGCCGAAGGACGCAAAGTAATCGCAAGTATCTTGCCTTGAGAAAAAAGCCATCCGAGTCGAGAATTCCACCGAGAATAGGCGCCGTGTAGCCGTTGCGGCCTTTGTTCCCGTGGGGCAAGCCTGCCCGTTGCGGCAGCCTATGGCGTGGCTAGCGATCGGCACGACCGCGCGAGGCGATGATCCATCGATTGCGTGCGGCCGTCCATGATCTTTCGCCGAATTGGAGCGATATTGACGATAGAGGGATGGTACTTGCGCCCCCGGACCTGGTTGACCCGTGAAGGGGATTCCCCATGATTCGTCGCGTTCGGCAAATGTGGATGATCGCGGCATTGGCGGCGGTCCTGGCCTGGCTGCACGCGGCGCTCGCCGCTCCCCAGTACGGCGATGCCGTCGATGAACTGAAGGCGGCGCTCCGCGTGCCCGTTCGCGATTCGGCGAACAACCCCGAAGAGTTGAAATTTCGCCGCGCGAACCTGGAAAAGCGCCTCAAGGCCCTCAAAGTCGGTGAACTCCGAAGGGCCATCGCGTTGCAGGAATGGCGCGACCTGGATACGTCCGATCCGGGGGTCGCGAACATCGACAGCCGGATTCGCCAGCAGCTCATCAATCGGCTGACCAGCGTCTTGAGCGATGCGATCACCAAGGGCAGCACCGCGGCCAAGCTGGCTGCGATCACCGAGATCGCCGAGATCGGCTACAGCATCCGTTCCGGCGAGGCACGCACGGACGTTGGAGAAAAACGGACGCCCGAACAGGCCGCCCGCGAGCTGCGTGGCGGCCTGGGCCGGCAGTTTGGTCCGGAATTGGCCCTGGCGATGCGCGATCCCAGCCCACTCGTTCGCGCCGCCGCGGCCCGGGCCATGGGCAAGATCAATCCGGAGCCCAAGCTGGCCACCCAGGCGTTGGGCGAGCTCTTGACCTCGGGCGATGCACCGGAGCGCCTCGCTGCCGGGGAAGGACTCGCCGGCATGGTGCAGACCATGCTTCTCCTGAACAAGGGGACGCGAAATACCGGAGTCGAAGCGACCCCGGAGGACATGGCGCAGGTCAACCTCAGTGTGGTGACGGTGGGCGGCAAGGGCTTGAGTGACGCCGACCCCGCCGTCCGCCAGGCCTGCCTGGAGGCGGTCCGGTGGAGCGCAATGCTCGTGATCGCCCTCGTGCCCGACGCGCAGCGCGGTCCGGAATTCCCGCCGCCCGGCCGCAAGCCGACCGAGGAAGAGCTGAAGGAGATCGAAGCCTATCGCCGTGCCGTGGAGGCGGAGCGCCGTACCGTCCTGCCGATCTTCCGCGCACTGAACGCCCAGGTTCCCGCGATCGTCCGTCAATTGAGCGATCCGCGGATGGACATCCGGATCCTGGCCGCCCATGCCCTCGAGCAGATGGCCGTCGCCGAGCAGGCGCTGACGCGTAAGGCCGAAAGCGTGCCGCAGGTGGACCGCCCCAAGGGAGACGCTCGGCAGCGGGGCCGCGAGCCGCGGAGCCATGGCCACGGCGTCGTCCAGGTTTCCGCACCCGTCACGGTTGCCCAGGCGGAGAAGCCCAAGGACGCCTTTGCGGACGACCCGCTTCGCCAGGGATTGCTCGACGCATTGCCGGCGCTGGCAGTGCGAGCAGTGCGCGACCCTTCCGCACGCGTGCGCCTGGCCGCGATCGACGCGATCGAGCCGCTTGGCCCGCAGGCCGCGCCCGTGGTGCTCACGCTGGTTCGCGCCACGACCGATCCCAGTCTGTTTGTCCGCTGGGCTTCGGCTCGCGTGATCGGCAAGATTGGCGTCGTGGACGATGAAGTAACGGCCGCCACGGTGCCCGCCCTGGTCCGGCTCCTGTGCGACCCCGACCTCGACGTGGAACTGGCCGCCATCAACGCACTGGCGCAATACGGCGCTGCCGCGGCCGGCGCTGTGCCTGCCCTCACCCAGGCGGTGAACGGTGGCGACGCCGAACGGCGCACAACGGCGATTCACGCCTTGCAGAGCATCGGCAACGACGCGGAACCTGCGATTCCCGCCCTCGCTTTGGCCCTGGGCTATGACGACACCCGCGTGCGAAAAGCGGCTGCCGAGGCGCTGGGACAGTTCGGCACGTTGGCCAAGGCCGCCATTCCCGCGCTGGAGAAAGCCATCAAGGATTTCGACCCGGAAGTGCGCAAGGCCGCCGGCGATGCTCTGCTGGCCATCTCCTTGGGCGACTGAACCATCGACCAACGGCGGCCGTCAAGGAGCAAACCGCGCTGCTCGACGGCCGTTGCCGTATTATCCGCTCTTGCGGCGCTCCCCGAAGCGCAGCACACAATCGCCGACACGAATCAGGTCATCCATTTTGAGCGGCGTCGCTCCGGTGATGCGTTCGCCGTTGAGGAACGTGCCGCCGGGCGTGCCGACGTCTGTCAGCAGGTAGCCGGCGTTCGACGCACTGATGCGTGCGTGCAGCCGTTCCACCTTTTGATCGCCGAACAGGCCGATGTCGCACGCCTCGGCACGGCCAACCGTGATTTCGCCCTTGCTTAGAATCAGCTCGCGGCCGGCGCGAAAGCCGTGCTCGATGCGGATCCACGCTTCCTTCAGGATCACCTGAGCCAGGCCAATCATCAAGCCGATGCACATGCCCAAGGCCACGAAACCCGTTGCGCTGGGCGCCCAGAGCTGATCGAGCGGCTTGCTGGCGAACACCGTGGCAAAACCAGCCCGGATGAGCAGGTACACGATGCCGCCGAGGAAACCACCCACCGTGCCGCCGATCACGCCGTTGACGATCTTGCGAATCGCTCCGGACATGCGTTCCTGCTTGATCAGCCGGGCGAGCAACTCGAAGACGCCGATCGATGCGCCGATCAAGAAGCCGGTGAGCGTCCAGCCGAAGATGAGGAAGGCCGAGTACGGCTGCCACCCGAAGAGCGCCTGTCCGATCATGCCGCCCAGCATGCCGCCCACCGAGCCGACGACGACGGCCGTGAATACGCGAGCAGTGACATGGAGAAACTGCCGCAGAGACAAGTTCCAGAGGGCATCGACCAGGCTGAGCCCCAGCGTCACGAACAGGCCCAGCCAGAGGCCCTTGATGCTGGCCTCGGCAATCGGGCTCTCGACCGTCGCGCTGCGGCCAAGGATCCAACCGAGCAGGGCCGCCCAGGCTCCGCACAAGGCACAGTAGTAGATGAACAGCCGAAAAGTCATGACAACTACTCGAAGATGTTGCCGGTGACGCGGATGTCTCGTGGGACGCTGATGCCTGTGCTCGACTCGACCTTGAGCGTGTACTTGCCGATGCGTGGTGCCTCGACCTTCCACGTGACGATGCTCATGCGCCGGCTGGAATCCGCCGCGACCGCCGGCACCCGTTGCGTCGCTTCGCCACCGACAATCGTGAGGCCGGCAGGTACCTGTAGCGTCAGCTTCTGGTCTGCCGCGGGCTCGTTCACATAGGCGGTGACGGTGAAGGTTGTGCCCGCGGTGATCGGTTCGCTCACCGTGACGGCCAGCTTGCTGCCGCCCTGGGCGCTGGAAACGCTTTTGAGGCCGTAGGTGAAGCCCATTTCACGACTCTTGCCCGGCCCGAGGTCCCGTTCTTCCCAGTACATCACGACGCACGAATCGGGCTGGTTGCGCTCATCGATTCGCGTGACTTCCTTGATCGGCACCACGGGCACTTCCCAGCCGGTCAGGTAGGCGTTGAAACGCATGTCGCGCGGATTGGAACGCAGCAGCGGATTGGGCCAGGCGCCCAGCGTCACGCGCTGCGGCACTTCCAAACCGCCGCCGACGCGGAATTGCAGATGGGCCACGGTCCCCGGGTTGCTCAGGTCGCCGATTTCCAGCGCCTGGATAAAGTCCGGCACCTGCTCCGGTGTGTTGAACTCGTGCATCGTGTCACACAGGGGCTTGTCCTTCAGGCTTGGAATGGTGAACGGCACGCCGTCGTTGCGGCCGATCAACGTGTCCAGCATGAAGCGCAGGCCGACCGCGTGCGGCCGATCGTCCTGGTTTTCGATGCGGTAGCGGACCAGGGCCGTGTCGAGCAAGCGCGACGACGGACCGCGCACAATTTCGACACTCTGTGTCACCAGCACTTTCTGATCGGGATAGAGCCAGGAGGACTTCAGGCCGTCGCGCTCCTGGCCCAGCGCGTTCTTGCCCAGCGGCGCTTCGCGTTCCTGCCAGCGTCCGGGCGGGTCTCCGAAGACGTAATCCCGTCGGTCGAGCTTCACGACGGTGTTGTTGGTGTGGCCTTCCTCGGCAAAGGTAAGCCGTTTCTTGCGGCGGACCATCTTTTCGGTGATGAAATCCTTCTCTTGCAACTCGTCGGACTGCGGCATCATGAGGCCAAAACGCATCGTTCCGCCGGAGGGAAAGAGCTTGTCGGCACTGCGATGGAAGCGGACGGCGAGGTACGGCCTCGGATCGAGCGGTGCGGTGTCTTCGATGAAGGCCGGGTCCGTCAACGGCAGGCCCTTGACCAACAGATCGCGACCGAACATGAAAAACAGGACCATAAGAAGCAATCCGGCAGGCAGCAGGTGAATCCAGGGACCGACCCCTGAACGCTTTGGCCCTGCAATGCTCGGCGACGGCGATGCAGCAACCGGAGCGGGTGCAAGGGTCGCGGCGGTGAGCGAGGGAGTCGCAAAGCCCGCCGGCATGGGCAGTGTCGCCGCGGCCGGTCGCGGGAGTGTGGGCGCTCGGGCGAGCGTCGGCGGTGCCGACGCGAACCCGGGCGGCATCGGCAGCGTTGCTGCTCGAAGCGGCGCCGGCGGAATCAGTTCCGCAACCGGCATCGGGGCCGCGGCACGTCGGGCACCGGCAATCTCCACCTTCACCAACACGACGAACCGCTGTGCGCCGTTCGCCCGGACCGCAACGCGCGCTTCGAGCGGTTCGCTCGCATGGTCCGGCACGGTCAGGCTCAGGAGAATCGGCGCCGTCTGGCTGCTCATCGGCGGACATTCCACGTGCAGCCACGGCTCATTGCTCGCCGCCAGGGCATAGACAAACTTGCGCTCTCGCGTCCGGACTTCCAGCTGGTGGCGCAGCGTTTCGCCGGGTTTGCCGGTCAGTACCAGCTGCGTCTGGCTGATCTCAACCCTTGGAGGTTTCGCCAGACCGAGGGCTTCGAAGTATTGCTGAATGGCGCCCAGCCCCGAGGTCGTCGGCCCTTGCACGGGATAGGCCCAGCCGTTCTCCTTGTACCAGCGCGCCACCGAGCCGTTCTCGAACAAGGGCGCGACTTCACGCGGCTGCTTCTTGGCCTTCTCGGCAAACTGGCGCACGGTGAGGGCGCCGGCCGCCACGCCGGCCGCGAACGGCTTGACCGGCACTTCCACTCGAATGGAGACGACGGCCCGTCCGCCGTTGGACTCGACGATCAGTCGGCCTTCGATGGGCTTCGAATTGGCTGCCAGCAGATTGCCGCGCACGAAGAGGGGCAAGTCCATGTCGCTGCCGAAGTGGAACACCTTCTCTTGCACGCCGGACGCGTCGCCCAGGGAAAGCCAAAGGCAGTTCTCGCAAAAGATCCGCCCCGTCACCAGCCGCATGCCCTGGTTCACGAGCCGGAGTTGGCCTTTACGATTTTCGCCGATTTTAAGGACGCCCAGCGACAGTTCCGTCGGCTCGACAGCCAGCTTCGGTGCCGCCAGGGCATTGCCGGGCAACTTCCCGAGGAAGTCGTTCAGGCCCTGCACGGGATCGACCGCGCGGGCCGCTTCGCGAGCGGCTTTGGCCAGGTCGGCGCGGCCGATGCCGCTCAGGAAGTTGGCCAGGTCGCCTTCCTTGAGCGCCTCGATGGCTCCCTTCCAGTCCTTCCAGCAGGCCAGCGCCAGCTGATCGAAGTTCTGGCACACCTGCCCGGAGGGAAGCACGATCGGATTGGGAAAAGCCTGGGCGCTGACCTGGAGCGGGCCGGCCGGCTCGCCGTGGCCGTTGGTCAGTGCGATGCCGTCGTAGTAGCAGTAGCGAGCGTCCGCGGGGTTGATGCGCGAGCAATGCCTGCACGTGTGGATCATTGGCTCGTCCTTGCCCGCCAAATAGGGCGATCATCGGAGCGTTGCTTCAGGTGCTCTCACCGACCACTTCACGGACCGCCAGCACGAGCGTCAGATCATCCTGGGCACGCTGCATCACCTGGGGCGATTCCAGGAAGCCCCGTAACTTGTCGGTCGCGCCGTCCCCGTTGGGGCCTGCGGCCAGCAGCCGCAACAGCGGCGAGAAAAAGGCCGGATGCGGCGCTCCCTGCGGCATGCGTAGTCCCAGCATCTGAAGGCCGTCGGTAAGCATCGCCAGCCCGGTGATGGGTGTTTCCTCCACCACAATCTGAGCGCGTTCCATCCCGTTGACAGATGTCAGGAAAGAAGTCTCATTAATGTACACGCCGACAGGCGGACGTGTGACCGCACGGAATGTATCGTCGGACGCCCGGACCACCACGGCACCGTCGCCGACCTGGGCAACCGCCAACCAGCCATCGGCCACCACGGCAAGCAGGAGCGTTGTGGCGAATTCCTGGGGCGACGTTTCCATGATCTCCGCCAGACCTTCGAGCTCCTTACGCACCCGGCCGAAGGCCCGACGTAGAAGCTTGTCCCATGTTCCGGCGCATCCCGGCACGCCCTGGGAACGCAGCCAATCGATGGCAGCCTCGACGGCTTTGCTGACGGCCTGGTTCGCCCCCATGCTTGAATTGACGGCCGAGCCCGCGCCATCGGCCACGGAGGCAATCAGGACGCCGTCGGCGATTTGCCAGCAGTTTGCGTCCTCGCACGGCTGCCCGGTCCGCCGATGGCTGCTGCCCGCCACGGAGGCTCCCGCCACGCGCCAGGGCTGTGTCGCTGCCCCGCTCACACCGTCCCCCAGTCCACGGGCGGCAGTGCGACCTGCTCCCCTTCCTGTGAATGGGCGACCCGTTCCGCGCTCTTGGAGAGCCAGACGAACATATCCACGAAACGCAGCCCCTTCAGCTTCAAGGGCGGCCGCACCGAGACCTTTGCCAGCAGCTTCATGTTCGCGCCTTCCACTCCCACGGCGAACAGGGCGACCTTCTTGGCCGTTTCGTCGGCGCGGAGCCGCTGCACGGCCTGACGCGTGATCTCCAGGTCCTCGCCCTTCGGCGCTCCGTCGGTGATGAGGAAGATCCACGGGCGGTAATAAGCGATGCCGTTCGCCAGGTACTGGGCCTTGCGGGCGTCGAGCAGATCGAGCGCCGTGAGGATGGCGGTGCCCATTGGCGTCTGGCCGCTGGCGGTCAGCAGGGGCGGCGTAAAGGTGTCCACCGTGATGAAGTTCTGGATCACCCGGACGGTGCCGCCGAACGTGATGATGGCAATCTCGACCCGCTGCTTGGCGAGCGGGTCCTTCAGCAGTTCGATGCGGAAGGCCTGCAACCCTTCATTCAGGGCCGCGATGGGCTTGTTCTCCATGGAGCGGGAGGTGTCGAGCAGCAGGATGCAAGGACAGCGCGGTTCGGGATTCTCGGCAAACTCCAGGCCGGCCTGAAAGAGCTGCTCGCCCCAGTCCCGGTCGAAGGTATTGCCGTGATTGGCGCCGCCGCTATCGGTCATGGTGGTTACATAGGTCCCGGTTTGAAGTTCGGGCCGCGTTTTCAAGGGGTTTCGCGGCATCGGAAGGGCGTTCGAGTGGAATCCCCGATCCATTATTGCCGCCCGGCATAGGCGTGCAAGGGCAAACTCACGGCTGGCGACTTGTTCAGCACAGAGATGGAAAACCAGGAGAAGAACCGGCGTTTCACCGCACTTCCAGCGTGTATTCCGGGTGCCTCAGAGCGTCGCTCTGCCGAACGAGCCGGAAAGACTTGCCGAAGACCTTCGACTTGAGCCAGCCGCCTTGCCGGCGCGTGGCCGCGTATCCCTTGGCCCCGTGATGGAAGATATCGAACTGGAGCGTCTCGCCGCGGGCGTCGACAAGCCAGTATTCGGGGATGCCGGCTTGCCAGTAGAGGTCGTGCAGCGTCTGGGTGTCTTTTCGAACGGAGCTCGGACTGATGATCTCAAGCACCATGTCCGGAGTCCCCTCCAGCTCCAGGCAACTCCCGAGCTTGTCCTCGACGGCTCGGGCGCGGCCGGTTAACAATGTGCTCGTCATCACAAAGGTGCCGTCCGGCTCGCAAGAGAGATCCGCGGCGATGTTGATCAATCGCAAGCCGTCGGGAAAGAACCGACCGAGTTTTCCAGCCTTGGCAAGGCCGCCAAGCACACCATAGAATTCGCCCTTCACCTGGTTGTGATACCACAATTGCTCCATGCTCAGGTCCACCCAGATTTCACCGCAAAGGTAGAAAATGTGCCCTCGTTTGGGGAACTCATCTGAAACAAACCACCTGCGGAACGTCTCCAGGTCATGAACCCATGGCGGAATGGACACCACCTGCTCGCCAGAGACGACCGTGGTGCCGGTCAGCCCGTTCGAATCAGCCTTCTGAATCATGTCACATACCTCATGATGCGCTCGCTTCATCAGAACAGACCGACCCGCCCGTTACAAGCGTTCGCCACCTGGCAGCGTCAGCGTGAGCAGCTCGCCCAGCGCGGTGCCGAGCTGGCGGGCCGCCAATCGCGTATGTTTCGCGAGCATCCACAATTCACGGACAATTCCTGGCGATCGCACGATTGCCGCTGTCAGCCGAAGGGGCGACACTCGGCCGCCTGAAAGGAGTGCCACCAATCGTGGCGACAATGGCGTGTCGACGCGATCGGAAATGGCTCGCACGCAACCGAATGGCACATTGCGCTGGCTGCACAGGCGTGCCACCGTTGCTGTCTCCATGTCCACGGCAACCGCGTCATGTTTCTCACCCAGCGCTCGCTTTTCCCGCGGGTCGCCGACCACCTGGGGCACGGTCAGAAGGCGGCCGCGATGCAAGGGTGGACGCCATTCCCCTGCCGGCAACTCGCCCGGCCAGGTCGTCGGCCAGCGGTTGCCGGCCGAATCCGTCACCTCGGTTGCCAGGATGATATCACCGACGTTGAAGCGGTCCTGCAGCGCGCCCGAAAAGCCGGCGGAGAGGACAAGCTTGGGCCGATACGGCACGTTCTCCAGCACCGGACCACTCAGCAGCCAGTTCAGGGCGGTCTGGGCACGCTCGGTGCCGACGCCAGTCTCCAACACCAAGACGGTGAGCCAGGCGGGGCCGCCGAACCGTGCCCAGCACGGTGCGCCCGGGAAGCGTTGATGCGGTCGGAAGTCGCGCAGAAAGGGAGAAGACTCGCGCCGGAGCGCGAAAAGCAGGCAGGGGTCTTGGAAGGCGAGGTCGGTCACGCGGTAGTCCCTTGTCCCTTGTCCTTTGTCCTTTGCACACACTCCAGGGACAAAGGACAAGGGACAAGGGACCATCATGTTAACTGCCACAGCAGCATCTTCAAGCCGTCGCCCAGCTTCTTGTTGACGCCGAGGGCTGCCGATGCTTCGTAACCACAATGGACCATGCAGTTCTCGCAGCGCGGGTCGTTGCCGTGGCCGTAGGCGTCCCACGGCGTGTCGTTCATCAATCCCTCGAACGTCGCGTGATGGCGATCGGTGATCAGGTAGCACGGGCCTTTCCAGCCCTTGACGTTGCGCGTCGGATTGCCCCAGGCGGTGCACTTCAGCTCGCGCTTGCCGCTCAGGAACTCCAGATAAATGGGCGATGACATCATGCGGTGCTTGCTCAGGAGTTGTTCGCACTCCTTGAACTTGGCGCGGATGTCGTCACGCGTCATGAAGATCTCGGCAGCGCCGTCCGGGTTCGTTTCCTTCACCGCGGTGTAGCCGTAGGCCGGCGACAGCATGAAGCCATCCACGCCGAGCTTTGACAAGTAGGCGAACAACGCGTCGATCTCGTTGATATCGGTTTCCTTGTAGATCGTCGTATTCGTGCAGACCAGGAAGCCGGCGGCCTTGGCGGCCTTGATGCCTTCCACTGCTGCCTTGAAGACGCCTTCTCGCTCCACGGCCAGGTCGTGCGTCGTCTCCAGGCCGTCGAGATGGACGTTGAAGAAGAAACGGCTGGTGGGCCGGAACTCGTGCAACCGTTTCTTGATGAACATGCCGTTGGTGCAGAGGTAGATGTTCTTACGCTTGCGAAGGATGGCACGCACCAACTTGCCGATCTCCGGATAAATCATCGGCTCGCCGCCGCAGATGCTGACGATGGGAGCGCCGCACTCGTCCACCGCATCCAGGCACTCCTGCACGCTGAGCTTGTCCTTGATGGTCTGCGCATACTCGCGGATGCGTCCGCAGCCCGTGCAAGTGAGGTTGCACGCGTGTAACGGCTCCAGCATCAGCACCAGCGGAAAGCGCTTCTGGCCCGAGAACTTCTTGCGAGCCATGTAGCCCGCCATGGATGTCGTCAGCGTCAGCGGAAATCGCATCGTCAGCTCCTTCGAAGCGGTCGGGAGTCAGGAGTCAGGAGTCAGGAGTCAGGAGTCAGGAATCAGGAGTCAGGAGTCAGGAATCAGCAACCAGCAATCAGCAATCAGGAATCAGCAGTCAGGATGCAGCAGCACCGTACTGGACTCGGAGACCGCCTGGCCGCTGGCACCCGATTCCTGACTCCTGGCTCCTGATCCCTGATTCCTGATGGCTCGGGCATACCGGGCCAGCGCCATCAGCGGGAAGTAGAGCGGGTACATGTGGTACTTGAGATAGAAGACCTTGGGGAAGCCGGTGCCGGTGAAGGGCTCCTCGTGCCAGCTGCCGTCGGGCTGCTGCGTGCTCAGCAGGTAGTCGATGCCACGCTTGACCGCGTCACTATCCCCCTCGCCCGCGGCCATCAGGCCCAGCAAGGCCCACGCGGTCTGCGAGGCCGTCGGCTCACCCTGCCCCGCCACTGACGGATCGTCGTAGCTCTCGCACGACTCGCCCCAACCACCGCAGGCTTGCTGCACCGTGCGCAGCCAGACGACGGCCCGGCGAACCATGGAATGCTTACGATCAAAGCCAACACGTTGCAGCCCCACCAACACCTGCCAGGTGCCATAGATGTAATTAACGCCCCAGCGCCCCAGCCAGGCGCCGCTCGGCTCCTGCGTCCGCTCCAGGAAGGCGAGAGCATGTTTGACCAGAGGTTCTTTGGACGTGTGGCCGTAGTGCCCCAACGCTTCGAGCACCCGGCCCGTGATGTCCGGACAACTCGGGTCGAGCATGGCATTGTGGTCGGCGAACGGCACCTTGGTCAGCAGTTCCCGATTGATGTCCCGATCGAACGCCGCCCAGCCGCCGTCCTTGTTTTGCATGGCCAGGAGCCAGTGCAAGCCGCGCTTCGTCGCGGCATCGCAATCCAGGGGCAGTGCATTCGGCACGGACTTTGGAGCTTGATGCTCGGACCGATTCCGCGCCAGCGCCATTAGCACCATGGCCGTATCGTCGGTATCCGGATAGAAGGCGTTGTTGTACTCGAAGAACCATCCACCCGGAGCCAGCTTCGGCTGCATCACGCTCCAGTCGCCACGCTGTCGGACCTCGCGATTCAATAGCCACTGCACACCGCGCGCGACCTGCGTGTGCTGATCCGATAGTCCCGCGTCCGCCAGTCCAACCAATGTCAGCGCCGTGTCCCAGACCGGCGAGCGGCACGGCTGAATTCGCAGCGTGTCGTCCTCTTCGATCATCAGGTCATCGAGTTGCTTGAGCGCCCAGCGCATCCGCGGTGAATCGTCGGCATAACCCAGGCAGCGCAGACAAATGATTGTGTAGATGATCGGCGGATAGATGGCGCCGATGCCGTCGCTGTCCTCGAAATGCGCGAACATCCAATCGACGGCGCGTTGCAGCGCGGCCGCACGCGGGCGACGCACGACGCCGCGGGCATCGAGCCACTTGTACACGCGATCCGCCACCAGGAAGAAATTCGTCCAACTCAGGCGGTTTGGCGTCCAGGGGTGCGGCGGCAACGGCGTCTGCGGCGATTGCAAAAACAGCTCGCGGATGCCCTGCTCCGCGCTCAAGTGCCGGACTGGCTTATACGCGTAAAAAATGCTCAAGGGGATGACGATGGTGCGCGTCCAGCTCGACATCGCGTGGATGTGGAAGTAGGCCCATTGCGGCAGCAGCATCATCTCCGGCGGCACCGCGGCGCAGTTGTCGTACGGGAATTCGCCCAGGAGCGCCAGGTAAAACTTGGTGAAGCTATTGCAGCCCGCCGCACCGCCAAGCGAGCGAATCACTTCACAGGCGCGGCGCATGTACGGTGCTTGCGGATCGTGTCCGGCCAGCTTGAGTCCGAAGTACGCCTTGACGGAGACGCTCAGGTCGGCCGGGCCGCCAGGGTAGTTCGACCACGCGCCGTCGGGCATCTGTTGTTGCAGGATGTAGCGTGCCGCCTTGGCGACGCGTTCGTCGCGCTCGCGGCCCAGGAAGGCCATGAGCAGGATATACTCGGATTCGAGGATCGTGTCGCCTTGCAGCTCGCCCACCCAGTGGCCATCGGCCTCCTGGCGGTGAAGGAGTTGGCGTCGCGCATGCTCGATGCCGATTTGCAGGCGGGCCGAAGGAACAGGATTGTTCGGGGTCTGGACGGGGAGAGCCGGGCCGCTCGTCCGTGAGGCGGTCTGCGATCCGTGCATGGACTTCCTTTCCATCCCACGATGCCACTGAGAGTCTGTCCGAAAAGGGGTCAGGCACCGTTGCCGGAACGGCCCGGAGGGTGCTGCGCACAACAGGTGCCTGACCCCTTTTCGCACACTGACTATTCGCGTCCTTACGAAGAGCGGTACTCTACCGCGATGCCGGCAAGCCTGGCAAGGCGAAATGAAGACCAAGACGCAGTGGACCGGAAAGAAACGAGGAGAAGGATGGGGGCAGGATCGCGCTCAGACTGGCCGATTGCTCCAAGGCGCCCAGACTACCAGTCGACTTGGACCTGGACTTTTTCGCCCAGGTCAGGCGGGGTACGATCTTCCCAAGGCCATTCTTGGCGGTGACTGAAACCGGACAGTCCCTGGGGACTTCGCCGAGTTCATTGACAGGTCAAGTGTTCACATCACCCCGATCATCCGTGAACCGAGTTTCGCTCGCTTCGCAGTCAGAAAGGAACGTCATGGAAAGGCAGGAAAGCATGGAAGCCGCCCGACCCCGGATCGGTTTGTACATCCACCTGGTGGTCTATGTTGTCGTGAATGCGTTCCTGGTGGCGGTCAATCTGGTGACCACTCCGGATCAACTCTGGTTTCAGTGGCCGCTGGTCGGCTGGGGCCTGGGTATCCTGTTCCACGCCGGACTGCTTCTCTATCTCTCGACTCGTCCGGGCGGTGGCCAACGGAGAATCGCGCCCGAGCTGGGCAAGAAGGCCCGGAACAAGCATCGGTCACACACCAACTGATGCGTCCGTGTCCGACGCTCGCGAGCGCTGCACTGACATTGCAAAACGACGAGCGCCCTTCCCGTTTCATCGGGAAGGGCGCTCGTCGTTTTGCATCAGTCCGTGTCCGCTCCCGCCCGTTGCCGATGTTCGGTGCCGAAAGCGTGTCGCGGGACCCGACGACCATAACTACAATTCAAGGGAGTAAACCAGCGATGTAGAAGGGAACCTATGGACGGGCATCTGTTCATCGTGCCAGGCGACGTCACCCAACTGGCGGCGGATGCGGTCGCCTATTCCGCCAGTAACCGCCTGGGGCGCTCGGGCAGCCTTTATCCGGGCTTCGCACACCACTTTCCGACGTTTGGTCCCTGGTACAAGAACCAATCGAAGCACTTGCTCGCGCCGTGCAGCGTGGGCGAAACCTTCTGGATGCCTCTCGATCCGGCGCGCAAGCCGCACGGGATTGTCGTCGTCGTGGCCACCGGCGGTGCGGCGACTGACGAAGACAAGGCCACCACCGCTGTCCGCTCCGCCGTCGACTCCGCGGTGGAGAACCTCCGCGGCGAATGCGGCCGCACCGATCGTCTGCTCATCGCATTGCCGGCGTTCCGGGTCGGCATGGGTGGCGACCGCAACGACCGCGTTCGTTCGGCACGCGCACAGGTTCGTGCCGCTCTGGACGCGTTGAGGCGACATTCGAATGTCGATGTCGCAATCGTCACGTACACGCCCGCGCTCTACCAGATCTTCCTGGAAGCGCGCCGGCAAGTCCTCGGCCCATTGCCGGCCGAAGGCGCGCCGCCCGCGGCGCTCGTGGAAGCGTTGCTGGCGCAGGAGTGCGTTCTCTTTGTCGGCGCCGGCCTTTCTTGCGGCGCTGGTCTGCCCGACTGGTCCGAGCTGATCCGGCGCCTGGCGGAACAGTTGAAGATCACCCCGGATGGACGGACCGATTATCCGGACCTGGCGCAGTGGTACCGCGAACAATTCGGCGCGTCGGCGCTGGCCGGCGTGATCCATCAGACGTTTGGCGACCCGAACCGCGCCGGCCTGCCGACGCTGGCGCATTACTTGCTCCTGTCCTTGCCGATCCGACTGGTCTTGACCACGAACTACGACGGCCTGCTCGAGCTCGCGTTGACGGCCCTCAAGCGGTTTCCGGTGCCGGTCGTGCGCCAGGAGGACGTGGCCAAAACCGGGCAGGGCGACGGCGTGTACGTGGTCAAGTTGCACGGGGATGCAGCCAGTGCCGAGGAGATCGTGCTTTGCCGCGACGACTACGATGAATTTTTCGAGCGCCGACCGGCGATGGCGCTTTTGCTGGAAGGCCTGCTGCTCAACCGGACGTTCTTCTTCGTCGGATACGGGCTGCGTGACGCGAACTTTCGCCAGCTCTACAGTCGGATCGGACGAATGCTGCGCACTTCGCGCCGGCCGGCCTTTGCCACGACGTTTGAAACGACGAGCGACAGTCACGCATCTCGGCAGTGGCGGAACAAGCACCTCAACCTTATTGCCATTCCCGCGGCTTCGGTCGCCGAACAGCAACTGCACTTCCTGCGCTACCTGGACCGGCTGGTGGAGGAGGTAACTCTGCGGACGCCCGGACTCTTCCTGGCGCCGGACGTGGAAGCGCCGCCCGTCCTTGCCAAGCTGCGAAAGGTCTTGTTGGAGCGCGTCGGGGACGAACTCGAAGCCGTGGCCCAACACCCACTGACGGAGGGTGAAGCGCAGCGGGCGATGAGGCCCGTGATTCAGGTCCTGGAGTTCTTGATCGCGCAAGGGTGGCGGCCCAACCAGGGCCGCGGTCTTGGCCTCTGCGCGCTTTGCGAGCAGCTCGCCGGGCAGGCGGCCAATGCGAGCGAACGGCGTCGCCTCCTGGCCCTGGCGCTCGCGAGCGCTGAGGCATTCGCCGACGCGGAGCGGATCCGCGGCATGCTCACGGCCTCTGCGCCTTGAAGGACGGGCCGCTTCATTACTTCGGCTTGCCAGCCTGCAGAACGTCGCGGACCACGTCGGCATAGCCGCGCAGCGTCAGATAGTTCCGCAGCTGGTAGCCGTTGCTCTTCAGGCTTTCCTCCGAGAAGTCGTTGAACTTCTGTGGGTTGGACGGATGCACGCCATCGCCGGCGATCAGCGTTGGCACCTGGTAGACGTCCTTGAATTCCTTGAACTTCGCCAAGGTGCCGTCCCAGTCCTCGGGACGCCGCTTGAGGATCTCGGCCTGATAGTCGATCACCGGCACCTTCAGGTCCTTGCCGATCTGCCGCACGATCTCCGCGAACTTCTTCGACTTGTCCACGACCCCACTGCGCGGGGGGATGGTCGACAGGATGACCACGGTGCCGTTCTTGAGGCACTTCTCGACGACTTCACGCGTCTTCTGCTCGTATTCCTTGGCATCGATGCCGTTGAGGTCGTTGGTGCCGAACATGACGAGGGCGGTTTCGGGATTGTGCTTTTTGAGCCAGGCATCCACGTTGGTGTGTGCCCAGCGGATCGTCTGACCGCTCTGGCTCCCGTAACCATCGCCGCGCCAGTCGCGCCAGCATTCCGGCTTCATGTGCTTCTTGACGGCATCGAACGCCTTGGTCGTATCCGCATCCATGTTCTTGGGCCCGCCCTGCACCGGTGCCCAGTAAGCCAGGGTGACGGTGATGGAATCGCCGAACTGGGCAAAGGTCCCCTTCGCACCGGTGAAGTTGGCGTGGACCTTCTTCATTGGCTCGACCCACTCCTTACTGTCGCCATCGGCGGCATGAAGCGAGGATGCGAGCACCAACAAGGTCGCGGCGAGGAGAGCAGCAGGCTTCATCACGAGACTCCCGGGGGTCACAAGGACGGAACCGACGTGAATCGTACCGTTGCCGCGCGGCGGGAGCAATCGCATGAGAGAGGGTGCCACGAGCGAACAGCTCGTGCTGTGTGCCTGTGACGGTTGTGAATTGGCGGGGTGCAAGTCCCCGTCGAGAGGAGGTTTGGCCTCTCGTCGCCGAAGGTAACTGCGTCGCCGCGAGGCGGGGTGGGGAGCAACCGGAGGCGAACGAGCCGTCCGTAACGCCAGTGAACTCGATTCGGCCTGTGACCTTGGCGAGCCTGCTGGCAAAAGGCGAAGTCCAACGACGCCAGCGACCTGCGAAGGGTGACGGTCCGGACCGCCAACGGCCGGTTCACGCGGTAAAGCCCGAGCGCTAAAACCCAAACACGGCAATCGGGAAGGTCAGGGGTGGTTGGAGACGGAAGGTTCAGAAGGTTCACAACAATAAAGCAGGGAGACCTGCACCGGAACAGCCGGGCCTATTGGCTCTAAGCCTCCCAAGCTCGCCGGATCCCCCGTCGGAGGTGCCGGCAACGGCTCAACAAGACGGAGACGTCGTGTCCCGCTGGGGGTATCACTTACAGACGACGCGTCGGGGCCTCCTGACGTATTGGCCGCGGAAGAAGAGCGAACAGAAGCTCAAGGACACCGTGCGAGCGAAGACGAAGCGTAACAACGGCTGCGGTCTGCAAGCGATCGTTTGTGTCGGAGCCCAACAGTGAAGACGGCCGCAAGTACACGCTGCGTCTGCACAGCTTCGACCAGAAGATCGGCGTCTACAAGAACTGAACACGACAACGACAAGGGGCCTGCACGATGCAGGCCCCTTGTCGTTGCGCTCGGTGAAACGTCACACTTCTACCATCTCTTCCGGATCGGGCTCGTCGACCTCCTCGGCCGGCCGGGGCGACCAGACGCACATCAGGATGCCGAACTCGTAAAGCACCCACAGCGGCACCGTCAGCGACATCATGCTGAACACGTCAGGCGACGCCGAGAGGACCACCGCCAGGCACGCCATCAGGAACATCGCGATGCGACGGTGCTTGCGGTAGAGCGGCACGTCCACCACGCCGAGGCGGTAAAGGAACAGCATCACCAGCGGCAGCTGGAACGCGGCGCCGAAGATCAGCGGCATCATGATCGCGAAGCTGAGCCACTCGTTCAGCCGCAAGTCCGGCTCCAGGTTCATCCACTCGTTGAAGCTGAGCAAGTAATCGATCGCCACCGGGATGACGAAGAACTGGCACAGCATGACGCCGGCCAGGAAGAGGAAAATGCTGACGGGCAGGTAGACGTGGATCAGCTTCTTTTCATGCGTATACAAGCCGGCGGCGACGAAGGACCAGATCTGGTAGAAGATCCACGGCGCCGCCAGGATCAGGCCGCAGTAGATGGAGACCTTGAAGTAGACGATGAACGCTTCGGTCACGCTCAGCGTGGAAAGGGCCGGACGACGGCCGATCTCCCGCTGGGCCGTGGCGAGCACGCCGGCGAGCTTCAACGGTCGGATCTGCACCTCCACGTCCACGAACTCGCTGGCGCCGGCAGGCTCCGGGAGTCCGAACGCCTGGGCCAGTTGGCCGCGCTTGAAGCGCATCTCCACTTCCTTGTGCATGTTGATTTCGTTGAGCTTGGCGTCGTTGCCCGCCTGAAGCTTCTCTTCCACCGACTTGACGCGCCGTTCGTAAAACTTGTTCAGCTGCACCTCCACCGGCCGGGCGATGAACTCGACGGCATACTGGCCGATGAACAGGCCGATGACGAGGGCGGCCACGAAGCCGATGATGGCCTTCCACAGGTGCATCCGCAGTTCTTCGATGTGGTCCCAGAACGACATCTTGGTGTGGACGAACATGTCGTCTGGATCATGATCGCTGTCGCCGAAACTCATGGTCGCACCTCAAGATTGGCCCCGCGAAGCGCGGACGCTGATCGCTATTTCAGGAAAAAAGGGACGCATGGCCAGGGAACAAAACCCCGTGCACGGACGAAAGTCGGTCCGGATGGTGATGGGGTTTCTGGGCCACACTGTCCGGCTGGGACAGGAAGCGGAAACCAGCGTGAGGCGGGTTGTCGAACGAGGTTGACCGGCCGGAGAGACCGATCAACTGTCTAGAAGCTTACTTCACGTCGCGGCGATTGCCAACCCCTTTTTCGCTGTTCGTAGTTCCGCCTTCAGATGCTATGAGAGGAAAAGGCCGCTGCTGGTAAGCTCCGTCAAGGAAGTCCGACTAC
>JAIEMG010000184.1 GCA_019752375.1 Gemmataceae bacterium | reverse complement strand
TTCGCCCGATTGAGTCATCGTCAAGATGCCTCTTTTGATGCTAAAGACTCAAAAAAACTTCGCGCGAAGGGATGGTGGAGAAACCAAAGAAACCAAGTAACCAAATCCGGACGGCCAGGAGCTTCCAGGCGGGGCCAGGCCCCGTAACCTCCGGCCGATCCAAGGTTCCCCTGGCCCGGTTCCGGGGGCCTGGCGGGCTCCTGGGGCTTGTCCGGGAAGCGGGGAATCGCCACTAGGGCTGGTCGCCTGATTTTTTTTCGGAATCCGCTCGCCCGAGCTTCAACGCCGCTCGGCGATTTCAAGCCGTTCGTTTACGTTCAGAGTGCGAAACGTAGCTCGCTACAGAGTGCGATACGATGAACTGGTCCTCTCCTCCTGATCGCGACACCGCCAACCGCCGGGCGTGCGGACGTGCCCGCTACAACGCACGCCGCGCGTTCGCTGCCGAAGCCCGTCGCGCCGTCTTGGCCCGGCAACTCCTGCTCGCCGACGGCCCGCTCAAGCGCGGCTCGTTCGCCTCCGCGGCCCGGGAACTGGGCGTGTCGCGAGCGACCATCTGCAAGGACTGGGCTCGCCTCAAGCGCGAGCGCGAAGTAAAGGACCGTTGCCATCACTGTGGCAGTCTGGTGGAGGGCCGCCCGTGACCGACCTCACCGCCGAGGAGCTCCACGCCGTGGTCGCGCGGCAGCGCCTGCAAGTCGAAGCGATGCAGGAGCTGGTGGCACGTGGCGTGACCGAAGAGGACGTGGCTCGTGCTCTTGTCGCGCGGCAAGTCGACGAGGTGACATCGCTTCGCGTGCTGTTCGCGTTCTCGGCGGCGCAGAGGTTGGCCGCCCAGGCGGCGCCAGCGCCGAAGAAGAAACGCCGCCGCCCTGTGGGTCGCTGCTGGTCCAGTCGTAGGCGAGAGGCGAGCGAGAAGAAAATCCAGCGGATGAAAGAGTTGAACTCAGCTTGAGCGCTCTCTGGGACCGCCTCTGCCGCGTGGCCCGCGCGGCAGAGGTGATGTTTTGAAACATGCACACGATCTCCGAATCTCCCTGGCGCCTGTTCTCCCATTCCATTCTCGGCCTGTTCAGCGCCCGTGTCCGCGAGGCAACACCGACCGAGGTTGATCTGCAGGCCGAGGTCGACCGGTTGCGGGCAATGCTCGCCGCCAGGGAGGAGGCGGCCGTCTTGCTGCAACGCGACATGGAACAGCTCAAGGCCACGGCCGAAGTGCAGAAGCTGGAGATCGCCTTGCTCACCGACGTCAACTCCCGCGACCGGCTGCGCGTGCAGGCGGAGCAGACCGGCTATGCCAGCCACATCAACGCGGCTATCACGCCTCGTGCGTGAGCGCAGACGGAGCCAATATGCTGAACCCCTTCGACCCTATCAAAACAGCAAAGCATCAGATCAACGCCGTGTTCGACATGGCTGCAGACCTCCAGCGGTCGCGAACGATGCGCACCACGAAGGCTTTCATGGCGAGCAATCCAGCCACGCCCCCCTCACCGGCAAGCCCGGCCCCCACGGCTGCTTCGCCTTACGTGCAACGCCACATCGACCGCCTAGTCGAGGCAGCAGTCCAGAAGGCGATGGCCGACCTGCCGCAGTTGCTCCGACGGGCGTTGCAGCAGCCGGGCCAGCCGCCGGCGCCAGGGAAACCGGCGCAACTGCTGCGTGGCGAGACCGACCCGACGGCCCCGCCGACGGAGCGCGACGCCGCGGCCATGCGCAAGAGTCGGTTGGCCGCGCACGAAGCCGCTCATGCGGTCTTCGCCGAGCTGATCGGCGTGCCCGTCGATGAAGCCCGCATCTGGCCGGACGCGAAGGTCACTTTTAAGTCAAGCGTCCGGCTCACCGATCAGCGCCACTCCGCTGCCTTGGCCCTCATCGGCTTGGCCGGCGAAGCGTACTGGTGCAACGGCTACAACCTTTCGGCGCCGGCAGCCCATCGAGCGGAGCAGGGTAGCGTGGAGCATGACGTCACCCGCTCCTTGCAGTCGCTCAAGATGGTCTGCGCGGAACTGGGAGTGACGCGGGCTCCGTGTGCCTACATGGCCCAGGAGCTCGTTGCCGAACTGCAGGCGTCGCTGTTCAGCGACGCGACCTTCAAGCGTGCGTTCGATCGGGTCCGCGCGGCCCTGTACGAGAAGGGTCCCCTCGGGCCGCTTAACGGCGATGCGATTTTCAGGCTAGTCCGAGACAGCGCCTACGAAGGGCTTGCGGCTGCGCAAGCACGCATCCGTGCCCTTGCTGAGGGCGCTGTCCAGCGTGCCGTGCAACTGCCGAAATAATCATCAGGAACAGGGCATCAAGAGGAGAACACGTGGACCGCATCAATTGGAGCGTCTCGCTTGGTCGGCTGGGTGATCGCCTGCACATCAGGCTGCTGCCTTCCGAAAGCCTTGCCGCGCACGGTGAAGCCCTGGCCCGCGAGACCCTTGACAGTTCCATCAAGGCCAGCATCGAGCAGGACGGCGAGCTGCTCGGCGTCCGCGACTTGCTCGGCCGCCTGGAGACGGCGCGGCGAGAGCTGCGCGCCGTCGAGCGTATACGGGATCAGGCCAAGCTCGACCTGGGCGCAGCCGAGGATTCAACGGCGGCAACCTTGGATGACATCACCGCCAAGCGCCAGGCGTTGCAGGAAGCCGACGTCAAGCTGGCTGCAGCCCGCGAGTCTTTCGCCTCAGTGTTTCACCGCGCCGCCGGCTCCCGTGAAGAGATGAAAAAGATCGGCCCGGTCAACCTGGCCGACCGTGTCGAGGGGCCGTTGTACAGGCAGCTCCGGGAGGGGTCGACAGGCGCCTTCCGCGAAATCATCGCAGCGTTGCAGGGTCTGGTTCAGAGTCCCGCGCTGGCGCGCATGGTGTTGCACGCGATCGCGGCCGAGCATCTGCCCAGCATCCTCCATCAGCGCTGCTACGCGCGGGTTCAGGACCTCCTGGGACCGGAGCCGCAGCCACACCAAGCCCCCCCATCCGCAGGCGAGCAGGCCATTGATCGCGTCCTGGGTGAGATGGCGAAGGCCGGGCTGCCTGACTACGAACGGCCCGCACCGCCGCCCCCTGTGGAGCCGCCCCCGTCACCCGAGCGGGAGCGGGCGGTGATGGCGGCGCTGGTTCGTAGCGCCCTGGACGGCGAAGGCAACCTCGTGACCCGCCAGCTCACGCGGCAGCAGGAACAGGTCGATCCCGAGTTCGCGGCGGCGCTGCATGCTGAGCGAACCAAACGGCTCACTGCTCGCGGCTTGGAAGTGGGCCTGCACGCATGACGATCGGCGAGATTCACCGGCGCCTGGGCAACTGGCCCATGCACATGCGGGACCGCCTGGGCGGCTGCCGCGGGATCGTCACGGTGCAGGGTGGCCAGGAGATCGACCACTGGCCCTTGATGGCGGCAGCCATGATCTGCCTGGCCGTCGGCCATGATGAGCGAGCAAACAACGACGCCGACCTGTGGGGCTTGCTGTGCCGGTTCGATCGGCTGCGGCGCGACGGCGTGATCCCAGCGGACGCGCTGGCTAAAGAATCACGGCGGCTGGTGACGTATCACGGGCTGGACCCACTTTTGAAAAACTGAGGTGCATGATGGCTGATGACCTTGGCGGCAGCGATGGCGGCGATGAAGTGGCTGCCGCGTTCGTCTCCGTCGGAGCCAACCTGAATCCAGCCATCATGGCGATCACTCAAATCAGCTCGAAGCTGGCCGGCCCGCTCAGCCAGATGAGCAACTTCATGACAGGGTTCACAACGAACGCCCTGTCAACCGGCATGGCCAACCTGAGCGACGCCCTGGGCATGAACGTGGGCAAGCTCATTGAGGGCTACGGCAACAGTCTCCTGCAGGGTACGACCGGTGTTGCCAGCAAGCTCGTCGGGATGATCCCTCTGCTGGGTCCGATCCTCGGTCCCAACCTCAAGGGCCTGGTCGATAGCATCGGCGGCGGCCTGATTTCCGGCGTGGCAAAGGTCGTGCAAACGATCATGAACCCCCTGCGAAATGCCATGAGCGCATCTCTCCTGGATTGGGACCTCTGGGTGCAGAAGAGCATCGGTGCCGAAGCCGCGATGGCTCGCTTCAACGCCACGCTCTCCATCTCCGGCAGTAAGGTCGGCTATACGAGCGAGCAGCTGGGGTACATGGCCAAGGAGATTTCCGGCAAGAGCAGCTTTAGCTCGGTGGAAGTGCGTGATGGCATGCTGCCCCTCTTGCGCATGGAGAAGGTCCGCGGCGAAGTGTTTGCCCGCGCCACCCAGGCGTCGGCCGACATGGCGGCGATCATGGGCGGCGACATGAGCAGTTCCGCCCAGATGCTGGGGCGCGCCCTGGAGGACCCGGAGCGCGTCCTGCAGCGCCTGCGCCGGGCCGGCGTCATGTTCACGAAGGAGCAGCAGGACGCGATCAAGAAGCTCGCCAACGGCGGCGACATCGTCGGCGCCCAGGGCAAGGTGCTGGACATCCTGCAGCAGAAGATGGGCGGCGCCGCGGAGCAAATGGGCCAGACCGTGCAAGCGAAGCTCAAGCGCTTGAACAAGTCCTGGGAAGACATCGGCAAGGACATCGGCGGTGTCTTCCTCCCGCTGGTGAGCCTGACGACGGACATCGCGCAGAGCCTGGTGACAACGCTGGCTGGCGGCGTGGGGCCGGTGTTTCGTGACCTCAAGGGAAAGGCCCAGGGCTTCGCCGACAGCGTGCGCGGCTTCTTCAAGGAGAACGCCGGTGCGTTCGGTGAGTGGGGCAACCTGGTGAAGGACATCATCGGCAACGTGTATGGCCTGCTCAAGACTGCCTTCGGTGCGCTGACCGCCAAGCTCGACCTGGGCGGCGTCAACAGCTACTGGGAAGCGTTCCGCGCTGGCCTCACCGAGACGCTGAACGTCATCGCCACGGCGACATCCTCTTGGGACAACTTCGCCGCGGCTGCGAACCTAGCCTGGGTTGAGGTGAAGACCCTCGCCCTCGACGTGTGGGATCAGGTTAAGGACGCGTTGCAACAGAAGGGCATCTGGGAGCGAATGAAGGATGGGATGAAAAGCGCTTGGGACTGGTTCATGGTTGTGGCCGACAAGGCTTTCGATTGGCTTGCGATCTCGTTTTCAAAGAGCATGGCCAAGAGCTTGGCCGGCACCTTCGCAGATTTGCCGGGCGACTTTGGGCGAATCTTTCGTGGTCAGATGGAGTCGCTGGAGTTGGATCAGAAACTTGCGGCCAAGAAGCTTCGTCGAGCGATGGATGCTCAGGCTGCGGCTGGCAACGCTCCTTTCGTCGGGCCGATGCCCGAGCTGGAAGGGCCGGAGCTGCCCGGTCGGGAACGCGAGCGGCGTGAAGCGCGAGACGACTTCGCCCAACGCCGGGCGAACCGCCAGCCCTGGTGGCAGCCGATCGCGGACGCGTTGGAGGCGGCCAACGTGAACATGCGGCCCAACGCCGAGAAGCCGGAGGCCGATCACAAGAAAGGGAACATCAGCAAGACGGGCTTCGCCGAGCTGGCGAACCAGATTCAGAGTGCCATCAAGCCGAAAGACCCGATCCCGGAACGACAGCTCGCTGCCCAGCAGGCCATCAAGGCAGCGATCGACGCCAACACAGCCGTCGCGAAAAAGGTCGTCGAGGAGATTCGGAAGCCGCGGCCCCTCTTCCGGTGAGAACGGGCATCATGGCCCAGCAATCCCACCCCTCGGCCAGCCCCCTCCCGCTGGCCCCGACCTACTCGTCCGGCGAGGTCTGCCGCCTGCTCGGCATCCCGCGCCCGACGCTGCTGGCCTGGGTCGCGGCCGGCAAGTTCCCTCAGCCGATCCGGCTGTCCGCGTGGCGGCTGCGCTGGCCCCGAGACGTCGTGCAGCGGTGGCTCCGGCGAACGCAACAGGGCATGGCGGAAGGAAGCTCACGCGGGTAGACTGAGCCTCCTCCCGGCCGCGCCGCCGTGCATCTGACTGGGCGACAGGTCCGGCGGTTGCGGTCGGGATTCTTGCTTTCCCCCCTCTGCTCCAGGCGGCCGCCTGGCACCCTCCCAGCGCCCAAAGGTCCAATGGATCGGTCCTGGCTCCGCGCGCCGTCCTGGCCCCGCCTGGCCCCCCTTGGCGGGCCTTGAATCCCTTCCGGAGAAGGACTCCGGACTCTCTTTTCCTGGCCCAGGCCTTTTGCTCCTGGACGCCGCCAGGCCCCTCCCGGACCCGAAAAGGTCCTATGGATCGGCCAGGGTTCCCGTCGCCGTCCTGGCCCCACCTCCGGCGCAGGAAAAAGGCCCAGGAGCGCGCCCCTGGGCCGAAAACCGGACTCTGGATAAGGACCACGGCCAGGCTCAGGCTAGGCCGAACTCCCGCAGCGTGGCGACTGTGGCTGCTTTCATTGCCTGCGTCTCGTTCACGGGCTCCGGCCGCTGTCCCGTCGTCGGCTCCACGACGGTGACCATAGCCCGCACGTCGGCCTCACTGACGAACATACGGCGATGCACCTTCCAGCCAGGCAGCCGGCCTTCTAGGACCCAGCGGCAGATCGTCGCAGGACTGACGCGAAGCATCCGCCCCGCTCGGCCGCTGGCGATGGCATCGGCAGGCAGTGCGGCCGGGTCGACCGGTTCCGGCTGCACTGCTTCGGGCTCTGCCTGGGCGCCTGGTGCCGTGATGGGTTTGCGTTTCATAGGTGGTTCCTTTTTCGGTGTGTGGAAGGGAGAACAGCACAAGCCCGGCACACACACAGAAGGGTGTGCCGGGCTTGCTCCCAGTGATCCTAGTGTGCGGCGGCAACCGCCCGGCGTCTCCGCCTGGGCAATGGTGCGATGGCCGATTCAAGACAGCTCGTGGCCGCGTCAACGGCCCAGCGCGTGCCGGCCAGCTCCCGGCAGAACTCGCAGGCGCAGCCGGCGCCGTGGCCGTCGCCCAGCTCTTGGATGGCAGCTTGAGCCCGACGCAGGGCTCGCACGATCCGGACCTGGCCGCGGTGGTAGTGGGGACTTCGCATCGCATTCGCTCCTGTGGATGGATGGTCAATCACTCGTCGTCGCACTGTTGTATGGGCCCCAGGCCAACGGTGGCCTGGGGCTGGTCCTGAAACCTACGCGGCCCTCGGGCCGTCGTCGTCATCCCCGAAGTAGCCCGGGATCGTCTCCGGTGCGTGGCGGGCGTCACGCGAGGTGGTGAAGGCCCGGGGCTGGCCCCGCTGCCTACCCACCCGACTAGCGTGAACCCTTCTTGGCCTTCTCTCCGGGATGCCCACCGTCACGGTGCCCGGCAGGTGCTGAGCCAGGAAGGCGGTGCGGGCATCCACCGTCATCTCGGCCAGGAACTTCTGCACGTCGTCCTGCGTCAGCGGCTTCACGTTCCGGCCGTTCACGTTCTTGCAGGTCACGCCCAGGTGGTCATTCGCGAACTTGGCCATGACGGCGTTCTGGGAGGCGCTCCAGGCCCAGAAGGTCTTGTCGCCACCCGTCACCTTGAACAACTTGCTCTTGGCGCTCTTGGCTCCAGCTGCCTGGGCTTCGGCTTCGGTGCCATAAAACAGGATGGGGCTGATGTTCAAGCCGCCGGTCTTTTTGGTGGTGGTCTGCGTGGTCGTCTCGCTCATGTCGTTCTCCTAGTTCAAGCTTCCCGTGGTTTCCTGCGTCTTCCGGCCAGGCACCAACCTGGCCGTCCCCATCCTGGGAATTCCATGTGTAACCGATTCTCTATGAAAGTGCTAGAGAAATATTGCACCAGCGATCACTTTGCCAAACGAAAATTATAGGATTTTGCTTGACTTCTCTAGTTTTCAGGAAGACAATTACAGACTTGGTTTTGTGGTCTGGGGCAGGATGGGAGGTAGGAATGGCGGGACAGCGAAAGCCAGGACACAAGGTGATTTTTGTGGAGACGCCGTCCGATCTGGCCGAACGGTTCAAGCTGGTCGCCAAGCACAACCGGCGCTCGATCACGGGGGAGGCGCTCGTTGCGTTCGAGCGCCATCTCAAGCTCGAGGAGGCTCGCATCCTGACAGAGGCGGAAGGAGAGCCGGTCACCGCTGCGCCGTCCAGTCCCAGAAGCTCGCGAAGGAAGGCCCGGAAATAACCCTGACACAGGAGCCCACGATGCCGTCGCCCGTCCGTTGCCCGAAGTGCCAGCACCTGGGGAAGGTGCCCGAACAATTCATCGGCCTGCGCGTCCGCTGCAAGAAGTGCAGCCACCCCTTCGAGGCCAGGCTGGACACGCCCAGCAAGGCCGTGCAACAACCCTCCGCTCGCGGCTCGAAGCCGGTGCCGCCGCCGCCCATGCTGGACGATGACGCGACGCTGGCGCTGGACGATCTTGACCTGGTGTTGCCCCCGCTCCCGCCATCGACGCCGGCCCCCCCGTCGGCGCTCAAGCCGTCCCCCGCCGTGCAGCTGCCAGCGATGCCCAAGCCGCCGCCGGGCAACTTCGTCATGCAGGTCGAGGAGCCGACGAAGGTCTGCCCGTTCTGCTCCGAGAAAATCCTGGCCACGGCGAAGAAGTGCAAGCACTGCGGGGAGTTCCTCCTGGCGGAGGTCGTTGCGTCGGCGGCTCCTATGCAGCAGCAGCCAGCGCCGGCCCCCTTGGTGGTTGTCGCCCCGCCGCCGCCGAAGCAGGTTGGCTTCCATTGCCCGTACTGCAACACGTGCAAGCCGCCGTACACGCAGCGAAAGGTCTCAACGGCAGGGTGGATTTTCTTCTGGGTCTTGCTGCTGTTCCTTTGCCTGCCGTTGTGCTGGATCGGGCTATTCATGTGCGAGGATCAAAAGGTCTGTTCCAGCTGCGGGATCAAGCTGGGGTGACAAGCCATCGGGACCGGGAAGCAGGGTTTGAAACGGTACATAGGATGGGGGCTGGGCACACCGCCACGGGTGCCCGGCCCTCTGGGACTTCAGCGCGTGGCACAGGAGTTACTGCATGGCGACAAACACTCGAGCGGCAGCCTACTACCGCATGAGCACCGACCGTCAGGAGGACAGTCCCGAGCGGCAGCGATCTCAAGTTGTGGCGTACATAACGCAGAAGCAATACCGTCAGGTTGGCGAATACCTTGACGCGGGGATTGCTGGGGACGAGTTTGATCGTCGCCCCGAATTTCAGCGGCTCCTCCAGGACTCCAAAGCCGGCAAGTTCGACGTGATTGTCATCGATGAATTAAGCCGGCTCTCACGCCAAGAGGTCATCGACTTCATTGCCAAGGTTGTGCACCCGCTTAAAGAGGCCGGAGTGCGTGTGGACTCTGTGGCTGAGGGACCGTTGGGCTGGGACACCGTTGTGGAGATTATCACTCTGACCATCCGGCAGGATAAATCGGCAAGTGAATCACCCCGCCTGGCCCGGCGTGTGATGACCGGTCTGTTACGTTTAACCAAGCAGGACGGCTACACCGGCGGCCCGCCTCCCTACGGGTATGTGCTGGTTGCCGATCCGGTTCGTGGCAAGAAGCTCCTACCCGACCCAGTGCGCGGGGAGCACGTCCGCATGATCTTCCGGCTGGTAGATGAGGGCCACACCCTCGGAGGCGTGCGTGAGGCGTTATATCAGCGTGGCATCCCCTCACCATCGGCTCATGCATTGTGGAGCCGAAATGGGCTCCGGCGGCTGCTGACGAATCCGCGCTACTGCGGCGACTACGTTTGGGGTCGCCAGGCAAGCGGCAAGCATGTTCGCCAAGCCAAGGGTGCGGATCGCAAGCGTCGGCCGGGAGAATCGCGGTTCACGGAGAACGCTCAGGTGGATTGGGTGATCCGGCCGGATAGTCACGAACCCTTGATTGACCGCGGGCAATTCGAGCGAGTCAAAGCGCGTTTGCAGAGCAACCGCAAGCGCACCACGCCACACGTCAACGGCGGCGACTTCCTACTGAACAAGCTGCTTGTCTGCGGGCAGTGTGGGTGTAATTACGTCGGCACGCGCAAGCAACAGGGGCCGATCTACGTATGTGGCGGCTGGGTGTCCTACGGCAAGGCGTACTGCTGCGCCAACACCATCCGCCAGGACAAGCTTGTCCGTGTTCTCATGCGGAAGCTCAAAGAGGAGTTCTTGAACCCGCAGGCCCTCGAACTGCTCCGCGAGGAAGTGCGGCGCCAGGAGCAACAGCAGCGCGACCCGGCCCGTATTGTCAGTCTGGAAACGCAGGAACGGAAGCTGACGGCGAAGATCACGAAGGGCAATGAGAACCTGGCGATCCTTCCACCTGATCGCATCCCTGGCGTGGTCGAGGCGATTCGCGGGTGGGAAGGCGAACGGGAGCAGCTGTTACGGGAGTTGCAGCAGCTTCAAATCGCGCCCATCGCTGCGGCCGGACTGGAGGAGCACATCAAGGCAGTCGAGGCGACCCTCTGGCGACTTGACGAGGTTGCTGGTTCCGCCGACCCGTCCTTGCTACGCCACCTGCTTGGCGAGATGGTCTCAAAGGTGGAACTACATTTCGACCATCGCCAGACGGAACACCACACGCGATGTACGCTACGGAAGGGCATCATCTACATGCGGACCGGCGAGCCGTTTGTTCAGCGTTTGGCGGGCGGGACCGTTTCGAGCAAGGCCAAGACCGCCCAGCCCGTGGATGCAAAACTTAGAAACTGCGATTTGCCGCCCGGATCCCCATTGTCGAAGAACGTCTGCACCGGCCGGCTGCGCGTCTCGACAATCCAGGAGCCATCCTCTTTCTGGGTCGAGAGCAAGTAGCTCACTCCCTTGCGAAAGCGGGCGTCGGTCGGCGCCAAGCCCGCGGTTCGCAGGGCCATGAGGACGGTGCCGGTGGCGTAGGCATCGCCGGCGCGGTCGGAGAGTTGCGACCAGCTGCCGTCATCGCGCTGCTCCTCGAGCAATCGATCGCGGGCTGTTGCCACCTCCTTCGCATCGGCGCCGGCACTGACCAGGCCGCGCAGGCGGAACGCCTTGTCCTCGGTGTGACTTGGCTCATTTTTCAACAGCCACTCGCGGCCGCGCGTCCACGCGCGGTCCACGCGCCGGCGCAACTCGTCGGCGCCCTCCTGGTCCTCCGCAGGCCCGAACGCACGCAGTCCGCGCAGCGCCAGGGCGGCATTGGTGAAGGAACTCCCCTCGCTCGGTTGGCGCTGCATCAGGGCGGGCCAAGAACCGTCGGGCTTCTGACGCACCAGCAAGTACTCGACGATCGCAGTCGTGGTCTCGTCCGCCTTGTGACCGCCGGCTTCGAGAGCGAACAGGGCGTACGCGCTCATCGTGTTGCCGCCCGGTACGCCTTCCCCCCTGGCGACGCGCTCGCGCTTGGATCGAAACGTCTCGACCGTGAAATCGACCTGCTGCCGAAATTTAGCCGGTTCGACCTCGAAGCCGCGCTGTCGGGCCGAGATGAACGCATGAATGGTGAGTGCCTGATGATGGCAGCTGAAACACTGCCGATTCTTGATGTAACTGGCCGACCCCTGGTCCAACCGACGCAGGCCCTTCTCGATGGCGGTTTTCACCGTGTCCGGCGTGTCGGCCCGCGCGGTCGAAGCAGCAAGCACAAAAGCCAGGGATGCTACAACGGTTCGCATGTTCGCCATTGTTGCGACGCGCGGCCATGCGAGGCAAGTAAATCGTGGCGTGGGGCGTGGGTAAATTCCTGCGATCGCGTTGCACTCCTCTTCCATCAACTCTACCATGTTCCCGATGGCACGCTCACGCACCAAAGGCCATACCGGCAGGCCCTCCCATGCCGCATCCTGATATTCCCCAGCTCCTTGGCTTTCTCGTACTGATGTTCGCCGCCGCCAAGCTGCTGGGGGCGCTGGCGCAGCGTGTTGGACAACCGGCGGTACTGGGCGAACTGGTGGCAGGAGTGCTGCTGGGCGGCTCCGTCCTTGCATTGGTCGATCCGCACCATGAAGTGTTGCACTTCCTGTCCGAGGTCGGCGTGGTGGTCTTGCTGTTCGAGATTGGGCTTGAAACGGACCTCGCCAAGCTGCTCAAGGTCGGCGGCGCCTCATCGGCGGTGGCCATCGTCGGCGTCGTGTTGCCATTCGCGCTCGGCTACGGTGTGGGCAAGCTCCTGGGCCTGAGCGACATGGTGGCCATTGTTGCCGGTGCTGCGTTGACGGCGACGAGCGTGGGCATCACGGCCCGCGTCCTTGCCGAGCTGGGCCGCTTGCAAGAACCGGAAAGCCAGATCATCCTCGGCGCTGCCGTCATCGACGACATCGTCGGCCTGGTGATCCTGACCGTGGTGGATGGACTGACGCGCGGCGAGGAAGTGACGTTCCTCGGCGTGTCAAAGGTCACTGGCCTGGCCATCGGCTTCCTGACCGTCACGCTGCTGCTGGGGAGCCTGGTGGTGCCGCCATTGTTTCGCCTGGCCAGCCGCAAGGTGCAGCCGGCCACGCTCACGATGCTGGCCGTGATGCTTGCATTTGGCCTGGCCTGGCTCGCGAACGCGGCGGGATCGGCGGTCATCATCGGCGCGTTCGCCGCCGGCTTGCTGCTGGCGCGGACGCCGCAGGTCCACGACATCGAGAAGGGCGTCGCGCAACTGGGCCATTTCTTTGTGCCGCTATTCTTCGTCGTCGTCGGGGCCGCGGTCGAGGTGCGCGTGCTGAACCCGCTCGACGCGAACAACTGGCAAACGCTCCAGGTTGCAGGGTTGTTGCTTGCGGCTGCCGTGCTGGGCAAGTTCCTGGCCGGCTATTCGCCGTTCTGGCTTCCGGTGAAGAAAAACGTCATCGGCGCGGGCATGATCCCGCGCGGCGAGGTGGGGCTGATCTTCGCGAACATGGGACTGGCCACCAAGGTCTTCGATGGGGCATTGTTCAGCGCGGTCACGCTCATGGTCATGGTGACGACGTTCCTGGCGCCGCCGCTCCTGAAATGGCTGTTCCCGCCGCGCAGGGCATCGGAGCCGCACGAGTCCTCTGGTATTGAGGGACTGGCTGCCGATGCGTGACGGCGCGATGTTTTGTCGAGTATTACTGCGGCAAGCAGCTCCCAGTTTGACGGCCCCGCAGCCCTCCTCTGGATTTTGCTCCCCTTACAAACGCGCTTGCGGCATGATGGGTGTGCGTCTTTTACTTGGGTGATTTTTCGAGTCGGGTCCGTGACGGAAGCCGCAGTGTAACGTAAGCGACCAAACGACCAAACGAGCTCCCCTCGCCCCCGTACTCGGGGGAGAGGGGATGGGGGTGAGGGGGTGAAGCTTGCACCGACGGCCTGAAAACCCCCTCACCCCCATCCCCTCTCCCCTGAGTACAGGGGCGAGGGGGGCCGGTTTTCTCGTGCCGCTCGCGTTTGCGAACGGCACAGGCGCCAAGCACGGCAACGCATTTGCCACTGCTCCGCTTGCCTGCGCCCCGCAGACGAATTTCCCACCCAAGTACCAGCTGCACACCCCGGCATGATGGCGGATGAGAAAAGTGCCTGTTTTCGGAGCCTGGTCATGCGAACGTGCCTTACGTTGGTCTTCGGTGTCGCGATCCTGGTGAATGCCGGCTGCTCGCGAAAGAAGTACGGCAATATCGACCCGCCCGACACGCCGCCAACGAAGCGCTCCGATCCGTCCAAGGGGTCCGCGGAGATGGCCGACGAGGCAACGGCGGAGCAAATCAAGAAGAGCATCGACGACTATTGCGGGCGGATCGAGGTCAGACTCCGCGGTCCGGAAGTGCTGCGGGTCGCCAAGCCGAAGGAACTCGGCACGGGACGGCAGGCGGTGTGGGTGCAGCTCACGTACATCAACAATTTCAACGAGATCCACTACGGCCACCATGAACTGTTCGTCCTCAAGGACGGCCAGGTCTTCAAGCATCACCGTTACGATCAGGAAGTCGAGAACGACCTGGGCGCCATCTGGCTGCGCGACAATCCACCGCCGCCGTGGCCGTCCATCCCCAAACGCACCGAGTGACCGCTTCCTTCTTAAAATCATCCAGCGAGGAACCCCCATGCGCAAGCGCTGTCTGCTGGTCGCGCTGACCACGCTGCTGCTGGCTGCCCAGGCCCCCAAGGACGACGCCGAAACGAAGGAGCGCGAAGCGCTCAAGGGCCTCTGGCGCGTCACCGCCTTCGAGATCAATGGCAAGGAAATCGGTGAAGAGAAGATCAAACGCTTCGAGGTCGTCTTCGATCGGAAAACCGTGACGATCAAGGCCAACACCCAGGAGCGCGAGAGCACCTACACGCTCGACCTGTCGAAGCGGCCGCGCACCATTGATCTGGTCAGCAAGGACAACAAGACCACGCTGGGCATCATCGAACGCGAGGGCGACCGCATGAAGCTGTGCCTGGCGCTCGAGGGCGCCAAGAAGCGGCCTACCGAGTTCGCGAGCAAGGAGCGGTCCGACACGCAGATGTTCACGCTGCGCCGGCAGAAGCAGTGAGGACGGACCTGGTGAGCGGTGCCGCTGCCCCTCGGGTCGCGTGGCAGGCGTTGCCAGTTGCTATCTGATTGTTGCTTTGTGACCGTGTCATCGTCGATAAAGATACCAATAGCCCTTCGGCGATCGGCATCTTTACAGGCTTGGCGGTCGGGCCGGGGAAAGATGGCTGTGTACCGGTTGGATGAACATTGGCTCCGACAGGAAGAGATCTACGCGACGGAACACACGATTCGCTTTCCCGATCGATTCGCGGTGATTAACTTCAACTTGCGTGTGCGCACCATTCGGTTTCCGCAGGAGCGACCGCATGAATCATTCGACCGTCCTGGTTACCGGCTCGACGGGGCGCATTGGCCGTGCGGTGGTGGCGGAACTACAACAACGCGGCCGAGCCGCGCGCGGCATGGATCGCGTGGCTACGCCGGGCCTGGACGACATGGTTGTCGGCGAGATCACCGATGCCGAGGCCGTTCGTCGAGCGATGGAGGGCATTCATGCCGTCGTGCACCTGGCCGCGACGCCGGATGACGACGATTTCTTGACGCAGTTGCTGCCGAACAACGTGGTCGGCGTCTACCACGTCTTCGAGGCGGCCCGGCTGGCGGGAGTGAAGCGCCTGGTGCTGGCCAGCAGCGGTCAGGTGGTATGGTGGCAACGCGAGCGCGGGCCGTTCCCGATCAAGGCCGATGACCCGCCGACGCCCCGGTACTGGTACGCTGCCCTGAAGGTCATGCTGGAAGCCGCCGGCCGTGCGTATGCGGAAGCGCACCAGATGAGCGTAATCGCCGTTCGGCTGGGCTGGTGTCCGCGCACGCGCGGCCAGGTGGCGGAGATCGCCGCGGCGGACTGGGCACGCGATGTTTATCTGAGTCCCGGGGACGCGGGGCGGTTCTTCGCCTGTGCCGTGGAAGCGCCAGCAGACATTTCCTTCGCGGTCGTCTACGCCACCAGCAAGCCGGCGCAGACGTTGCGTTACGACATGACACCGGCGAAGGAACTGCTTGGCTACGAAGCGCGCGACACCTGGCCGCAAGGGACGGAGCTTGTGACGGGGTGAACTTTCCCTACCGCTCCTTCGGGGCTTTGGGCTCCCCTCGCTTTGGACAGGGATGCTCGAACGGCAATTTGCCGCCGCGCCAGTCGCCCTTGGCTTCGTGCTTCAGCTCGGCGTACTTCTTCGCCAGCTCGATCACGGCGTCGTCGCTCTTCTCGATCTGGAGGTCCAGCCAGACGCCGTCCACGCCCTTCTTGGCGACGCGAATCCCTGCCGCGAGCCGGCCCCGATGGTCGCCGCCCGCACAATCGCCGGCGACGAGGGCCGCCATCAGGCGATCGGCCAGGCTTCCTTTCGTTTCCTCGAACGCCTTGGCCATGTCCACCACCACCGCGCGGCCGGTCAGCGTGTTGCCCTGGCAGGCGTAGTTCTTGCCGCTCATGGCGCCGCAGTACTGGCCGCCGTCGTCCGGCTTGGCGGGGTTGCGGTTGGCGGCGCGACCTTCCATGTCGATGATCGCCAGCTGTCGCTTGTCCTTGTTCTTGTCGTCGCGCAGCAACTCGCCGAGTACTTCTTCCGGCAATTTGCCTTTGGCGAGCAGGTCGAGCGCCGGCTCGCCCCACTTTGGATTGTGCCAGTGCTGCGTGCAGAAGGCGCCGACGCCGGCGCGAACGTACGGCACCACCTTGCCGACCGCGGGATACTTGCTCGCCACCGCCGCGCCACACGTTCCCGTCTCGGGATCGATCGCTACGATCGAGAATGTCGCCGTGATGCCGTCGGACGGCGCGCCGTCATTTCTTTCGACAGCTTCCGAGCCGATGCTGAGCCCGAGGACTCCCAACAGCGCGAGACTGACAGAGCGAAGCATGGCACGACTCCTGAATCAGGGATTCCGACGGGGCGCACGTGGGCGATCTTATACCACAACGCTGGAAATGTCCGGCGGTAGCGTGAGTTTCGGATTCTGGTATACTCCGGCGATCGTTGTCGTCCCGCAACCGGAGACACCCGTCATGCGTCGCACTCTCACCCTGGCAACCATCTTCATCGTGAGCCTGTCCGCTCGCGCCGACTTCCCGGCTGTCGCCGACCTGCCGTCGCGGATGGAGTTGCCCGATCCGCTCATCATGCTCAATGGCGAGCGCGTCAAGACGCGCGACCAGTGGACCGACAAGCGCCGTCCGGAGCTCAAGCGGTTGTTCCAGCACTACATGTACGGCGTGCCGCCCGCGCCCATGAAGATCGAGGCGAAGGTCGAGCGCGAGGATCCCAAAGCATTTGACGGCAAGGCGACGCTCAAGGAAGTGACCATCTCCTTCGGTCCGCCGGAGACGCCGCGCATTCACATGCTGCTCGTCGTGCCCAACGAGAAGAAGGGTCCAGTGCCCGCGTTCGTCGGCATGAACTTCTGCGGCAACCATGCCCTGGTGAAGGACCCCAAGGTGCGCATCCCGACGGCATGGATGTACGACCGGTATCCGGGCGTCAAGGACAACAAGGCGACCGAGGCCGGACGCGGCACGCAGGTCGACGTCTGGGCGCTGGAACAGTCGATTGACCGCGGTTATGCCGTTGCCACGTTCTACAACGGCGACATCGACCCGGACCGCAAGGAAGCCCGCGAAGGCATCCAGCCGCACCTGCGCAAGAAGGACGAGAAGCCAGGCGCGCAGGACTGGGGCACGATTGCAGCGTGGGCCTGGGGCATCCAGCGGGCGGTCGATTACCTGGTGACGGACAAGGACATCGACAAGGACCGCATCGCCGTCGTCGGCCATTCGCGGCTGGGCAAGACCGCCTTGCTGGCCGCGGCGCTCGATGAGCGCATTGCCCTGAGCATTCCGCACCAGGCCGGCTGCGGCGGCACCGCACCCAGTCGCGGCACCGTCGGCGAATCGGTCACCAAGATCAACACGAGCTTCCCGCACTGGTTCTGCGGCACGTTCAAGGACTTCAACGACAAGACGGACCGCTTGCCGTTCGATCAGAACTGCCTGGTCGCCCTGGTCGCGCCGCGGCCAGTGCTGTTCTCCAACGCGATTGAAGACACGTGGGCCAATCCCGAGGGACAGTTCCAGGTGCTGCAAGCAGCCGATCCCGTGTATCGCTTCCTCGATGCCGGCGGCCTGGATGCCAAGAAGATGCCGGAACCGGGTAAGCTCATCGACAGCAAGCTCGGTTACTACATCCGACCCGGCAAGCACTCGATGACGAAGGAAGACTGGAAGGTGTTTCTGGATTTCGCGGACAAGCATCTGGGAAAGAAATGAAGCACCCGTCGAACGAGAGCCGATCCGTTTCGGTTGATCCTTGCGGTAGAGCAGGGAGAATGAAAGGCATGGACAAACGCGCAATGAACCGCAAGATTGAAGACCTCTTCGAGCGAAGTGAGTTTGACCAGGCCCGAAAACTGATCGAGAAGGAGCGAAAGAAAGCCCCAGACAACCATTGGTTGATCACCCAACTGGGCGTCGCTGACTACGAACAGCATCGCTACCAAGATGCCTTGAAGCTTTTCCTTCGCTCGTTGCAGATGGTTCCCGATTGTCCGCTGACACTCTGGAACCTGGCCGGGACGCTTGATTCCCTCGGCAAGCACCGGGCGGCGATCCAGCTTTATACCTGGCTGCTGAAAAACAAGACTTCTCCGCGGCGAGATCCCTGTTGGGAGAGCAAAGAATGGGCAGATGCGTTGAAAGCAGACTGCGTGTACCGGATGGGTGTCTGCTTTCAACGCTTGAAGAAATTGGAAACGGCGGAGGAATGTTACAAGCAATATCTGACGCTGCTTTGCGCCGGGATCGTCGGTTCGTATTCGGTGGAAGACGTCCATCGCCAGATGCAGCCTCTTCGCGGACAAACCGACGCTGCGCATGTCGATCGCGCCTTACGTGCGGCGGTCGAATCGACTCTGCGAGCATCGGGAGGCGAGGCGGGAAACGGGAGTTCCCCTCCCAATGTCGCGGAGTTGCTCGAACAGACGGTGTGACTCAACCGCCGTCATCACCGGCTACTTGATCGCCAGGTCCGACGGCTTGACGCCCTTGGTGAAGCCGCCGAACTTGAACGGATTCGGCTTGTACTCGCCGACGATGTCCACCTTGGCCGTGTCCGGAATCTTGTCCTCCAGGCCCAGCGCCCAGTAAGTCGCATTTACCAGCAGACGACGCATCCCTTCGCTTTCCAGGTCCTGCGAGGCGCCCATCGTCGTCGTGAACACACGGCCGGTCTTGTCGCCCGCAGCCTTGTACGTCTTCGTCCACGCCACCGGCATCATCGGCTCGTTCTGCTTGCCCACGACGGGCTTGTCGTCCGCCTTCATGCCCGTCAGCACCTGGCCCATCACCAGCGGCTTGCTGTCGCCGGGCAACGGCAGCCGCACGCCATAGACGTCGGTCGGGCCCCAGATGTCGCCGTCCTTGATACCCCTGAGAATCGGGTTCTTCTCTTCGCCCTTGGCGATGAGGCCGCGCGTGCTCTGTGAGCCGTGGTTGCCGTGATGGCTGATCCACTTCTCGCCCAGCACCTGCCGGCCGAAACCGCCGTCGGTTTCCTTGTCGCCGTTGGAGAGGCGGGCGTAGGTCTTGCCGCTCAGGTTGAACGCGTGCGTTGCGGTGCGCAGGCCGATGACCGGCTTGCCGGTTTCGAGATAGTCGGCCACGTGCTTCATCTGCTCGTCCGGCAGGTTGCGGAAGCGCGTGAAGATGATCATCGCGTCGGCCGACTTGAGCATCTCCAGGCCGGGAATGTTGTCGTTGCGGTTGGGGTTGATGGTCTCGCCGTCCTTGTCGATCGCGAACAGGACCGTGCACTTGAAGCCGTGATGCTTGGCGAGGATCTTCGCCAGCTGCGGCAGCGCTTCCTCGGAGCGATACTCCTCGTCGCCGCTGACGAGCACAATGTGCTTACCCTTGCCAGGGCCTTCGTTCCCCTCGTAAACGATCCACGGATCGGCCGCGTTTGCCGACGCGGTCACGCCGAGAAACAGCAGCGCCAGTCCAAGCGTTCTCATGGCTGTCCTTTCGATGAATGACAAATGCTCTCTGCGACGAATTGGACCCGGCGGAATGCCGCATGTCAATGTTTGAGCCCTGAGACTCGCCCACATCACCACGCATGGGCTTGCAGTGCCGGAGCCTCGTGATATGTTCTGGAAGGACCCTTCACCCATCAGGACCGAACTGCCATGAACCTGCTCAAGAAACTGACGCTCGCGCTCGCCCCCCTGCTCGGCCTCGCCGGCGTGGCCCGTGCCGCCGACTTGCCGCTGGAGAAGCGCACCTTCACCGACGGCAAGGGCAAGACGCTGCCGTATCGTCTGCTGAAGCCGGAAGACTACGATCCGAAGAAGGCGTATCCGCTGGTGCTCTTCCTGCACGGAGCGGGCGAGCGCGGCACCGACAACGACAAGCAACTCGTCCATGGCGTGCCGGATTTCGTCAAGAATCGCAAGGAATACCCATGCCTCCTGATCGCGCCGCAATGCCCGGCCAACGTGAAATGGGTCGACGTTGACTGGGGCGCCGATTCGCACAAGCAACCGGCCGAGATGACTGAGCCGATGCGGCTGACCCTGGAGCTGATCCCGGCGCTCCAGAAGGAATTCACGATCGACACCAAGCGCATTTATGCGACGGGCCTATCGATGGGCGGTTACGGCGTCTGGGACATCGTGGTCCGCAAGCCGGACCTGTTCGCCGCCGCGGTGCCCATCTGCGGTGGCGGCGACGAGGCGACGGCCAAGCAGATTGCCAAGCTCCCCGTCTGGGCGTTCCATGGCGCCAAGGACGGGGCGGTCAAGGTCAGCCGGTCGCGCAACATGATCGACGCGCTCAAGAAGACCGGCGGCGAGCCGAAGTACACAGAATATCCCAACGAAGGCCACGGCTCCTGGGTGCCGGCCTATCGGGATGCAGAGATGTTCAAGTGGCTGTTTGCGCAGAAGCGAGAGTGAAATGAATGAACCGGATTCAAACCACGGATTTCACGGATAACACGAATATTCCCCTTCCAGCAGGTTGCCGTCCTCATCCATCGCAACGGAGGCGATCGGCGGGCAGTCCGGCAGAGATTCTGCCGGTAGAATGGTTCGTCCGGCACAGCCAACCCTGCAGAAGAGCCCGTGCTGCCATGTAGGGCCGGCTTGCCGGCCGGACCCTAAATCCAAGGCAGCACGAAATAGCTTCAGGGAGTTGAACCCGCCGAATCCGGGTCGGGCTTGCGTGGAAACGGCGGTGCACCGAGCTCGATCCAGCGGCGCACCACGGCAATTTCCTCGGCGCTGGGGCGCCGCTTCTCGGCACGCGGCGGCATCACGCGTTCATCGTCTTCGGTGACCAGCAACTCGTAAACTTCCGACTTGTCCGGGTTGCCGGGCACCACGACTTTGCGCTTGGCGACCAGCAGGTCGTGGTTAAGGATCTTGATCCCGCCGTCCGCCTGGCGATGTCGATGGCATTCCTGGCAGTATTTGGTAAAGATCCTTCGAACCTGGATTGCCACCTCGGCCTGTTCGCCTACCGGTGCGGGCGGGTAGGAAAGCACGCGATCCGGAAACGGCGGCGCCCCGCCGCGGACCCAGTCCTTGAGGATGCTGAGCTCTTCATCCGAGACGCGCGGCAATTCCTCGTGCTGTTGCGGCGGCATCGACTCATCGACGATGCGCAGGATCAGCTTCGACGCGCTGGGGTCGTTCTGCACGATCATCTTTCGCCGTTCATCGAACAGCGACTGATAATCGAGGACGTTGAGCTTGCGTTCGATGTTGTTGGGGTCCAGGCCGTGGCACTCGTAACAGTACTTGTGCAAGATCTCCTGGGCTCGTGGCGCGACCTCCTTGGCGCGACGCTGGGCCTGCTGCTCGGGATGCGGTCGGAGCACCATGGCGCCCACCAGGCCCGCGGCCGCGAGAATGCCGATCAATGTCAACAGCGCCAGCTCGGGCCGCCGGCGGACCCACTTGAGCGTTCGGCCGTAAACAGTGATGCGCCGTGCCATGATCGGCAGGTTGTCGAGGAAGCAGCGCAGGTCCTCGGCCAGCTGCTCGGCGCTGGCGTAACGCCGGTGCGGCTTCTTCTCCAGGCACTTGAGGCAGATCGTCTCCAGGTCGCGCGGCACCCGGGCGTTCAGCTTCGACGGCGGCACCGGATCGTCGGCCATGACACGCATCATCGTATCCATTGGCGTCTCGCCGTCGAACGGCGGCCGGCCCACGAGCAGTTCGTAGAGGATGGCGCCCAGTGCCCACACGTCGGCCGCGGGGCCAACTTCTTTTGCCTTGCCGCCGGCCTGCTCGGGCGCCATGTAGCTGGCAGTGCCCATGACCGCGCCGGTCTGCGTGTTGCCCATGTGGCTGTCGAGGCGTTTGGCCAGGCCGAAATCGGTGATCTTCGGCACCAGGCCCGTGGTCGTGGAGTCCGGGCCCAGGGAGAAGGAACTGCCCTTCTTCTTGCGACCGCCCAACTCCTGCTCCGCGCCGGCTGCCAGGAGGATGTTGGCCGGCTTCAAGTCGCGATGCACGATACCGTGCTGATGTGCGTAGTGCATCGCATCGGCCAGCGTCTCGATCAGGTGAGCGGCGTCGCGGGGCGCCAGCGTGTGGTTCTTGAGATGCTGGGCAAGGCTGCCGCCGCCGATGTACTCCAGCGAAAAGAACGGACGGCCGTCGTGCTCGCCGACTTCGTAGATTTGCACGATGTTCGAATGCTGGAGCCGGGCTACCGCCTCGGCCTCGGCATGGAAGCGCGACAGCTCCTTTGGTCCCGCATGCGCGCCCGCCAGGACCATCTTGAGGGCGACCAGCCGTTTGAGCTTCTGGTGCTGCGCCTTGTAGACGACCCCCATGCCGCCGCGCCCGAGCTCGCCGAGGACTTCATAGCCGGAAACCGTGGGAGGCGCCAGCGGTGTCAGCGTGGGATGCTCGCCCGGCGGCGGCGTGGTGGCTTCGGCTTCGGCCTTCCACGGCGGCGCTGCGTGCGTGACGCGGTTGGTCAGGTCAATGTGGGGGTCGCCAGCCTGGTCGAGGGCGCCGGCGTGTTCCGGCAAGGGAGTGAGCGCGCCGCAGTGAGGACACGAGAGTTGAAGATCGGCCGTGCGCGAGTGCTCGTCGCTGGCGAATTCCCAGCGATGGCCCCGCGGACAGGTCAGGTACGTGGGCATGAAGAGGCTCCCACATCGACACGCGACACGGCAACGATTATCGCAGACCCGTGCGGAGGGTCAAGGAGGGCGCGGTGAGTCGTAGAGCGGGTACGCAGGCAGTGGGTCCACAGGATTAAACACGCCGTATGCCGGCGAGACGCGCGGCAAAGCGAAAACCCTTCCATACAATAGGCGTCATCGTGCGGTGTCGGACCGCCGCACGGCACGGGACCCGCCCACGGAACAGTCATCCTTGCGCTGGCGTCTGTCGCTGCTGATGCTCCTGCAATACGCACCCGCCGGGGGCGTCATTCCGTTCTTCACGCTGCGCATGGAGCACGACTTGGCCTTCACGCCGATGGAGATGGGTTGGGCCTGCGCCACGCAGGCCATGGCAGGCCTGGTCGGTCCCGTGTTCGTCGGTCAGGCCGCGGACCGCTGGTTTCCGGCCGAACACTGCCTGAGCGTGCTGGCCGGTCTTGCGGGAGTGGTGCTCTGGTTCCTGGCGACCATCACGCAGCCGCTGCCGTTCTTCCTCGCCAGCCTGGCATTCTGGCTGCTGATGGGACCGGCGCTCACGCTGGGCACGTCGATCAGCTTCGCTCACCTGTCTTCCGGCGAACGCGATTTTGGCCCGGTTCGCATGTGGGGCACCATCGGCTGGGCGACAACCGGGCTGCTGCTGGGCGTCTGGTTCAGCGATCCGACGTGGCTGGAACCGATGGCGGCCTGGATCCGCCCGGGCGGGCCGCGGCACGAGCTGGCCGATGCCTTCCGCCTGGCCGGCGTGCTGGCCTTTGTCCTGAGCCTGTATGCGCTGACGCTGCCGCATACCCCGCCGCAGCGCCACGCCAAGGCCCGCCTGGCGCCGCTGGCCGCGTTGCACTTGCTGCGCAGCCGATCGTTCGCGGTCTACTGCGCCTGCACGCTCGGCATGTGCGCCACGCTGCCGTTTCCGGCCCAGGTGACGCCGTTGTTGCTAAAGCACCTCGGCGTGCCATTGCGCTGGCTGGGGCCGACGCTGACGATCGGCCAGAGCATGGAAGTCGTATCGCTGGCGCTCCTTCCCGTGCTGCTGCTTCGCCTGGGCGTGCGCGGCACCATGCTGCTCGGCCTGGGCGCGTGGCTCATCGCGATGAGTGTGCTGACGATCGGCGGACCGCTTGGCCTCATCATCGCGACGATGCCTTTGAACGGCCTGTGCGTGTGCGGCTACTTCGTGGCGGGGCAGGTGTTCGTCAACAGCCGGGCGCACGGCGAGATCCGTGCCAGCGCCCAGGCGCTCCTGACGTTCGTCAACGGCATGGGCCTGCTGATCGGCAACCTGCTGGTCGGCGGCGTGCGCGAACTGGCGAACGAGGCGTTCGCGCCGACGTTCGCCGTCGCGGCCGGCATCGCCGGGACGCTGACGGTGTTGTTCTTTGTCGGGTTCAAGGAAGAGGGAGAGGGCCTGCAAGCGGTGGAGGAGCCAAGTCCCGGTTCACCAGAACTGGTCGGCCGGGAGCTGAGCAGCGGAAGTTGATGAAGAGAACGATCGTTCGGTTCAGCACCAAGTCGACCAGTTCGGGCAGGCAGCGCCGCACCGGCGCGGGACCGCTGAAAACAGGACGGGTGGATGTTCCATATGCCTGACCGGGACGTCGATATTCGCGTAGGCCCCGAGTCAGGCTGTCTTGGTTGCGCGGTACTGGGCGGCTTGGCTGGCCTGTTACTTGTCTACGCAATTGGTTGGTTGTACGCGTGGTGGACAGGAACCAGCCCGTTGGCGTGGGGCCGCACCTCTCCTGCATTCAGTGAACAGGCCGCGAGGATGGCCTTTGAATACGCAGTCGATTTCACGATTTGTGTCGGGTTGCCCGCCGCCGCGGTGGGGGCAGTCCTCGGCGGAATATTGGGGCGTAACCGGAAATGACGCCTCCCACGATCGTCCGACCGCGTGCTTTGCCGGACAATTGAGAAGAATCTACTTTGAACCTTAGCTTGCCGCGCTGGCCCCGCGGCAGTTCAACCGCGAAGGAACTTCTGCGGGATCTCCGCCCCCGCCACGAAGCTCAGCTTCCCAATCTTGCACATCTGATACACGTTGATCCGAAAGTCCGGACACGTGCTCACCAGGCAGTACGCGTCGCTTGGCGTGACGCCATACTCGGTGATGAGCCAGTCCATCAGGTGAAAGGTCGCAGTCTCAACAGCGACTTCGAGCGGGCGATTGGCGTGCAGCGCCACGATGGATTCGGGCTTCTCGATGCGCATCCAGGGGATGCGCTTGCCCTTGATCAGGTCCAGCCGCAGGCGGACGGTCGCCTTGGTTTCGGCCGCGGTACCGGTGAATTCGGTGTCGCCCTGGCTGGCGTGGACGTCGCCCAGGTAGAAGCGGGCGCCCTCGTGAAAGATCGGCAGCAGGATGCGGTTGCCGGGGCAGACGTCGCGGATGTCGAGGTTGCCGCCCCATTCGCCCTGGCCGTCAAGGCTGGTGGTCACCTCGCGGTCGGGCGCCACGCCGAGGGTGCCGATGAACGGCGTGATCGGCCAGCGGATGCGTTCGTTGAAATGCAGCGTGCCGTCGCGCGTGGTGCCGCTGGCGCCGGGCGTGTGTTTGAAGATCTTGGTCGTGTAGTCGGACGACAGCTCTGGCCAGCGCGTCGATTCGCCGAGCGGTCCACGGCGGGGGCCGATGGCGATCCAGGAGTAGTCATCCACGAGGATGTCGTCGACGTGGACGACCAGCACATCACCGCGCTGGGCGCCTTCCAGCCAGATCGGTCCGGCGATGGGATTGGCCAGCGGCGGAAAGCGGTCGAAGCCAGGACGCTTGCCGGGCAATGCCTTGTCGTCGGCGCTCTTGAAGTAGCCGGTGCTGGCGTCGTAGGTCTCGACGGAGATCGCCTCGCCGGGACGGACGCGCAGGAGCGGCTCGTCTTCCCAGTCGAAGGCGTATTTGCGGGCTTTCTCGCGGGGAATGAGGTGCATGATGCGGCCCTTCCTTTCGGTCAGGCAGCATCATAAGGCGAACGGAAGTATCCAGCAAGGCAACACGGAGCCGAGCAGCCAGGGTGCCCGAACTCGGTGCTGCCGCGTTTTGTCGGGTCCGCTGGTGTAGACCAATGGCGGCAGGGGCTACGTCTGTTGAGGATCGGTATAGGCGAAACCGTTGCGGGCATCGGTCCGCACCGGGATCAATTCCTCGTAATCGTCTCGTGTAGGTTCAGCAACACCCGGGCCACCGAGGTCCAGGCGGCCAGCTCCACCGGGTCGATGTCCTTCGGCACCGGATGCTCGCCGACCTTCAACAGCCCATCGACGGCCTGTTTGTCGCCCTTGTATTCTTCCAGGTGCTTCTTGTAGAGGCCGTCGACGACGGATAGCTCCGCGGCCGCGGGCTTGCGTTGCAACGCCTGACGAAACGCGTATTCGATGCGCTTCCCCGCATTGTCGCCGCCGTAGAGGATGATGCGCTCGGCGAACGCTCGGGCGGCTTCGACGTAGGTCGGATCGTTCAGCAGCACCAGGGCTTGCAGCGGGGTGTTGGAGCGCGGCCGTTCCACGGTGCATTCCTCGCGGCTGGGGGCGTCGAAGGCGACGAGGCTGGGGTGGGGGAAGGTTCGGCACCAATAGGTATAGACGCCGCGGCGATAGAGTCCCTCGCCCTGGTCGTTTTGCCATTCGCGCTTGGGGAAGTTCAGCATCGCCCAGTAGCCGGCGGGCTGGTAGGGCTTGACGCTGGTGCCGCCGATCTTGATCGCTAGCAGGCCGCTGACAGCCAGGGCGTTGTCGCGCACCATCTCGGCATCGACGCGGAAACGCCCCTGGCGAGCCAGCAGCTGGTTGTAGGGATCGCGCTGCCGCAACGCTTCGCCGGCCAGCGACGATTGCCGATACGTCCGCGACAGCGCCATCATGCGAACGATGTGCTTGACATCCCAGCCGCTCTCGCGGAACTCGACGGCCAGCCAGTCGAGCAGCTCCTGATGCGTCGGCCAGGTGCCCTGCGAGCCGAAGTCTTCCAGGGACTTGACGATGCCTTCGCCGTGCAGCAGCTTCCACAGCCGATTGACGAAGACCCGCGCCACCAACGGGTTGTCGGCTGCCGTCATCCATTTGGCCAGGTCCATGCGCGTCGCCCGCCGATCCTTGACGTCGAGTGACGATAGCGAGGCCGGCACGCCAGGAGCGACGATTTCGCCCGAATCGTCCAGCCAGTTGCCGCGAGGCAGCACACGCATCACACGCGGAGCGACCGCGGACGTGACCAGCATCGTCGGCACCGTCTTCAAGAAGTCGGCCCGCTGCCGTTGGGCTTCCGCAAGCTTCTTGCGCGGCTCTTCCAGGAGCGGAGCGATGGTTCGATAAAACGTCGCCGCGGCTTGCTTCTGTGCGTCGGTGCGTTTGGCGACGTCACTAGCCAGGATGTCCAGCACGTTCTTGGGAACGCCCTTGTTGGCGCCGCCACGGACCAAGTCCTCCCACTTCTGCTGCGCGGCTTCCAGCTCCGGCGAAGAGACTGCGAGCGCCTTCTGCGTCTTGGCGATCTCGCCATCGAGCTGCTTGAGCCGGATCTCCTGCTCCGCGGTCGGCAGTAGGTCCTGAGGCTGCCGGCCGACGGCTACTTCCTTCACGTCGGCGAAGAACGACGCGAAGCGGTAGAACTCCTTGGTTGTAAACGGGTCGAACTTGTGGTCGTGGCATTCACTGCAGCCCAGTGTCGAGCCGAGCCAGACCGACGATACATTGCGCACACGATCGGCCGCGTACTTGGCGAGGTACTCCTTCGCCTGGGCGCCGCCTTCTTCCGTCGTCATCAGAAGACGGTTGTAGCCCGACGCGATCCGCTGTTCCGGCGTGGGATTGGGCATCAGGTCGCCGGCCAGGTTCTCCATCGTGAAGCGATCGAACGGTTTGTTCTGATTGAATGCATCGATGACGTAGTCGCGATAGAGCGTCACGTCGCGATGGTTATCGCTGTGGTAGCCGGCCGTGTCGGCGTAACGCACCAGGTCGAGCCAGTACATCGCCATGCGCTCGCCGTAGTGCTTCGAGCCGAGCAGCCGATCCACCGCTCTCTCGTACCAGTCGTTGGACTTGTCGTTCAGGGCGTCTTCCACGTCCTCTGGCTTCGGCGGCAGACCGGTCAGGTCGAAGGTCAGGCGGCGAATCAGGGTGCGGCGGTCGGCTTCCGGCGACGGTGGTACGCCTTCCACTTCCAGGCGCGACAGGATGAAATGGTCGATGCCATTGCGCGCGCCATACTTCTTGTCCACCGGCGGCAGTGCGGGCTTGCGGGCCGCGATCAGCGACCAGTGCTTCTGCCATTTGGCGCCCTGTTCGATCCAGCGGCGAATCAACTCCACCTGACGAGCCGTCAGCTTCTTGCCGAACTTCGCGGGCGGCATCCGCTCTTTTTCCGTCTCAGCAACGATGCGGCGAAACAGGTCACTCTGGTCCGGTTTACCCGCCACGATCGGCTGGCCGCCCTCGCGCTTGGCGAAGGCCCCTTCTTCGGTGTCGAGGCGCAGGTCGGCCTTGCGGGCGGCCTTGTCGGGACCGTGGCAGGCGAAGCAGTTGTCCGAAAGAATGGGCCGGATGTCGCGATTGAATTCCACGACTTGCGGCAACGGCACATCGGCGCGGGCATTTCCGGCGCCAAGGCTCAGCAAACCGCTCGAGGCCAAACTGATACAGAACCAGCGCAACCAGTTTCGTTGGCTCATGATGATCATCCTTCGTTGCTCTGCGGAACCGTGGATGGGCGTTGGGGTGAGCGATCGTCCAGGTTACTCGCCGTTTCCATTCTTCTCAAGGACTTTGGCGGTCTGATTCCTTGCTTTGCCTGCAACAGCCTGTCACAAATGCGCACCGCGCGCATCTAGGCGGCAGACAGTGTTGGTATCTGCTCTGTCCTGGAGGACGCCATGGCTCGTTCGTTGCGGATCGCGGTCGCTCATGACGACCGCGAACTGCGTCATTGGTTCGCGGAATCGGTGCCGAAGCTGGGGCATGAGCTGGCGGGCACGGCCCAGACCGGCCGCCAGCTGGTCCACCTGGTCCAGTCCGCCAGGCCGGAACTGGTGCTCGCCGGCCTGAACCTGCCGGATATGGACGCCATCGATGCTGCACGCATCGTTCATCAGGTCTTTGCGCTCCCCTTCATCGTTGTGGCGGCCGAGGCAGACCTCAGCCAGGCGCTCGCACGGGCGCTGGACAGTCAATTCCTGTTGCTGCTTGTCCCGCCGATTCGCCTCGTGGATTTGGAGGCCGCGATCCCGCTGACCGTGCGGCGGTTCGAGCAGTTCCAGGCCGTGCGACGCAAGGCAACGGAACGGCGTCACGAACTGAGTGCACTGCGTCGGCGCGGTACATCGCGTGATTCCGAGGGAGGCAACCTTGGTCCATCCGTGGCGGAACGTAAGCTGGCAGAAGTGGTTAAGCGTATCAAGGATCAGAAGCTGAACAAGCGTTGAGTTTGGCTTCCGCAGCCGTGTGGCCGCACCTGTCCCGTCAGGTGCGGCCTTTTTTCGCGCGCGGGCACGAATAAGCCGTCGTCGTTGTCACACGCGGACTTTCCGGAGAACGAGAGAGTGAAGGCCAAGGGGCTGGTAAGAGACGAGACCCAGCAAGCAAACCCGCCCTGAAAAACAAACAACGCTGCAAAGGCAGCAAAAGGAGACTGAGATGAACCGATTCCTGACGAGCGCGGCGGTGGCAATCCTGAGCTTGGCGGTCGTGGCGGTGGCTCACGCAAGCCACAAGGGCAGTGGCGGTGGAGGCAGCAACCACTCGAACGGTTCGGGCAGCGGCTCCAACAGCTTCAAGCCGGTCAACCATTTCAATGGGTCCAGCGGTTCAAACGGCATGAAGCAAATGGGCGGCAGCAACGGCAAGGCGAACTTCTCCCACATGCAGAAGCTTTCCCCAACGCACCTGGGCAAGGACTACCACAGCAGGTACGGGACAAAGCACAACTTTGGCTATAGCTACAAGGGCTGGAACCACAGCCACTGGAACTGCCGGTGCTGGTGCGGTGACTACGGTTGCTACTGCTACTACGATCCGTGCGTGTGCGTGTACTACTACTTCTGCACGCCGGATGACTGCTGGTACCCGATCACCTACTGCCCCTATGGCGTCTACGCCTGGTAAGTCGCTTCGCATAACTCGATGCACACAAGGCCCGCGGCACGAAGCTGCGGGCCTTGTGCTTTTTGCAGGCAGTGCCGGCATGGAATTCGCTTAACCAGTATTGAACGGCCACGGATGGAGCTTATACTGATTTGATTGCAACGGTTTCCAACCTGACCGTGAACCCTGAGCCGCACCGACGCGGGCATCGGTTCAATTCCGCTCTTCAACCCACTTTTCCGGTGGTCGTCATGATGCAAGTGCCCCGCGCTTCCGCCCTCAAGTCCGCTGCCGGCAAGGCCGACCGACGAACCGCGCACCGCGCGCCCAGTCGGATCAAGCTGCAGGCACGGCTGAGCCGGGCCACCGAGGAAGGCGTCTGGATGGCAGCCATCCGCAACATCTCCCTGGAGGGCATTGGGCTGACCGTCAACCGGCCGGTTCGGGCGGGAATGAACCTGACTGTGGAATTGCCGGCCCCGCCGCCGCTCATCAGCAAGCCGTTTCTCATTCAAGTCACTCATGCACGGTCGCAACCGAATAGCCAGTGGTGGACCGTGGGAGGGACGTTTGTCCGCAAGTTGACCAAGGAAGAGCTGGACAACCTCAAGTCGCGATCCCCCGCGCTGATCCCGCAGAACGAGCGACGGACGACAGCGCGCCACACCACGCGGATGAAGAATGCATGCCCGCTCATCCGCGCCACCGAGGAAGGACCGTGGTGGGCCACTATCCGCAACGTGACCATGCGCGGCGTCGGGATGATCTCGAACCGGCCGTTCAAGCCCGGCACGTTCGTGACCGTCGAACTGCCGAACAAGGACGGCAGCCTGAGCAAGGGCCGGTTGCTGAAGGTGACGCACGCGCGGGTGCAGCCGGGGAACCAGTGGTGGGTCTTCGGCGGCGTTTTTCTCACCAAGCTGACGACGGACGAAGTGACTGCACTCCTGTAAGGCGAGCGGCAGGGAGAAGACTCACCTGCCACGGCCGCTCACCTTAGAGTCTGTTCGAAAAGGGGTCAGGCACCGTTGCCGGAACGGCCCGTAGGGTGCTTCGCACAACGGTGCCTGACCCCTTTTCGGACAGACTATTAGCCGATATGGATACTACGAAGTCGCCTTGGGCGAGCGTCGCGGCGTAAGCCCGACG
>JAIEMG010000365.1 GCA_019752375.1 Gemmataceae bacterium | reverse complement strand
ACGAGGAGGCACTGACGAAGTGCAGCACGCCCTGGGCGCCGTGGTTTGTGGTGCCCGCCGATCGCAAGTGGTACCGCAATCTGGTGGTGGCCCAGGAAATTGTCCGCGCCCTGCGTGCATTGGACCTGAAATTCCCGGAGCCGACCATGGACCTGTCCAAGATCGTCATCGAGTAGCGCTGGCAATGGATGGAGCGATTTCCAGGCACATTGAAACGCTGCACGCCGCGTCGCGCAAGTACGTGCTTGCTCTCACCGGCGGCGGCACCGGGGCCGCAGCGCAGCTGCTGAACGTACCCGGTGGCTCGCGCACGCTGCTGGAAGTGACGGTTCCCTATCACCAGCAGGCCCTGGCCGAATACCTGGGACACTCGCCTGATAACTACTGCTCCGCGGCGACCAGCAGCGCGATGGCGCAGCGCGCCCACGCGCGAGCTGCCTGGTTAGCGCCTCGCGAGCGCGTGCTGGGCATCTCGTGTACTGCCACGCTGGCAACGGACCGCCCGAAGCGCGGCGACCATCGTGCCCATCTCTCGGTTCACTCCGAGGTGCTTACCCGCACCTATTCAATCGTGCTGAGCAAGGGCGCGCGTACCCGCGAGGAAGAAGAAACCCTGATCGATCTGCTGCTGTTCAATGCCCTCGCCGAATCTCAGGAGCTGGTTGAACGCTTGCCCGTGCCGCTTCGCGCCGACGAGGCGCTTCAAGTGGAAACGCTCCAATCGCACGGTCTGTTGACTGCACTCCTCGCCGATGAATCGGCAACGATCTGCGTTCGCGCGGACGGACAACTGACCGCCAACGCACGGCGGCCGACGCTGCTGCTGCCAGGATCATTCAACCCGATCCACCCGGGGCATCGCGGGCTGGCTGAGGTCGCGTCGCGCCTGGTGGGAGCACCGCTCGCCTTCGAGTTGAGCGTGACCAACGTGGACAAGCCGACGCTGGAGCGGGTGGAGATTGATCATCGATTGCGGCAGTTCGCCTCGTGGGCACCTGTTTGGCTGACGCGGGCGCCGACGTTTGTGGGGAAGGCGACGCTCTTTCCCGGTGCCGTGTTCGTGGTGGGCGCAGACACCGCCAGCCGCATCATCGCACCGCGCTATTACCAGGACTCCGAAGCGGCAATGGTGAACGCACTGCAACGCATCCGCAATTGTGGTTGCTCATTCCTCGTCGCCGGGCGTGTCGAAAGCGGCAGGTTCCTGTGCGGAGATGATCTGGTCATTCCCGAGGCGTTTCGCGAGCTATTCCAGTCCATTCCCGAGACTGCATTTCGCTTCGACATCTCTTCCACGCAGGTGCGCGCATCGATGCAGTCATAGGTCGGGCTGAACGAACGAGGGAGTGACCCTCCCCATCCGACGCAGGAGCGCATCGGCTGCTAGGTAGCCGCTTCGTACCGCCCCTTCCATCGTGGCTGGCCAGCCGGTGGCCGTCCAATCACCCGCAATGAAGAGGTTTTCGAAGGGCGATGCCGGTGAAGGACGCCAGGCATCGACCCCAGGGACCGCGCTGAAGGTCGCCGCCCGTTCGGTGACAACGCGGGCCCGGTGCAGTCGGTCCGAGCTGGCTGCGGGAAACAGCGATGCCATCTCGGCGACGATGCGGCGTTCGATTTCGTCGCGTCCCAGTCCGCGCAAGTGCCGAGCCGCACTGACGACGATCTGAACGTAAAACTCACCAGGCGCCGACTCGCCACGATTAAACATCCACTGGCCAACGCAATCGACCAGGACGACGTGCGGTAAGTGGGTGACAGCGCCACGATACCACAGGTGCACGCTGGTGATCGGCGAAGTCTCCAGACGGCGAAGGTTCGTGAAGTAGGGATGGCGATCCGTCGCCTCTTGTGGCAACAGGCCGAGCAATCGATCAAAGGGCGTTGCGCAAACGTACCAGTCGGCTTCAAGGTTTTCCTCCTGCCTTGTCCGCGCGGCAAGGACGCGATTGTCCTCAATTGCGAGGGCACGCACCGCACCGTTCAAGCGCAGCTCCACGCCTTGGCGACTACACCAGCGTTGAAGCTCCTCGCCATAGAGCCGGCCCAACGGCACCGTCGGCACCGAGACTTCGAAGCCGCGCCGATGTCGTAAGAAACCATCCACGAATACCTTGCGAGCGTAACGAAGTCCAATGCGTTCGGGCGACTCATTCAGGGCGCTGGTCAGGACCACGCCCCAGAAACGATCGATGGTCCGCGGCGTTTGCCCATGCCGCACCAGCCAGTCAAGGAAGGGCGGATCGCTCGTCGCATCGGCTTGGCGCAGACGCAACAACGCGTAAGCGATGCGTGCCTTCTCATTCCAGGTCAGGTAATGGGCGCGTGCGAAGCTGCGCGCAAGGTGCAGGGGGGCCGGCAGCCGATCAGCGTGAAAGGGGCTCACCTTGCCGTCGGGCGTCATGAAATACAAGGACGGCTGCGGGGCCAGCAGGTGGTCGATGCCGAGCGTCCGGCAGAAGTGGGCGAGGTTCGTGCAACAACCCATGCTTACATGTTGACACGTATCCAGCAGCTGTCCGCTGCCCGCATCCTGAAACGAACTCGCCCGTCCGCCAAGCCGTTGCCGCGCTTCGAGGAGCGTGATCTTGAACCCAAGCGGGGCAAGCGCCGTTGCGGTTGCCAGACCAGCCAGGCCGCCACCGATGATGAGGACGCGGTCGCCGCGAGTCATGGCGTCAAACCCATCCCCACCGGACCGGCAGGGCCCGCAAGACCAGGCTCAACTTCCACCATCGGCTCACGCGCACCCGCGTGCTGAATACGTCGTAATCGCGCTGTTCGATCGCGTCCAGCAAGCCTTGATACGTTCGCTGCATGACCAGAAAGACCGCCTGCCCGTGCGGCGACAGCAACGGCACCAAGGGCCGGGCGCGCGCGTAGTAGTCGCGAGCGCGCTCCACCTGGAAGCGCATCAGCTTGCGAAACGCCTCATTCCGCACGCCCCGATGCAAATCTTCGGCGGAATAGCCGAACCGGATCAAGTCTTCTTCGGGCAAGTATATGCGGTGCCGGCCTGCGTCCTCGCCAAGGTCGCGAAGGATATTCGTGAGCTGAAATGCGATGCCGGCGCTCTCCGCATAGTCGCGGGCGCGGTCGTCCTTGAAGCCCCAAATGTGAATGCACGCCAGGCCGACCGCGGACGCAACGCGATAGCAATAGCGGTAAAGCTCTGGAAAAGTCGCGATCCGCACGGGCGACAGATCCATCTCGACGCCGTCCAGTACCTCGACGAGGTATTGCCGCGGAATGGCGAATCGGCAAACCGTTTCGTGAATAGCCGGGTGAAGCGGATGGGAATAGTCGCCCGTGAGCGCACGGTCGAGGTCGCGGCGCCAGGCGGCAACTTGGTCGATTCCGGCGCCGGGGTCGTCGGCGCGGTCGTCGGCGACGCGGAGGAAGGCGTAGAGGGCGCACATGGCGCGTCGTTCGGCGCGCGGGAGGATTCGGAAGGCATGGTAGAAATTGCCGGCCTCGCGACGGGCGAGACGTTCGCAATACAGGTAAGAGTGTGCGAGCGTCATATGCGGTTCAAAGCAGGTCGGCACAGGTATGGCGCCACCAGGCGCTCGCGAGCAGCGAGGCCTTCTCCCATTTCGTCAGCACGGGCCGGGCGTTCCACACATTGTAGCCGGCCTGTTCGATCTTTCGCAGGATGCCCTGACCGCCCCGAATGAAAAGCTCGATGTCCAGCCGTACACTTGCAGACATGCGCTCGACCAACGGCAGACCACGCTGGAATAGCTCGCGGGCTCGTTCCACTTCAAACCGCATCAACTCCGCAAAGGCGGGCGTGAACCGTCGGGCTTCCAGGTCCGCGTCCGAGTAGCCGAAGCGCCGGCGGTCCTCGTCCGGAAGGTATACACGGCCGATATCGAAGTCGCGCGCGACGTCCTGCCAGAAGTTGGCGAGCTGAAGACCGGTGCAGACGTGGTCCGAAAACGCTGCACGTGAAGCGTCGAAAGATCGGCAAAGGTAAAGGACCAGGTGCCCGACGGGATTGGCGGAATGGTGGCAATAGTCCAGCAGCTGCTCGTAGGTCGCATAGCGCTTGACTCGCTGGTCCTGCTCGAACGCGGTCAGCAGATCCAGAAACGGCTGTGGTGGAATGTGAAAACGCTGAACGGTCTCGCGCAAGGCGACCATCACGGGATGTCTAGGCGCGCCCTCATAACACCGGAGCAGCTCGCCGCGCCACCATCGGAGCAGGCCGAGCGCGTGGTCGCCACCGCCGGTTTCGTCACCGAGGTCGTCGGACCAGCGGCAGTAGGCGTAGATGACGTGGAAGTGCGGTATGAGCGGCCGAGGGAGCAGCAAACTCGCAACGCTGAAGTTTTCATAGTGGCGCAGCGCCAGCTGGCTACAGTAGCGACGTGCGCGGGCTGGACTCGGGACGGTATAGTGGCTGTCCGGCCCAAATCGCGCCAGTTCCGCCGAGAAGCTTCGATGCATGACGGCGATTATACATCGTTCCCCCGTCGGTCAAGCTGGCGCTCCCGCTGCTCTCGTGTAGTGAACTTGCAACGGTGAATCGACTTCTTCGTCCATACGGTTGCGGTGAACTTGGCTTCGTCCTCCGATTGGATAGCCTTGGCGACAGACCTCTGCATTTGACAACCGATGAACACGCTTTGCTGTGCGCAGGGGTGGGCAAGGGCCTCGACCGCCTTCGTCCTCTCACAGTTGCGGCGAAGGAGAGTTTCATGGGAAATGGTGCCAGGTTATACTGGGCCATTCGGAATGAACACAGACGAGACCGTTCTTTTCAAGGAAGCGTGCATCATGGCAGACACGGCTGCCGGACCCGTGGGGTGGGAAAGGGCGCTGATGGCGGCGGAAAAGGTTAAGGAGCGGTTGCGGAGGGCGACGAAAGCTCTCGACGACGCCGGTGTGCCGTATGCCGTCGCGGGTGGCAACGCGGTCGCCGAGTGGGTCGGCCGGGTCGATGAGGACGCCGTCCGTAATACGCGCGACGTCGACCTCCTGGTCCGGCGCATTGACCTGGCTGCCGTCCGAACGGCGCTGGAAGCAGCTGGATTCGTTTACCATCAACTCCTTGACGTGGATATGTTCATCGACGGCCCGCAGGGGCGGCCGAGTGGCGGGGTCCATCTCCTTTTCGCCGGTGAAAAGGTGCGACCAGAACACGAACATGGGTTGCCGGATCTGGACGAGTCGGAGCGAGCATCCGAATTTCAGGTGACATCGCTCGAGGCCCTGGTGCGCATGAAATTGGTCTCGAATCGTCGCAAGGATCAGGTCCACTTGTTGGACCTGATCGGAGTCGGCCTCATAGACGCGACCTGGCCGGGCCGTTTCCCGCCGCCCCTCGGTGAGCGTTTGCAGCAATTACTTGATGATCCGAACGGGTGAGTATCCGCAAGCGGCTATCCGGCCCAAGCTTGGAGGGTGCTGGGTAAGCGGTAACACGGCGCGCGGTCGTGCGATTTTTTTCACGATTCCAGAAGAATTGCGATGCACTCCAAGGCGCCGGCATCGGGCCTGCGTTTCGCCAGTGACCGACGTTTTTCATTGGACTCGTCGCCTTCGCGCGCTAGAGTACTCGCACTGGTTCGCCCGGGCGAACCGAACAGGGAAAGGCCCCAGCGATGGCGAAGAACATCTACGTTGGAAACTTGACCTGGGACGCGAACGCCGACGACTTGCTGACCCTGTTTCAGGAACATGGCACGGTGGTCCGGACGCAGATCATCAGCGATCGCGAGACCGGACGATCGCGCGGTTTTGGATTCGTCGAAATGGCAAGCGACGGGGAAGCGCAAAAGGCGATTGACGCGCTCAATGGCAAAGACTTCCGTGGGCGCCCTTTGACCGTGAACGAGGCCAAGCCGCGCGTAGAGCGCGGCGGCGGGGGTGGGAGAGGATACGAAGGCGGGGGGGAACGGGGGCGTTAATAAGGGTCCGTTAATTGCGAAGCCACGAGCGGCGAATTCGGTGGAAATTCCCTTGACACCAGCTGTTCACTTCGTCACTTTATCCCGGCCTTTCCCCTTATCAGACCATGGAGGGTCGGATCATGTTCTACCAGACCGAGGCCAAGCCCCAGGGATGGCGTGCCGTCGCCGTCTTTGACGACCGCACCGATCGCCTACTCTACCTGGGCCGCTCTTCCACCCAAGTTCGTGCCGGCTTTGCCGAGGCGTTCTTCGAGATGCTGGACGAGGAGGAACGCGAGCACGTCCGTTCAGTAGCTCTTCAACGCTGGCATGGCGCTCCCGACGCCGGCCGCTGGATGCATCAGACCAATCTGAACGTCCCGTCCCTCGCGAAGGTCGCCCGTATTGCATGACTCACGATCTCGACGGCCGAAGCGCGAGGCCACCCCTGGAGCCCGCGCTTCGGCCGTTGCTGCTCCCCTCTCCTGCCCTATCTGCCGATTCGGACCAGATTCGCCATCTGCCCCGCTCCCCCGCAAGCGGAAAACTCCTTACGCCCCTTGCAATTACCGTGCAAAACCCGAACAATGGGACTTGTCGCCTCCCATTCGGTAGTATTGCTCCAAGTGCCCCTCTCCACCGAGGAGAACCTGATGAACCCGTACTCGACCCTGTGCGATGACTTCGGGGTTTACGTTTATCTCAATACAAAAATGGAATTGCCAACCGGGCGGGAAACGGTTCTCCACTTCTTCGATAGCTTGCAAAAAACCTTCCCCCAGATGACGGATTTCGATTGCCGGGAGAATGGCGAATACGTGCTGGAAGAGGACCGGGACCAAGGCAGCTATCGCTGGGTAACGCTGGAAAACCGTCGCCTTTGCAGCGGCTACGTCAATCCGCCAGAGGTGGAAGCTGCGGATGCGCAGCACGAACGCATCTTGGAGCTTGCCCCGTATCATCTGGGATTCAATGGCCTGGATTGCGAAGCCCTGGATGTGCTGTTCGCCTTCGATTTCATGTTCAGCGGCAACCACGACGAGGTCGTGGCCGAGGCACTGGGCATGAATACCACGTTGGAAACACTGCTCCAGGTTGCCGGAACCAAAGTGATTAACTTCGAGCCGTCGGTGATGTTGTCGCTGGATGACAACTGCCGGCTCCAGTGCCGGCTGAGTGTCGAGACTCGCACCAACGCCTACCAGATTCGGACCGGCCAATTTCCAGAGGCGCCAATCAGCGTCTACTTCACGATTCGCCAGTACTGGGGCCGCCAGCCCTACAAGACGTTTGGCGAATCGTATCGCAACCAGCGCAAGATCTGTCAGGAACTCGTGGACAACCACATTATCCCGGCGGTGATCCGACCGCTGGCGCAGGCCATTGCCGCAAAGCAGTAATCGCATGTTGATCCTTTGAAGGACGCCGGGAGATGAACGCTAGTCCAGTTCATCACCTGGCGTTTTTCGTTTCCTCACCGAGACAACCATGAGTGCGTTGACCTTCAGTGCGTTTGCCTCCGGGCTATCCGCCGAGACGGCGTTCGATGTGTTGGCCGTGGCCAAACGCCTCAAGGCCCAGGGCAAGGATGTCGTGGAACTCCAGATCGGCGACAGTCCATTTCCCACCACTGCTCATGCGCTCAAGGCCGGTACCCAGGCAATTGCGGACAATGCGACGCACTATTGCGCGTCGCTCGGACTGCACTCCTTCCGCGAAGTGATCGCCCGCAACTACCACAAGGAATTCGGTGTCGACGTTGGGCCGGAGCACATCGTCGTCGGACCGGGTGCCAAGGTATTCGAGCAGTTTTTTTGCGAAGCGTTCCTCGATCCTGGCGATGCGGTCCTGGTGTTCAGTCCGCACTTCCCCACATATGGCCCCAATATCGAACGGCGCGGCGCCCATGCAGTGTATTCCGTGCTGCGCCAGGAAAATGAGTTCCGTCCCAACTTGGCCGACGTGGAACGATTCATTCGCGAGGAACCGCGAGCCCGCGCCATCTTCCTGAACTCGCCCCACAATCCAACAGGCGGCGTGGCAACAGGCGAAGACCTGCGCGGCCTGGCCGACCGCGTGCGCGGCCGGAATATCGCGGTCTTCAGCGATGAGCCCTACTGCCACATGGTCTGGCGCGGCAAGCACGAGACGCTGCTGGCGCAGCCGGGCATGTTGGATCAGTCGGTCGCCGCATACACATTCAGCAAGTCATACAGCATGAGCGGCTGGCGCATTGGCTATGCGGTCAGCAGCCCGCGCATCGCCGACATGATCGGCAAGATGATCAACACATCGCTGTCCTGCGTGGCGCCGATCTCGCAGCTGGCAGGGCAAGCGGCACTGGAACACGACGAGATCGAGCGCGATGAGGTGATGGGTCGCTTTCGTAAGAAGGTCGAGCTGCTCGTCGAAGCTCTGCACCAGGTCGCTGACGTCAAGGTGCTGATGCCGGCGGGGACATTCTATGTGTTTCCGGACGTGTCACTGATCTGCCGCCGGCTCGGCATCACCTCGCACGGCCTGGCGATGTATCTGCTCGAGGCCGCGGACGACAAGTTCGGCGTGGCGTGTTTGGGGGGCGAGTGCTTCGGACCGTCGGGGCAGGGATTCCTCAGGTTCAGCTGCGCGGAGCCAGACGAGCGGTTGCTGCAGGCCGTGAAGTTCCTTGCGGATGCAGTGACACGGACAGAACGAGTGACGAAGTATCTTGCTGCCAATTCCAAGCACCGTGCTTGAAGGCTCTCGGCAACATTTGCAAAGCGGTCATTCCGGTTTCGTGGTCGGGCCGTTGCTCTTCATCTGACGCTGCAGGGCCTCCATGGCCCGACGCTGTTCGTCCGGTGACAGGCCCGTCACTCGCTCCTCGGGAGACAGGCCGCCCAACCGCTCCTCGGGAGACAGGCCGCCCAACCGCTCCTCGGGAGACAGGCCCTCCAGACGCTTGCTCAGGGGCAGCTCCTTGAGGAGTTCGTCTATCGTCTCCCGAACAAATTCATCGAGCTTGTTGGCCATTTCAGGATCCTCACGATAAGCCTGCAGGAGGCGAAGCAAGAGTGTGCTCGTTTCCTGGGAGTGCGGTTGGTAGTGCGCTGCTGCGAAGCGCAGCAGTTCTTCCCTCGCGGAGAAAAGCAGGAGCATGGCGTTCTGATCCTGCTGGGGCAACTGGTGGATGACGATCAGACGAATGCTCAGGTGCAGCACTCGAACATCGAATACGCCCTCGCGGACGGGCACGAGGAGCCCGGCACTTGCCAAGTTCTGCGGGTAGCGGGCACAGACGGCAAAGAGTCGAAGGTCCGTTTCCGGAAGCAGGTACTGCATCGACGGACTGGTCTGCTTGCGATAGTTGACGTAATGGCCGACCAGTTCACACAACGCCCAGCCGTCTAACGCCTCTCGGTAGGACTTGAACGTCACCAGGTTGTGGTTCGCCAGGTCCTCGAAGCCGTCCGGTAGCGGGCGCGGCATCGGTCCCGAGCTCTGCCGCACCAACACGACGTCAATAAACTGCTGCTTGTGCGAGAGGTCCGTGTCCTCCGCGACAGTCATGGAGCTATCGCGAAAGAAGTCGATCCAGGTCAAACCAAAGAGGTGGTGAAACGGTCGCGGCTCGTTCATTACACCTCCGGCCGTTGCCTTTGGTCATATTTTAACGGTTCGAGGAACGCTTGCAAAGTCGGAGACCTGTTCGCGGCTTTGGTGAGATCTCCGGCTTCACTTTCCACGAGCCGCCAACACCTTTGCCACCTGTGCAGTGGTCTTCGTGTTGAATACTTCCTTCTTCTCGACCCAGCCGCGACGCGCCACGTCGACGCCGTATCGATAGTATGCGATCTCTTCGGTCGCATGAGCGTCTGGGTTGATGACCAGCTGCACGCCGAGCGCCTTGGCGCGTTTGGCGTGAATCCAGTCCATGTCGAGCCGCATGGGATGGGCGTTGATCTCGATCATCGTTCCATGTTCGGCAGCGGCCTTGAACACGGCTTCCGTGTCCACCTTGTAGCCGTCACGCTTGAGCAGAAGACGACCGGTCATGTGCCCCAGCATGGTTACGCGTGGATGGCTGACGGCGCGGACGATTCGAGCCGTCATCTCCGGCTCGGCCAGGCCAAAGTGGGTGTGGACGCTGGCGACCACATAATCGAATTCGGCCAGCAGGTCGTCGTCGAAGTCGAGGCTGCCGTCCGGCAGGATGTCGCACTCGGTGCCCTTGAACAGGCGGAAACCCTTGAACTTCGCGTTCAACTTGTCAATCTCCGCCCACTGCTTGTGGACGCGCTCCGGCGTCAAGCCGTTCGCAACCGTCAGCGACTGCGAGTGGTCGCCGATGCCCAGGTACTCCAGACCCAGGGCCTGCGCCGCCTCGGCCATTTCCGCGAGGGTGGCGTGGCCATCGCTGTATGTGGTGTGGCAGTGAAAGACGCCGCGGATGTCGTCGGCTTCGAGCAGCTTCGGCAGGTGGTGTTTCTCCGCCACATCCAGCTCGCCGGTCTGCTCGCGCAACTCGGGCGGAATGTAGTCGAGCCCCAGCGCCTTGAAGATGTCGGCTTCGTCCTTGCACTTCACCGACTTCGTGGGACCGGACAGCCCGTACTCGTTCAACTTGAGGTCGCGCTTCTGGGCGCGGGCTCGCATGGCGATGTTGTGTTCCTTGCAGCCGGTGAAGTAGTGCAATGCGAAAGGGAATTGGGCGTCGGTGACGACGCGCAGGTCAGCGTTCATCAGGACGCGTCGGCCGCGCCCCGAGTTGCCGGCCACGATGACGCTCGACTTCGTGTCGCCCTGCCCGATGATCTGCGTGACGCCCGGCAACGTCACGAAGCGCTCCATGATCGGAGCGGCATCGTCGGAGCTGATGAGGATGTCGATGTCCTTGATCGTGTCCTTGCGACGACGCAGGCTGCCGCACAGCTCGATCCGCTTGATACCCGGGCAGTTGCCGAGGCCGTCGATCAACTGCTGCGCGATGGGCAGGGCCTGATCGATGCGGACGCGCTCTCCCATCTGACTCAGAAAAGCGAGCCCTTCCAGGATCTTCTGCTGGGTCTTGGCTCCGAACCCTTTGAGGGTCGCTACCCGATTGTCCTCGCAGGCAATCTTGAGCGCGTCGAGGCTCTCGATGCCCAGCTGGTCGTAAAGGGCGCGCGCCTTCTTGGGGCCGAGGCCCTGGATGCGGAGCATGTCCAGCAGTCCCGCCGGGACCTTCTTCCGTTGCTCCTCGTAAAAGGGAAGGTGGCCGGTCGTCACCAGCGTCGTGATCTTGTCACGCAGCGTATCGCCGATCCCAGGGATTTCGGCGAGCTTCCCCGCCGTCACAATCTCGGCGAGGTTGCCTTCCATTTGGGAAATGGCGCGCGAGGCGTTGTGGTACGCGTTGCAGCGGAAGGGGTTCTCCCCCTGGAGCTCGAGGAGGGTGCCAATCTCGTCCAGGATCAAGGCGACCTGTTCTTTGTCCATGGAAGCATCCCATCGCGGAGTAGACAAGGAAGCCATGGGGCACTCATCCCGGTCGAGCGCTCCCATGCCCTACTTGGTTTTTTACCGCTTCGCTGCGTCGGCGGCTTTTATCGCGCTGAAGTTTGTAAGGTCCGCTGTGCGGACCAGGCTTTCGGGCGGCCTGGTCCGCACAGCGGACCCTATGGGTGTTGGCGCAGCGCCTGCTGGATTCGGGGACGTCACGCCGCTTCGGTCATCCGCACCTGGCGCGACGGGTGCAGCATCACTTCCAGGGCCGTGACCAGTCGATCCGGCCCGCGTCCATCAATCAGCTGCCGGCCGCAACGTGCCATCGCTTGCCGCTCCAGCGGGTCGGCGAGCAGGTTCTGCACCGCCTGTCGAACGGTCGATGCAGAGACGTTGTCCTGCGCGCCCAGGCAGGTAGCGGCGCCTTCTTCTTCCAGGCGCTGGGCCGTCGGCCAGTGGTCCTCGGAGAGCACGAACAGCAGCTGCGGCACGCCGACGCATGCCAGTTCCAGCGACCATGTGTCGCCGGCGGTCACGGCGAAATGACAGCGGGCGATGCGCGACACCACTTCGGCGGGCTCGCTGGCGAGTTTCAGCCGATCCGGATAGGCCGCACTCAGCTCCTGGAGGCGGGCAAACTGCGGATGCTCCGGACGTGCCACCACGTCGATGCGTTCGACCTTGGGAATCGCCATCAGCATCTGCGTCATCTCGATGGTCTTCTGCTTCGGATCGTCCTCGCTCAGCGCGATCAGTGCGGAATAGGGCGCGGGCGGTTCCTGCGAGCGTGTTGGACGGATGCGGCGGACTTCCGGACGCACCAGAGCGTAGCGGGCACCGAGCAACAGCTGCGTACCTGGACAGAACTCATAGCTCTCGCGATCCAGGCCCAACAAAGGATTGATGACGAGCTGCGAAGGGAACTGCGTCGCGGCCTGATGATCGATGGAAACCACCAGCGGCCCCGCCGCACCGATCTCGGTGAGGTACGGCTGCGTCGCGCCGGGCGCGTCGACGATGACTGCGGCGGGACGAAGCCGGCGGACCTCCTGCACGACTTCCGCGACGTCTTCGGCAGTTCCGGCGGTGCTATCGGCATCGAGCCAGTCGCTGCCGGAACGCTTGATCGCCAGGCCGAACGCACGCGGCTCCAGCTGCGAGAGGAAGTAGGTCGGCCGCCGGCGACGTTGCAGGGCGGCGGCATACGTCAGACACCGCTGGAGGCGTTCCCAGCCCAGGGCCGTGGTTCCATCAACGCGAAAGAGAATGGGGTCGCGATTCATGTCCGTTCCGTGGGAAATGAGGGAGGAGACGGGTCGGTCCGTGACAACGTGACAGGGTATGGGCGGCTGCACGCGGAGTCGGGTCGCACAGCGCACTGAAGGGACGACGAGACAGACAAGAGGGGAGTCCGATCCGGGTGCGTGATGTGGTTGGGGATGTTGACCGGCCGCAGAACGCTGCCGGGTTGATCGCGACCCCGTGGCGCCGCGATGCGCGAATCCATCCGCTCCTCTGCTGTTCCGGCCATCCTTGGCCCGTGCTGATGGTTCCGTGTCATCAGCGAGGCGAATCTTAACCGCGCGGCCACGGACAAAAAAAGTGCAATTCCTCAGTCCCCTTCCGCCTTGATTCGTCCCGTCTCGCCGCCGTATTCTGGTGTGTGCCGGTCCGCCGGTTGACAGCCGCTCCGCAGGCGCTGACAATAACCTGCCTCGAAGCTCACCTGCGGAGGCCGACGATGACCATCTCCCGGCAGACGCTGCAATGGACTGCTTGCCTGGCAGTACTGGTCTCCATCATTGCTTCTCTCACCTTTGCACCACTCAGCACCGCCTCCGAGGAGGAGATCGAAGGACCACCGCGTCCCCACTTCGTTGTCATGCCCTACCTCCAGCTGCCGACGCCGACCAGCATGCGGGTGATGTGGGAGACGAACTATCGCATGCCTGGTCGAGTCGAGTTCGGCACCACGCGCGACCTCGGACAGGTCGCGGAAGCCAAGACCGACGCCGAGCTCCACTCGGTGGTCCTGTCCGACCTGAAGCCGGCAACGACATATCACTACCGGGTCCGCTGCGGCGACTTGGTGTCCGAAATCTATTCGTTTCGCTCTGGACCGCTGGCCGGCACGAAGAAATGGCGCATGGCCCTCTACGGAGACTCGCGCTCCAGCGCCATCACCCATCGCAAGGTCGTCGATCAAATCGCCAAGGCAAATGTGGACCTCTTTGTCCACACCGGCGACATCGTCCTCAACGGCAAGAACCGGGCGAGCTGGCGCGACGAGTTCTTCGAGCCGCTGGCTCCGGTCGCGCGGTCCGTCCCCTGGCTGGCGACTATCGGCAATCACGAGAATGATGCGGAGAGCTTTTTCTCCTACGTCGCCGTACCGGGCACCGAACGTTTCTTCGGCTTCGACTACGGCAACGCTCACTTCATCTGCCTGGACAGCAACGCCTGGATCGAGAAAGGCCGCGACTCGGAGCAGTATCGCTGGCTCGAAGAGCACCTGAAGAAGAAGCGGTCGGCAACCTGGACCTTCGTGGTCTTCCATCATCCGCTCTTCAGCGCGATGGCGGCGCGGCCGATCAATTCACTCCGCTGGGACTGGGCGCCGCTCATGCTCGATCCGGGCCAGCGCGTCGACGGCATGCTGACCGGGCACGACCATTTCTACGCGCGGAGCCATCGCATCGGCCGGGTGACGAAGGATCCGCAGCCTGGCGTGCTGTGCATCACGAGTGCGGGAGGTGGAGCACTGCTCTATCGCAGCAAGGACCGCGACTACATTGCAGCTCACAAGCCGGTCTACCATTTCACGCAAATGGACTTCGATGGCGAGGAAGTGAAGTTCTCGGCCATCGACATCACGGGCAAGGTCTTTGACACCTACACGTTGACCAAGAAACCTGCTGCTCCCGACGAGTTCTGTTCCTACGAGGTCGAGGACCTGCGTCGAAACCTGCGCCTCGCGCTGGAGAATGCCGCAGGGTTGCCGGTGCGCGAGGGCGAGCCCACCACCATCAACACGGAGCTGCGTATTCCCGCGCGCTTTCAGGTACCGATGACGGGCGAACTGTTGTGGAAATCCGGCGACGGGTGGAAGCTCAAGGAGCAGAAGTCGACGTTCCGCATGGAGCCAAATCAGCCGCTCGTCATTCCGCTCCAGGCCACGGTCGCCGCCGGGCCATTCGCTTCCAGTCCGACGCTGACCATTCAGTTCGCCGAGGGCCGGTTCCGCAACCGGACCATCGAGGTTTGGCCGTACAAATTCTCCGGTGTTCGGCAGGTGAAGGCGGCTGCGGCGAAACAGGCGCCGAAGATCGACGGCAAGCTCGACGATGCCGTGTGGCGCGATGCCGTTCCGAATTCGTTGCTTGGGCTGCCGCCGCGCGGGGGACGGACCGGCCGCGTTCAGGTGGGTGCAGATCCAACGTCGATCTATGTCGCGGTCCGCATCGACGACCCGATGGGCAAGGTCAAGGTGAAGGAGTTCGATCCCAAGGCGGAACGAAATCGCTTCATTCTGTTTGACGAGCATGTGCGCGTGGTGGTGTCGGACGGCAAGACGACGTGGTTGTTCGCCATCACGCCCGAGCAATTGCGCTACGCCGCGAAGGACAAAAGCGAAGACACCGGCATCGATTGGCAGTGCGCCTGCGGTCAGGAGAAGGGCGCCTGGACGGCCGAGCTAGCCCTGCCGCGAAAGCTGTTCGCAGCCCACGCCAAGCTACGGATCAACGTCTTGCACCAGCTTGGCGGACTGCGAGCGCCGACCTTTGAACTGTGTCCGACTTACCTGATAGGCGGTGATCCGGATGTGATTCCGGACTGGTGGGCGGGCGATTCGGTGGAAGGCCATGCCCAGCTGTTGATCGACTAATCCATTCAGAGGTTGTTCCACGTGGAACATTGATAGGGGTTGTACGGACTGTTCCGTCGACAGTCAGAAGCGTTGCTCCAACCTTTTTGGATCGCGGTCGCTCCGATAGACTGCGATCACGGCGACGATGTGCGAATCGACGCAGTAGTAGACTGCGTACGTAAATCGCTGCACAACCGTGCGCCTCACTCCCGCATGGGCTTCGCTGGAGGCTTCTGGAAATCGCGCGATGTGAGTGAACACTGTTTCGAGAGCCAGGACAAAACGCTCCTGCAATCCCTTGCGCTGTTTCTCATACCAGGCTTTCGCTTCCGCGATATCAGCCTCAGCCTCCAGTGTGAGGATCAGCGGCAACCTCATGACGGACCCAGCAGGCGTGCCTTCACTTCCTCCCAGCTCAAACCAGCTGTGGGGTTGGCCCGGTAGGCCTTCAGCCGCCGCTCGAGATCTTGGTGCTGCGCCTCGCTCAATGGTGCCTGCTCTACTTCCTGGGTGAGGCTGTCCCAGATGGCTTCGGCCAGCGCAAGGCGGTCGTCGGCGCTGAGTTGGTCGATTCCCAGTTCTTGAAGGGTCGGTGGCATCGGTTTGCCCTTTCGCAGTTCCATCCCTAGTAAAGCACCCGCTGGATCATGATACTCCCGGCGGGCGCCCCAATCAATTCACGCCGCGCGCAGCCCATCGGTGCTGATTCCGCCCTGCAAACAACCATTGTCCCACGGCGCGGACGAGTGCTAGAATGCCCTGGTGGGATGGAGGCCAGTTCCCCTCGGCGATTGGAGATGGTCGCGTGAATGCCAAACCTCGACTCGGACGCGGTCTCGACGCCCTCTTCGGCGCAGACGGCAACCAGGCCACGGCGGTGGCGCAGGAATCGGTGGTTGCCATCGAACGCATTCAGCAGAACCCTTACCAGCCACGGAAGGCTTTCGACACCGAGGAAATGTCCGGCTTGTGTGAGAGCATCAAGGCACACGGACTGTTGCAGCCCCTCGTGGTGCGCGCGCAGGGCGACGCCTATCAGCTGATCGCTGGCGAACGGCGGCTGCGGGCGGCTCAGAGCCTGGGCTTCACCGAGGTCCCGGTTCATGTCGTCAACTTCAACGATCAGGAATCGTTCGAGGCAGCGCTCGTCGAAAATATACAGCGCTCGGACCTCAACCCCATCGAAAAGGCGCAAGGCTTCAAGGAATATCTCGACCGCTTCTCGATGACCCAGGAAGACCTGGCCGCCAAGCTTGGCCTGGACCGAACCACCATCAGCAACTTGGTGGGCTTGCTCGATCTCGCACCCGAGGTCCAGGACGCGGTGCGCAGCAAGCAAATTACGTTGGGCCACGCGAAGGTGCTCAAGGGGATCAAGAACCGCGATCGACAGGTGGCACTCTGCAAGGAAACGATCGCGCGCGGCTACTCGGTCCACGCACTGGAAACGCTCATCAAGCAGCAAAAGACCGAGAAGGAACCTGAGCCCGAAGGGGGCAAGACCAGCGCCCCGAAGACGGCACACGTCCAGGCCATTGAGAACGAATTGCGCCAGTCGCTGTCGACCAAGGTCGAGATTCGATTGAAGAGCAAGGACAAGGGGCAGATCGTCCTGCTGTTCGATTCGGAAGATGACTTTCAGCGGTTGCTCGAAGTGCTGCGGAAGTGAATTGGCGAATCATTTCCTTTCGAGGAGCGTGGCGTATACTTGCAGTGAACGGGGCGTAGCTCAGTTTGGCTAGAGCGCATGGTTTGGGACCATGAAGTCGCAGGTTCGAATCCTGTCGCCCCGAATTCCCACTCTCTTTTCTCAAGACTTGTTTTTCCCCTTCCTGGGGGGCTCGATTGCAGCACCCAGCCGTTTCTTGAACGCGCGGTGTTCCCGACTGTTCAGGCCGTGCTGCAGGACCGCGATGAGCTTCATCGAATCTCGATCGAGCAACGCCCGTCCATCGATCCAAAGGCCGGGAAACACGATCGACTTGTAGACCCCGTCTCGGTTGGGTCGCAGCCGCTGTTCGGTTGAAAAGTCAAACCAGTGCAGTTCGGCCTCCTCCAGGCAAACTACCAGGTACTCGCGCACACCGGCGTCCCGGTAGTCATCGCGTTTTCGATGCATGTCAATCGCGCGCGAACTGTGGGCAATCTCCGCAACCACTTCCGGCGCGCCGACAACATAGTCATCCCCATCCGTTCGCGACTGCCCGCCGCACTCCGGTAGGATCCGTAATGCCAGGTCGGGTTGCGGTTCGCTCTCCTCACCCAGGATGGTTGTCGCATTATCGAGGACTTCTACCCCCGGGGTGGCTGCCTTGTAGAGCCAGAAGGCACCACTTAATTCGGGATGCGACACTCCGTGAGCGCGGCGCAGGGGCGAAGCCATGTAAACGATTCCTCCGATCAGCTCAGCTTTGACATCGTCAGGAATGAGTTGGTAGCGGCGATGAAACTCGGCCTGCGTCAGCCGGTCCCCGTTCGCCAGTAAAGGAATGTTCGGTGCCTTGGTCTGCACGACGGAAGCGTGAACGCTCGACATGGCCGCTATCCTCCGATAGCCAGCTGCAGAAGGACGATGACAAACAGCCCAACACTCACCACGCCATTGACCTGGAAGAACGCCTGGTTGACACGCGTCAAATCGTCCGGACGCACCAGCCAGTGCTCGAAACCAAGCAACACCGCGACAGCGAACACCCCTGTGAGGTAGATCCATCCCAGGTAGGGGCTCGCCACCCAGTACAGCGCGACCAGCAACAACACCATGATCAGATGGCAAACCATCGCCACACGTAGGCTCGCCGCCACACCCAGCCAGGCTGGTATGGAGTGGAGCTTTGCCTTGCGATCGAAATCCACATCCTGGCACGCGTAAAAAATGTCGAAGCCCGCTACCCAGAACAGCACGGCCAGCCCCAGCACGAATGCGACGGGCAATCCTTCCAGACCGCGAATGGCGATCCATGCGCTGACTGGCGCCAAGAGCAGCGACGCGCCGAGCCAGAAGTGCGCCAGGGCAGTGAAATGCTTCGTCACCGAGTAGGCACAGATGAAGGCGAGTACCGGAACGCTCAGGATAAGCGGCCAAGGATTCGGAGGCTCAACGGCAAGGAAGGTCAAGGTTGAGGCGACAAAACCAACGGAGCACAAGAGAGTGAATGCCCATACTTGGACGGGCGTGAGGACGCCAGCAGGTAAGTGTCTTTGTGCCGTGCGTGGATTAATCGCATCAATATCGCGATCGGACAGTCGGTTAAACGCCATCGCCGCGCTGCGGGCAAACACCATGCACAGCAGAATTCCCAGCAATTGCAGCCCGGAGAATGAGCCCTGATCTCGCCATGCGAGCGCTGCACTCAGCAGCGCGAATGGCAGCGCGAACAGCGTGTGGCTGAAGCGGATCATCTCCAGAAGCGAGCGCAGTTGCTTCCACATGATGGAGTCGGCAGGGGCGAGTCGACGGAACGGGTTGACAGGCTGTCCGGGTTGGCGTATCGCCGCCCACGGAAGATAGCGTACGAAATTCGCCGGTGCGGACTAGCAGTTCGATCGTGTAAGAAAGATGCCGGCCGATGCCGGGCAGGGCCTCCACTCCTTTCCGCCCCTTCGCGGCCAAGATTGACTCCAGGGATTGATCAAGCAGCAACACAGTCAGGGCCGCCCGTCGATACGCGCGCGGTCGAAATAGGTTGCCGTCGGTCTGATCCAATTCTCGTGCGTGTTCGCTCAGCCGCCTGGCGATGGTCTGATTGTCCATGAGCGCGTTCTCCCAATCCTCGTTTCTCTTCACTTATTGTACTAACGTACATTATTCGAACTCAAACCACGGAGGCCAACAAATGGCGAGCTATCGCGGGCATTTGATGTTCTCGACGGCACTGGGCGCGGCGTACGGCGGTCTGGCCTTCTGGTACGGCGGCGTCCACTGGCCGATGGCAATTTTCGGTGCCGGAATTACGTCATTGAGCGGCATGTTGCCGGACCTGGATAGCGACAGCGGCGTCCCAGTCCGAACGCTCTTCGGAGCGGCCGGAGTCCTGGTGCCGTTGTTCCTGCTGAGCCGAATTGTCGAACTGGGTTTACCGCTTGTTCAGATCGCGGCGCTGATGGTGGGCATCTACTGCTTCATCCGCTATGTCTGCTCGGCGGTGTTCAAGAAGCTAACTGTCCATCGAGGAATGTTTCATAGTTTGCCAGGGATGGCCATCGCGGGGCTGCTGGTGTTTCTGATGTACCATTCCGACAACTTGATCGAGCGCCTCTTCCTGGCGCTGGGGACCACGATCGGCTTCCTTTCCCACCTGGTCCTCGATGAACTGTACAGCGTAGACCTGTCTGGCGTAAAGGTACATCTGAAGGCGTCCGCGGGGAGTGCGGTGAAGTTGATGTCCCCGTCGTGGCCCGCGACCTTGGCCACGTATGCAGTTCTCGCCGGCCTGGCATTCCTCGCCTATCCGCAACTCGTCCAATCCGACGCGGCCTGGCAGAAACGGATCGCGGCCGACAACTGGCATGCGTCGGCTGCCAGCTGGGTGGAACGCGTCACCAAGACGCGATTCGTCAAGTAACGACGACTGCATTTTCCAATCGCCGCTTGGCGTGTTGCAGCCTCAAACGCTGCATGCCAAGCGGCTTTCTTCGTTTCGCCTGCTTGTCGATCACACCCATTTCCGCTAATATATGCAAGTTTGGGGTGTCACGCGAATGGCGGAAGTCGTGCTGGATCACGTCGGTAAGGTTTATCCTCCCGATGTGCATGCCCTGCGCGACGTCACCCTGCATGTTGCCGATGGCGAATTGATGGTGTTGGTTGGTCCGTCGGGTTGCGGAAAAACGACGACGTTACGCCTTATTGCGGGATTGGAACGCCCGTCCGGGGGAAGTCTCCAGATTGGACAGCGGGACGTGACGCGGGTTCCGCCCTACCAACGCGACGTGGCCATGGTCTTCCAGAGGCACGCCCTGTATCCACACCTGAGTGTCCGACAAAACTTGCGATTCGGACTGCAACTGACACGGCCGTTGCTCGAGTGGTTTCGTTCCTCCGCTCTGGACGAAGCTCGCGTCCACGAGGCGGCACGTTTGCTCGATCTGGAAAACGTGCTAAATCGTCGGCCCGGAGAACTGTCCGGCGGGCAACAACAGCGCGTCGCTCTTGGACGAGCACTGGTTCGGCAGCCGTCCGTATTCCTGCTGGACGAGCCCCTGAGCCATCTGGACGCGGAACTTCGGACCGAAGTCCGGCGCGAGTTGCACTTGCTCCAGCGTCGCCTTCGGGCGACAATGATCTATGTTACCCATGATTCCGTGGAGGCGATGACCCTCGCAGACCGCGTAGCGGTGCTGGATGGAGGTCGTCTCCAGCAGGCGGATGTGCCGGCGGTCGTTTACCAGCGACCGTGCAATCGCCGCGTGGCCGGTTTTTTCGGCTGGCCCCCAATGAACTTGTTCGAGGGGAACATGGGCGGCACCGTGGATCGACCGAGTTTCCTGCTGCCGGCGGCGAAGCTGGAGTGGACGTTGCCTGGCTCGTGGACGGCGACCGCCGGACAGCGGGTGACGCTGGGGATTCGGCCGCAAGACGTGCGAGTGTTGACGGAATATTGTAAGATAGAGCAAGATGTAGCAGGTTTTCCGCCTTTCAGGACGCAGGTCATGCGGGTGGAACCCATCGGATCGGGGAGCTTGCTCAGGCTGGAATGTGACGGCCTCCATTTGGTGAGTCTGACGGACGAGCACGCGATGGTTCGAGAAGGAAGCAACGTGGATGTCGCCCTGGCGATGACCCGCACGCACCTGTTCGATGCGTCAACGGGCCAATCGATGCGACAGGAAGTCCAGAGCGGTTGACGGCGTCGGTGCGCTCTCGGCGCGCTTGCGCGCCGGAGAGGCATCAAAGTGGGACAGGTGCCCACTTTTTTCGTTTTACGGACGTTGGGAGAATCACACAATGAACGGCGCGGACCTGCTCCGGATCATCGACTTGATGCACCGCGAGAAGAACATTCCGAAGAACGTCATTTTCGACGGCATCGAGGCGGCCGTGCAGCTGGCCACCGAGCGCCATTACGGGACCGAGGAAGACATCGTCGTCAGCATCAACCGCGAAAGCGGCCAGATTCACGCGAAAAAAGGCGAAGAGGTCATCGAACCCGAGTTGCTGGGACGCATCGCCGCCCAGAGCGCCAAGCAGATGATGATCCAGAAGATCCGTGAAGCGGAGTGCAACGCGGTCTTCGATGAATATGCCGCCATGAAGGGCGACCTGGTGCAAGGCACCGTTCAGCGCTTCGAAGGCGGCGCCGCCACGGTGACCGTCGGCAAGTCCGAATCCATCCTTCCGCGCGGCGAGCAGATCCCGGGCGAAACGCATCACGTCGGCGAGCGCGTCAAGGCGGTCATCCTCGACGTGCGCAAGGTCGGCCATCGGGTGAAGATCATTCTCTCACGCACGCACCCCGATTTTGTGCGACGGCTTTTCGAGAACGAGATCCCGGAAATCGCGGATCGCACCATCGAGATCAAGGCGGTGGCGCGCGAGGCCGGGTATCGGACCAAGATTGCGGTGAGCAGCATCGACATGAAGGTCGATTGCGTTGGCGCCTGCGTCGGCGTTCGTGGCAGCCGCATCAAGAATATCGTCGATGAGCTGGGCGGCGAGCGCATCGACATTGTGCGCTGGAACGATTCGCTCCAGGTCATGATCCCCAATGCCCTACAGCCGGCCTCGATCGAGGAGGTATTCCTTTATCCACGCCTGGGCCGGGCGATCGTCCTCGTCAAGGAAGATCAGCTGTCGTTGGCAATCGGTCGCCGCGGGCAGAATGTCCGGCTGGCGAGCAAGCTTGTCGGCTGGGACATCGAGATCATGACGCACGATGAGCTGAACGAAGGCATCGACCGGGCGGTCGGCTGGTTTGGCCAGGTTCCGGGCATCACGGAAACGCAGGTGGAAACCTTTATCGAAGAGGGCTTCCTTTCCTACGATGACCTGACCTTCCTGGAGCCTGCCCAACTCGCGGAACTTGGCGGGCTGACCGAGGAACAGGCCGAGGAGATCATTGCCTATTGTGAGGAAGCGGCCGAACGCGTGGAAGAGGAAAACCGCCTGGCCCGCGAGCAGGAGCCGCGCACGCCCATCATCGTGACGCCTGCACGATCGGCGGCGTCAAAGGCCGAGCAGCTGTTCCCGTCGGATGGACCGTCGATTGCGCCGTCCGACTCCAAGCCGACCCTCGACAGCCTGTTCGGGCCTGATGAACCTGTGAAGTCGGAACAGGCACTTAGCGCCGCCCAGGTGTTCGGTGAAACGGCGCCAGCGACACCCGTAGAGAAAGAAGACGCTCCGCCGGCGACGGAAGAGTAAGGATAGGCAATCCCGAGGAATCAGGAAAGCAAGGAAGCGGGGGCGTTTATCCGGAATGAAGGGCTCATTTCGCCTTCCTGGTAGAGAGGAATCTCTTTTCAAGGAACTGGGGATGGTTAGAATGAGGAAATAGAGTAATCTTGCGATCCTCCACGCTTGTGAGGGACGAGGATCGCCTCCACAGGAGTTGCGCTTGCTTAAAGAGAAAGTCCGTGTCTACGAACTGGCGCGCGAACTCAACATGCAGAGCAAGGACTTGCTCGACATGTGTCGCCAGGCTGGCTATGACGTGAAGAACCAGCTGAGCAGCCTCGAGCCCGACCAGCGCGTGGCCATCGAAGCGATGGTGAAGAAGGGCAGCAAGGGCGGCACCGCTGTCGCCGCGCCCCCACCGTCCGGCGGCGCGCCGCTCCCGAACCTGGATGCCTTCGGCAAGGTGCGCACGCTCGCGCCGGCTCGTCCCAAGCCGCGCGAAGCGGAAGTGGTTTCCACGCCGCCCGTCGCTCCTGTTCCTACACCGCCGCCCGCGGCTGCGGCCCCCGTCGCGCCGCCGCCTGCTCCTCCTTCCCCCATTCCGGAGACCATACCCGCAGTGACTCCTGCCGCCATCGCGCCCGAACCCGTTGCGCCTCCGCCGCGCACTCTCGAACCTGTGGCGGCGCCCGAACCGCCGCGACCCAGCGCTCCACCGACTGCTCCCGCCAAGGCCCCGGACATCGCCGCGTCGGCTCGGCCTCCCGAGTCGCCCCCGCGGCCGCCGGACAATGCGGGTCGAATGCCGACGCTCACTGGGCACAAGGTGCCGTCGCTGAATCAACCGAAGCCGCCCGACGGTGGCGGCGGTGGCAGCGGAGCGAGGCCCGCCGGACGCGGCCGACAGATGCGTCCACCGACCATCGTTCGCCACATGGCGACGCCGCCTCCGCTCAAGAAGTTGCCGCCCAAGCTGGAGCCCAAAAAGCAAGAACCGATTGCGCAAAAGCCCATCCAGCAGTTGCCGCCCGCGGTCAAGAGCGGGCAGGTCAGCGCCCAGGATGCGGCGAAGTTCATGCAGAACACGCCAGCACCCCCGCCGCCCGACGTCGCCGGCGATGAGGAGTTGGACGAAGACGGGCAGAAGAAGGGCGCCAAGGGTCGTCCGGGGCACGTTCCCGGCCGCGCCAACCGCCATGCTGCTCGTAACGAACGCGCCACGGCACGCAAGGCGAAAGTCGAAACCGATGTGCGCCCCGGCCGGCTCCTGACCGCGGACGCCGGACTCGATGACGAACGTATTCGGCGCCTCAAGCGCGTCAAGAAGAAGGAAGTGCGTCGCGGTACCGTCGCGCGTATTGGCAAGGTGCCGCTCGAGATCCCGATCACCGTGCGCACCCTCTCCGAAGCGACCGGCATCAAGGTCGGTGAATTGTTGCGCAAGCTGCTCGGCCACGGTGCGGCGATGACGACGACCATCAACTCCACGCTGGACGTCACGCTGGCGGAATTGATCGCGGCGGAAGCCGGCATCGAGCTGGAAATCAAGCGGCCCCTCGATGCCGAGGACTTGGTCTTGGCAACACAGGACAAGCCCAGCGATCCGGAAAGCCTGGTGGCACGGGCACCCGTGGTGACCGTCATGGGCCACGTCGATCACGGCAAGACGTCGCTTCTGGACAAGATCCGCAAGAGCGATGTGGTCGCAACCGAAGCCGGTGGCATTACCCAGGTGATTCGTGCCTGGCGCGTCGAGCACGGCGGCCACCCGATCACGTTCCTTGACACCCCCGGCCATGAGGCATTCACCAAGATGCGTGCCCGCGGCGCGCAGGTGACCGACATCGCCGTCATCGTCTGCGCCGCGGACGACGGCGTGATGCCGCAGACCGAAGAGGCCATCAATCACGCCCGCGCCGCCAAGGTGCCGATCATCGTCGCCATCAACAAGGTTGACCTGCCCAACGCAAACCTGAACAAAACCCGGCAGCAGCTTTACGGCCTGGGACTGATCCCCGACACGATGGGTGGCGACACGCCGTTCGTCGAGACCAGTGCCGCGACCGGCAAGGGCATTCCCGAATTGCTCGACATGATTTCGCTCGTCGCGGAGACGATGCTGGTCGTGAAGGCCGACCCGACCAAGCCGGCGTCGGGCACCTGTCTGGAAGCGATGCTCAGCGAAGGCGAGGGCGTGTTCGCCACGTTGCTGATCCGCAATGGAACGTTGCACCGCGGCGACATCGTACTGTGCGGCAGCGGTTTTGGCCGCGTTCGCGCCATGTACGACGACCTGGGACGCCCCATTCAGGAAGGCGGCCCCAGCGTGCCGGTCCGCATCACCGGCCTCGACGACGTTCCCAACGCGGACGATCCGTTCGTCGTCGTTCCCGACCTGGCGACGGCGCGCGAGATTTCCGACAAACGCAAGAACAAGCTGCAGGAAGCCTCGATCGAGAAACGGGCGCCGGTCACGCTGGAGAAGCTCAACGAGGCCAAGATCGCCGAGCTGAAGATCATCCTCAAGGCCGATTTCCGCGGCTCTGTCGAGGCGATCAAGAAGGAACTGGAGAAGCTCAAGCACGCGGAGGTCCGCGTCAACGTGTTGCATACCGGCATCGGCGGCATCACGGAAAGCGATGTCGGCCTGGCGCTAACGTCGCCCGACGACACGATCATCGTCGGCTTCAACGTCGTTCCCGACGATCGCGCCCGCGCCCTGGCGGAAGAACGCGGCGTCGAGATCCGCGAATACGACATCATTTACAACCTGACCGATGACATTCGCTCGGCCCTCGAAGGCAAACTGAAGCCGCACGAACAGGTGGTCCACCTCGGTCGTGCCGTCGTCCGCGAGGTCTTCAAGATTAGCCGGGTCGGCACCGTGGCCGGTTGTTACGTCACGCAGGGCAACATCGAGCGATCGGCCAAGGTGCGCTTGATCCGGTCCGGCGTGATTATCTATCCGCCGACGGACCGCACCGCCAGCCTCGATTCGCTCAAGCGTTTCAAGGAAGACGTCCGCGAAGTTCGCGAAGGCTACGACTGCGGTATCAAGATCGCCGGCTACGACGACGTAAAGGTCGATGACGTGATCGAAGCGTACCGCATCGAACAGGTGCAACGCACGCTGTAGCCGTGCGCTGGGCGAGTTGAATTGTTGGTGGGGCAGACACTCCTGTCTGCCTCGCGGATTGGGTAGACAGGAGTGTCTGCCCCACCAGATATGATTGTTGGATCGCTTCGTGTTCGGCTGCTGCTTCGCCAGTCGCACAGTCTCAAGGACAAGCGGCAGGTAGTGCGGAGCACCAAGGATCGGCTGCGGAACAGCTTCGGCGTCGCCGTGGCCGAGGTCGATTCGCAGGACAGCCCGCAGATCGCCGTCCTGGGTTTTGCACTCGTGGGCGCGGAAGCGTATCCGGTGCGCAAGACCCTGGAAAAGGTGGTCGAAGCGCTGCGAAGCCATCCGGTGGCCGAGTTGATCGATCACGAGATGGAAGTGTAGATACCCGGCAATTGAAGAAGCACCCATGAAAGCGCACCGCCTGGCCCGCGTCGCCGAAGTCATTCGCGAGGTCAGCAGCCAAACCATCCTGTTCGAGGTCCGCGACCCGCGCGTCAAGGGCGTCACGGTGACTCGTACGGAAGTGTCCGGCGACCTCCAGCACGCCAAGATCTTCGTTTCCATCATGGGAACGCCCAGGGAGCAAGAACTGTGCATGCACGGATTGCGGCACTCGGCGGGCTTTGTGCAGTCCAAGATTGCCGGTCGCCTCCAGACGCGCTACACGCCTGTCGTGACCTTCGTGCTCGACCAGGGCGTGAAGAACAGCATCGAGATTTCACGACTCATCAACGAAGCGCTCGCCCAGAGCGCCCCCAAGCCCGAGGCTGGTTCCGCTGACGGAGCAGCGGGAGAGGAACCAGCGGATTCTTGAACCCTCTTCGCCTTCCTAACTGATGGGGCTCGAAACGGATATGCCCACGACGACCAATAAACAACGCGTAATGACGCATCTGTTCACGACGCTGAAGAAGCGCTACGATCCGGCGGAGCCGGAAGCGCGACCCGTGTTGGAGCAACTCCTCTACGCGGTCTGCCGCGAGGGCACCACGCGCGAGCAGGCCGACCGGGCCTTCAGTAACTTGCGCGAGCGCTTCTACGACTGGAACGAGGTTCGCGTCAGCTCGTCCCGCGAAATTGAAGAAGTCTTCGCCGATCTTCCGCACGCCGACGTTCGGGCGCAGCGATTGATCGGCCTGCTTCAGGAGGTCTTCGAAACGACCTTCTCCTTCGATTTGGAGATCCTGCACAAGAAAGGGCTGAAGCAGGCGGCCAAGCAGTTGAGCCGCTATCAGGGAGCGAACGACTACGCCGTCGCCTGGGTGGTCCAGCAGACACTGGGTGGTCACGCGGTTCCGCTGGACGACGCCTCCATTCGGGTGTTGAGGCGTTTGGGGCTTTTGGAGGGCGATCAGGAGGATATGGAGGCACTTCGCGCGGGCCTGGAGCACGTGATTCCCAAGGCACGCGGCACCTTGTTCAACGAAGTGATCAGTGCCCTGGCGGACGAGGTGTGCTGGGAAGACTCGCCGCGCTGCTCGTCTTGCCCGTTGTGTCACGACTGCCCCACCGGGCAAGAGTCCGGTCGCGTCGCCGTCGGCGCGGAACGCGGCGGCCGATCCAAACCCCGCTGAAACGGGTACTTATCCAGGCCCCGCCGCTCATGGCGGGGCCTGGCTCACCTCCCGGTTGCGTTGGCAAATCCTGACGGTGGCGGGTACAATCCAACTCGATCCCGCGATGGGACCCGACGGCCTGATCCGGAGCAGGCCAGGGAAGAGGCGTCCCATCGTCCCGCCCTGCCCACGATCAGGAGGTGATCGGGTAATGGCCACGTCCCTGCGATTGGGGCTTGTTTTCTCGATATTGCTGGCGATCTTCGCGGCGGAGCTGCGTTCCCAGCAACCTGTCCAGACCGACCGGCCCACCGTCTTCGTGCCGCTCAAGCCCGAGAGCCGCGCCGAGCTGCAGCGTCGTGAAGCGCTCAAGCTCTATACCCTTGGCCTGCTTCGTCAGCGACAGGACCGCCTGCTCGATGCACTGACGACGTTTGAAGAAGCGCTGCAGCTCGATCCCGAGGCAGTCGCCATTCATCGCGGTTTGATTGCGCTCTATCTGGCGCTGGGCCGGACGGATGACGCCCTCAAGTCGTGCCGCCAAACGCTCGACCGGGCGCCCGGGGATTACGAGACCTGGCATCTCTACGGCCGCCAGCTTCGCGATCAAGGAAAAACCAAGGACGCGATTGCCGCGCTGGAGCGAGGCGTCGCTTGCCCCGCGGCCCAGGAACACCTCGACATCCTGGTGCAGATGCATTACGACCTGGGCCAAACCCTGGAAAACGAGCGAGAATTCGGGAAAGCAGAGACCGCCTACAACGAGGTTGTCAAGATCCTGGTCGGCAAGCGCCAGGCGCTGGTTGATTCCGGGCCGTTCAATCCGGAACAGTTGGACGCAGAGGCCGCCAAGACCTACGAGAGGCTGGGACACATCTGCATCGAGGCGCGCAAGTACGACAAGGCCATCACCGCCTTCGTGGAGGCCCAGAAACGCGATCCCGATCGCGCTGGCCGCCTCAACTTCAACCTCGCGGAGGTTTGCCTGGCCCAGGACAAGCCTGCCGACGCGCTGCCGTATCTCGATCAGTATTTGCGAACCCAACCGCAAGGCGACCAACCCTATGAACTGAAGATAAACATCCTCAAGAAGCTCAAGCGCGAGCGCGAAATCCTGCCGATGCTCGCCCAGAGCGCGGAGCGCGATCAGCGCAACCTGCCGCTCCAGCTCCTGCTCGCCAAGCAATACGGCCGCGAAAAGCAGTGGGCCGAAGCGGAGCGCCGCTATCTCAAGGTTGGCGAAGACTCGCCGAGCCCCGACGTCTATCGCGGATTGTTCAACCTCTACAAGGACCAGGCGAAGGAACAGAACACCCCGGCCGTCATGGGCAAGGCACTGACCGTACTGGATCAGGCGCTGGTGGCCGCCTCTCCGAAGGACGACAACGGTCCCGGCAACGCCGCAGCCGCGACGCGGGCCCGATCGATGCTTGCCGTGCTGCGCGATGATGGCGAAGTGGTCAAGGCGATGCTCACGGAGGCGATTGGCGAGCTGCGCAATCGCAAGGAGCGGGCTTACGAAACCTGGCGATTGCTTGGCGCGCTTGCGGTGCACTGCAAACAGCTCGATCATGCCGAGCAATTGTACAAGCATTGTCTGACTCGCATCACCCAACAGACCGAGGGTGAAGTCTACGGCGGCCTGCTCGATGTCCTGAACGACCAGGGCAAGCACGAGGATGTGGTCAAGTATGGCCGTGACGGATTGCGCAAGGCCCAGGCGACCAACCGTGTGCTGTTCCACGTCAAGATCGCGCCTTCGCTCATTCAACTTGGCAAGATCGACGAGGCGGTCGCCGAGGCTGAAGAAGCCGTCAAGCTTGCGGACGACCGCAATCGTCTCCGCATCTATCGCTTCAAGGTCAGCGTTCTCACGCAGGTCGAGAAGTACGACAAGGCGATCGAAACCTGCCAGGCCATGCTGAAGGAATTCAGCCAACCCGGCGACGTGCGCGACGTCCGCTATGCGCTGTCCAGCGTTTATTCCGCCGCTCGCCTGTATGCCAAGGCCGAGGAGCAGCTCCGCCTCATCTTGCAGGGCGACCCCAACGACGCCACTGCGAACAACGACCTCGGCTACATCATGGCCGACCAGAGCAAGAACCTGGAAGAATCCGAACAGTTGATCCGCAAGGCCATCGATCTGGACCGCCAGGAAAAGAAAATCGGAACCGAGGTCCGCGCGGAGGGGGACGGCGACAACGCCGCTTACCTGGATAGTCTGGGCTGGGTACTGTTCCGACGTGGTAAGATGGATGAGGCGAAGTCGTGGCTGGAAAAGGCCGTCGCGTTGCCCGGCGGTGACGACCCGGTCCTTTGGGACCACCTGGGAGACGTCTATTTCCGTCTCAAGGAGCCGGCCCGGGCCCGCACGGCGTGGGAGAAGTCGATCACGTTGTTCGAGAAAGAGAAACGGCGCCGGCCCGACGATCGCAGCAAGGAAGTGAAACAAAAGCTGCGGATGGTCGACGGTCAGCGATAGAATTCGGATAACATCCCTGGACTCCGGAAACCGAAGCAAGGGTGCTTCACGGGGTTTCCAATGCAACGGGAGGAGCCATGTCAGGGCATTCTCATTGGGCGACCATCAAGCACAAGAAGGGCGCCATCGACGCCAAGCGCGGCAAGCTGTTCAGCAAGCTGAGCCGCGCCATCATCATTGCTGCACGCCACGGCGGCGGCGATCCTGACACCAACTTGAAGCTTCGCTACGCCATCGACAAGGCCCGCGAAGTCAGCATGCCCAAGGACAACATCGATCGGGCCGTCAAGCGCGGCACCGGCGAGACCGAAGGCATCACGTTTGAGGAATTGACCTACGAGGGCTACGGTCCCGGCGGCGTCGCCGTCCTGGTGGAAGTGCTCACTGACAACCGCAACCGCACCAACGGCGAGATTCGCAAGATCTTCGAACGCAGCGGCGGCAAGATGGGCAGCGCCGGCAACGTCGCGTTCCTCTTCGAGCGCAAGGGCACGTTCAGCGTGGAGGCATCCGCCATCGACGAGGATAGCCTGATGGGCCTCGTGTTGGACGCCGGGGCCGACGACCTGAAGCAGAACGGAACCTTCTTCGAGATCACCACCGATCCGACGGCATTCAACGCGGTGCAAGAAGCCCTCAAAACGAAGAACCTCACCCCGGCCGTCGCCGAACTCTCACAGATTCCCAAGGTCCCCGTGGACGTGGACGCCGAGACCGGCCGGAAAGTGGTTCGACTGATGGAAGCGCTGGACGACCACGACGACGTGCAGAACGTCTACTCCAACGCGAACATCTCGGAAGAAATGCTGACCGAGGTAGGTAAGGAATAGCGAATGCACCTGTAGGGTAGGTCGAGCGTGAGCGAGGCCGGGCCTCGCTCACGCTCGACCCACCCTACGAGATTTTCCCTGTTCGTTGGTTTTGGGTGCAACTGCGTTTTCTACAAGGGAAACAGCAATCCTACACGGGAAAAACAAGGTTTTCGGCCATTCGGAGA
>JAIEMG010000055.1 GCA_019752375.1 Gemmataceae bacterium | reverse complement strand
GGGTAGGATTAGACCGGTCGGTGTGGGACCGATCGCACCGTTTGAGACTGAGCCAACCACACCTGCGGCTCACGCTTAGCCGGACGCGCAAGCGACGGATGGCCCGTTCGTCCGCTTGCTCGCCGGATGCACAAGCGATGGATGGGGCATCCGTCGCTTGCGCGTCCGGCTAACTCCAAGTCTCGATGAGAGCGCGGCCCACGCGCGGCGTGAGCCCCAGGCTGTGGCACAGCGCTTCCGCGATGGCTGTAAATGACTTTCGCGCCGTCCCGTCGGGAAGAGGTCCGCCGATGTCCAGCGGCCAGTCCTGTACGGCGTCCAGGAAAGGAATCGGCGGTTCCAGCAGGAGCGCTGTATGCTCACGGCGCAGTTCCGCCAGTGCGGTCTGCTGGGCAGGGTCCGTCTGGCGGAACATCCCAAGGACGATCCCCAACACCTCAAGGCGAGGATTGCGCTTTTGGGCCACGGTCAGGGCTGCGACCGCCGAATCCAGCGTGCGCAAGCACAATGTGTCCGCCAGGCAGGTCAGCAGAACGCCGTCCACGCGACGCAGCACGCCCTGCGTGACCGGTTCGGTTAACGAAGGGCAGTCCACGAGGGCCACGTCGCAATCCGGCAGCGGCCATTCCGCGTCCGCCGCGGCGGACTGCACCGTCACATTTTTCCATGGGCAGGTGCCATCACCCTGCGTTGTCATCAGGATCGCAGCCTGGATCGGATCGGCATCCAGCACGTGAACGCGAAATCCGGCGTTCCCCAGCGCCCAGGCGAGCGCGACGACTGTTGTCGTCCGTCCCGTGCCTCCTTTGTGACTGGCGACGGCAAGGATGTACGGTGATTCCACAGGCGTAGCCTCACTCCCAGTTGAAATCGGACAGGATGCGCTCCGTAGTTTCCGCCTTGGGTTGCACCGGCGGAGCATCGTCGGGGTCCACAAAGAGCGTGTCGGGTTCAACCGGCGCGGCGTTCTCGGGAGCGGGCGCCACGCGCTCCGCGTCGCCCCAGTCAAATGCAGCAAGCACTTCGCCGGCCCGACGCTCGGTGGCCAGCGGATCGGCCGGCGCCCTGCGAACGGACGGGCGTTGCATCGCACTCAACGCGGAGAGCGTCGTGCGAAGCCTTCCGCGGTCCTGTTGCTGACTCGGATGCTCAGGCATGGACGTCCTCCTCGCGGAACGGCCCCAGGAATTCGAGCCAGCACGTTTCTCCACGACGCCGCAGCAGCGCCAGGCGTTCACCCGCGACAGCAAAAGCTCGCGGCGCGGCCTCCCCAAGCGTCAGCGGCCAGGTGCCGGCGACCCGACCAGAGGGATGCCAGCGCATCATCTCGCCTCCGGAACGCAGGCCGTGGAGTCGACCATCGCATCCGGCGGCAACGAGGATCGTGTCGCGCCCCGCATCCAGGGGAGCGATCGTTCCAGCGTCCACGTCGATGACTTGATCCTGCAAGCCATTTCCAATCAGCAGCGTCGCCAGCAGTCGGGAAGTGGTTGGCCAGGGGCGAAGCTGCCAGCAGGGACCGGGCAATGGAAGTCGAACGGTGGGCACGCCGTCCCAGTCGAAAACAACCAGGCATGGGTTGATCGGTCCTTCCGCGCATGCCACCCGGCCATCGGACAGCCGAGCCAGGGTCGGCGGTAGTCCGTGCACGCGCAACGGCTTGCTCCAGCACCGTCGAAATGCAGCGCCCGTCAAGGCGAATTCGGCCAGTTCGCCGCCAACGACCAGGGCGATGCGTTCGCTGCCGTGCGGTGCAATGGCTGCAATCCGTTCGTCCATGCGCAGGACTTCGCGGTATCCAGCCGCGCCGTCGAATACCGAAACACGGCTCCCTTGCACCAGCCACAAGCGGTCGTCCGCCGCTTGTTCCACCTGGGTGAGGCGTTGCAGGAGAATCGGTTTGCCGTCCGGCGTACCGTGTTGGTCGAAACGGAACAACGCCTCGGCGCTCAGCGCGATGAAGCCCGCACTCGGTGCAGTAGACTCGGCGAAGACTACCAGCGTCGAAGCAGGCACGGAACGAACCACGGGCTTGGTGGGCAATTTCGGCGGAATGGTTCGGGCAACCGGGATTGCCTCCAGGCGAGCCAGCAAGTCTCCGGCAGTCGGGCGACGCTCGGGGTCCTTGTCCAGGAGCGTTGCCAGCAGCGACCGCCATGGATGGGGTAACGCGGCCGAGATGACGGGCGATTGCCGCAGGTGCTGATAGGCCAGTTGTTCGGGTGAACCCTCAAAGGGCGGCTGACCGTGGAGCAGCTCATACAGGATCACGCCCAGTGCATAGACGTCCGTGGCTGCGGCGAACACGCCTTCGAACTGTTCCGGCGCCATGTACGCCGGCGTGCCCGAGAGGCCGGCCAGCGGCGCCCCCGATTGCGCTGCCAGTCCGGCACTCTGCAGGGCACGCGCGAGCCCAAAGTCGGCAAGCTTCACCGTCGCCCCGTCCGATGCCGTCGTCTCGAAAAGCACGTTTTCCGGCTTGAGGTCCCGATGGGCCAGTCCGAGCCGATGCGCCTCCGCCAACCCTTCCGCTACCTGGCGAGCCACCATGCGGGTGCGCGACAGCATGCCCAGATCGCTGGTCCGGACGGCGGATTGCAATGCGCCGCGCAGGCTGCCGCCGCCGCAGTGTTCCAGGATCAGATAGCGTGGTCCCGCCGGCGCTTCCAGGAGGTTGACGATACGCACGATCCGTGGATGGCGCAGGCGGAACAGGGCGTTGAGCTCGCGGTAGAAGCCGCCCGCTTGTCCCGACTTCGTCTCAAAGCGCTTGACCGCGACCAGTTCCTTGGTGACGCGGTCGCGTGCCTTCCAGACGGTGGCATATGCGCCATGCCCCAGGTAGCCGAGCATCTCGTAACGACTGCCCAGATCGCGCCCGACGGCCGAGAGCCAGCACGCCAGTTCAGCCGGCGTCGGCGCGTACGGGGAGCCGGGGCTGGGGGACGAACGGGACTCTCGGATTACGGCGGACACGTTGGGCTACCCTTTCACACGGACCTGTGCCAGGTTCGCGATGATGTCCGCATGGTTCGTTCCATCGTTGCGCCAGGCCTCCACATCGGCCAGTCGCGGGGTGAGGCCGATGACAAAGCGGCTGGCATCCGCGCCGCAGGCCGTGCAGGTCGTCTGCACGCAATCCAGGTCTTCGCCGGTCAGTGTGGCGAAGAAGCCGCCAAAAATGCCGGCGAAGAGCGTATCCGCCGGCTGGTCGGCTTCCTTCACCAGGTCGGCCATGATGGCGCTGCGCAACTCGGCGATCAGCAGGCCTTCTTCGTAGTGCGTCAGGTCCAGGTTCAGCTTGCCCCAGCCATGGTGGCTGAACAACTCGACGAGGCAGCCGAGGAACATGCTCATGCTGAATTCGCCGATGGCCTTGCCGTAGAACTCGCTCATCTCTTTCTCAAAGCGACGAGCGAGTAATGCTCCCCACCGTTTGCCGCAGCTCTTGAACACGGCGTCGGCCGCCGATCCGCACTCGTCCACGATAGCGCGACGCATGCCAAGCAGAAAATCCTCGCTCAGCGAACATAGACGCGTACCCAGTCGGTTACGGGTCACGCCCTTGACCACGTCGGTCTTGGCGTAAATCCCTTCGGCGTAAAGGTTGCCGCGAAACAGGATGTCGTCCGACGCGGACTGCACGCCCGGTGCGATGGTCTCGGCTGTCATCGAAGTGCCTCGGGTTGAGAGACAAGGAAATCGGCAACCACGCTCAGACTGCCGGCTTGTAAGGTTCCGGGATGTCGGCCATGATCTCGATGGTGCGATTGAGGTGCGTCTCCAGCATCTGGTAAGCATCCGGCGGCAGCTTCTGCTTGCTCGCATCGCGCAGCAGTGTGTACGTGTCGCGCATGAAGCGCGGCGTCATACCGGCCGACGCGACAATGGTGCGGAACCAGTACAGAAGCTTGTCGGCCGCCATGTCCAGGTCATCCATCAGCATGCCCTGGACGATGTAGCGCAGCACGAGTTGCAGGTCGCGGAATCCCTTCTCCCAGGCCCGGTCGTGCAAGTTGGGAAAGTTGGCGTAACGCTTCTTCAACTCGGCGATGACCTGGTTGACGATCTCGGTTTCCTTCTGCTCGACCAGGCGCGACACCTGGAAACGCTTCGGCATGGAGGCGCAGTACGCCATGACCTGCTCCTGCTCCTGGGCGGTCAGGTAGCGGCTGTCGCTGGCGTTGATGATCTGCATCATTCGAGAGTACATGGCACGGTTCCTTGCAGGTTAGCCGGGTGAGTAATGGTCCGATCAATCCCAGACGAATTCGGAAAGCACGGCATCCAGCGACAATGGATTCGGCATGGCAACGGCTGTTTCCGGCGCTTGTGCCACGGCATTGTTGGTCCAGTTGACGGCCAGGAAGAACTCCGTCACTTTCCACGATCCCGACGCCCGCGACGGGGCGGCGACCATCGTTGCGGCCGGTTCAGCGTTGCGCCAGTTGACGCGTGTGAAGAACTGAACGACTGGCATGCTGCCGATGACGAATCCCGCGGGGTTGCTCGTCACGACCGTCGGCGGCGTGCGGGGCATCAGATCGTCCAGCAGGGACGAAACCTGGGATGCCTCGGGGATGCCGTGGAGTTGGCGGGCCGACATATGCGTTCTCCTGTCCGATGGCGTTAGTTCCACAACCCTACTTCACTGTCCAGCGTCGGGGGCAATGACGAATGACGAAGCCCGAATGACGAATCAAGGACCAACGCCCAATGACCAAAGGGCCAGGCACCGCACCCATCCATTGGGCCTTGGGTATTGGTCATTGATTCGTCATTCGGGCTTCGTCATTCGTCATTCGTCATTTCCACAGCATCCTCAACTGCAACGTCGTGTCGTCGAACTAGACGGATTGCAGTTTCTTGACGATGTCCTTGGACGTCGCGCCCTCGTTGCGCCAGAACTGGGCGGCGTTGACGCGCTTGTCGGTGGAGATCAGGAACTTGCAATAGTCCTCGCCCATGGCGTAGCACTGGATTTCGATGCAAGCGAGCTGCCGGCGGGCGAGCACGCTGAACACCGCGGCGAACAGGCCGGCGTAGAAGTAGCAGACGACCTTGCCCACATCGCCAATCGACTTGGCGACCGCCGATTCGAACAGGTCGATGAAGATCAGGCCCTGTTTGCCCTGACGGAAGTCGTAGCGCCAGCCGCCCCAGCCCTCGATCTGCAGGGGCCACCACCAGGTCTCGAGCATCAGGCCCATGGCCATCTTGCTCATCTCGACTTCGAACTCGGCCTGGATCCGCGCCGAAAACGACTTCATGTCCTCCATGCCCCACTCATAGCCGCACTTGTACATGATCTCGCCGGCCGCATCGCCGACTTCCTCTTCCAGGCTGCCGAGCACCGCCACGACAAAGTCCTCGGACACGCGGATGATGCGCTGGCCGTAGACGTTCGTCACGATGCCCTTCCGCGCGTCGTGCCGAAAGAACATGTCATCGGTGTAGTGATTGTGCTTGAACGCCTGCGGGCCTTGCAGCAGGCGCACCTTGTCGTGGATCTGGCCGTTTTCATCGGTATTCTGCGTCTTCAGCAGCGTCAGGGCCTGGGCGTCCGCTTTCTGGCCCCAGACGAGGCTAAGCCGTTTGTCCGTGGGTCGCTCGACAGTCGCTGTCATGACTCGGTTCCTTGGATGATGAAACTTGAGGACTCACGCTCGGTCAGACCGATTGCTTGAGCTGCTGGACCTCGACGTTCAGCGCCTTGAGTTCCTCGAGACGCGATCGGGTAATGATCTTGCCCTTGGCGATCAGGATGGAGCCGTTGATCGGATGCAGGATGTTCGTCTGCGCGCGCTGGCCGAGGTACGTCATGAGGTCCTCGACGCGCTCGATGTACATGCCCTCGGGCAACTCGACAACCACCCCCTCTCCCACCACCCGCGCCTGGCAAGCCAGCCGGCTGTCGGGGGCACATCCGGTGATGAACCCGAGGGTTTTGTTCTCGCGCACGGTGCGCGGCGTGAGCTTGTCCATCCCATCCTTGATGTGGACGTGGCAGGTCGCGCAGATACCTTTGCCCCCACAGGCCATGAGCACCTTGAGGTCCTTGGCCAGGAGCGCCTCGAGCAGGTCGCTCTGCGTGGGCACTTGCAAGGTTTCATTGATCGGCTCGAACTTCAGGGTCTTCATACCGGTTCGCCTTTCAGGACGACCATCATGGGCTCATCGACGCCGGAGAGATGCACCGCCGATTGCCGACCGCCGCATCGTCCGACGGCTTCGTAGATTTCGTGCAACCCGGTCATGGTGCGCACGGCCGCGTCGATTATTTGCGTCTCCCGCAGTGGATCCAGGGGAGCGGCCAGCAGGGCGGCCTTGAATTTCATCCACGCCAGCGGGCGTCCGGTCATGCCTTCGAGGTGATAGTCCAGTCCACAGCCCGGTTCTCGCGTCACACCAAGTGCCCTGCTCAATGGCTTGACCAGATGCATGGAGCCCATGCGCGAGCCCTCGACGACATACAGGCAGCCCAGCAGCGCCCACGGGGCGCGGGCGGACAGGTCGCGCACGTCACAGATCAATGCTGCCGTTTCAGCACTCGGCGACGGCGGCAGCGGTGCACCGAGGACGGACAGGTCGCCACGGATGGCGCCCAGCCGGACCATGCTCGGTCGAAACACGCCATGCAGCGCTTTGTTCGCGGTCAACTCGGATTCCAGGGCCGAATGGACGTGGTGCAATTGTCCCAGCAAGCGAACGTAGTCTTCGCGTCGAATCCGCCCTTCGATCATGGCCTGCGCCACCGGCAGTTGCTCGATCCGGCGGTGCAGATCGGCGGTCGCTTCACGCAGACGGAGTGTCAAGTCCATGGTCTTCTCCGCACAAGTTGACGAAAACGGTCTCCAATCCACGTGCCGGAAGCAAGCGAGGAATGAATTCTCCCTCGCTTGCGCGTCGGGCTAACGGTAGAGAAACTGGTGCAAGAACCGATAGGCCCAGTCGGCGCCGAAGACCTTGGCCAGGAACTCTCGGACAGGCGACTGTTCGACGTGGTGCTGCTTGAAGCGTGCCAACTCGTCGGCTGCCGCAGGGTCCGCGGGGCCTGGCGATGGAGCCCTTCCAGCGGTCAGGTCGCACCAGCAGCGGAGATAGTCGTCGTACAGCGCCTGCAAATCGTGCGTGGTGGCCCGCTGACCCGGGCGGGTGAACACGTGGCCGCCCGCGGAGAATTCCACCGACCAGCCCGGCGCTTCCCGTTCGGCATGAAGATGCGCGTGCCGGGCAGCCAGGGCCATCGTCCGTTTCGCCACCTCGCGCTTTCGCTCCCGGCCCACTCCGGGTACCTGCACGTCCACGAACGCCACGCGCGGGCAGCCGCCGAAGACGAGGAGTTCCGCGACAAAGGTCGGCAGGCATTCCGGACGGCGTGGGAAGATCATCGTGTTGACGATTTCCGAGGAACTCCCGACGATGCGCACGATGCGGCACTCACCGAGGGGATTCGACTCCGTGCCCAGAAGCCAGCAGGTGGCGGACAATTGCGTGCGCCCGCCACCGGCGACGGCCTCCGCCAGCCCCTCCGGCAGCGCCTGGTCGCGAAGTCCCAGGGGCCGCAAGCGATCGCGCGTCGTCGCCAGCAGCGTCGACAGGGTTTGCGGTCGTTCCGACGCGAGTGCGGCCATCTACTTTCCTCGAGAGAGTGCCGTACAGGCCGGCAGCTCCAGTACTTCGTTCAGGGCGAGTCCTTGAGCTCGTTGAGCTCACTTCGTGAGAAACTGGACAGCAGTCGTCGCCACACGGACTTTCTCGACCGGCTGGCATTGCTTTCCGAGGAACCGGTCCCCGTGCTGGCGGTACCCGCGGGTTCCGCGGGCTCGAGCGTCGCGGCCGCCAGTGCCACCAGCACGTCTTCGCAAGACTGGTAGCGGTCCGGCAAGGCCTTGGCCATCATGCGGAGGATCAATCGGGACGTTTCGGGCCGGATACTGGGTTCCACCTGTTCTGGAGGGACCGGCTCTTCCCGAATGTGCTTGAACATCACCTCGGTGGGCGAACGTCCCTTGAACGGCATCTGTCCCGTCACGGCGTGGTAAGCCGTCGCCCCCAGCGCGTAGATGTCGGTGCGTTGATCGACGTGCGACGCGTCGCGGATCTGTTCCGGAGCCATGTATGCGGCCGTCCCGGCCAGGCCCGCTTGTTCCACCGGGGAATTCGTGGACGCCCGCAGCGCCTCGCTGCACACCAGGGCAAGCCCCAGGTCGGCGAGCTTGGCCGAGCCGTCCTTGGTGATCAGCACGTTGGCCGGCTTGACGTCGCGATGGACCATGCCCAGCCGATGCGCCGCCGACAGCCCGTCGGCAACCTGGGCGATGAAGCGGAGCGCGCGATCGGGCCGAAGCCGGCCGCTCTGCTCGATCAGCTCGGCGAGGCTCATGCCTTCCACGCACTCCATGACCACGTAAGGGAATTCGCCGCTGTCGTCGTAGTCCCAGACGCGAATGAGGTTGGGATGATTGAGCTGGGCCAGCAACCTCGCCTCGCGCCGCAATTGCTCGGCAACGCCTGGGTCCTGATCGAGGACGGACCGGTGCAGGACCTTGACCGCCACGGGAATATTCAGGCTCTGGTGCAGCGCGCGGAACACCAGGCCCGAGGCGCCCTGGCCCAACCGTTCCATGATGAGGCACTTGCCAAGCACGGTACCTGGCTCCAGTCGGCCGTTGCCGGCACCATTGCTCCGGGCCGGCGAAACCGGGACCGCCACGGTACGGCTTGCCGGTTCCTCATCGCGAGTAACGAATGGGGCGGGGGGCAGCACGGTGGCGACGCGGAGGGTCTGTCTCATGCCTGCCAAACCCAGTGGCCGAGTATCGTCGCTGAGGACGTCCATGTCGGTGCGCGTTTCCGGCTTCATCGAATCGCACTGCGCGGCCAGGCGATCCAGGCCGCCCGCGCAGATCAAGTGCATGCAGTCCTTGAATTGCACGTAACCGCGCCGCATCATGTCGACGGTCTTCACGGCCTGGGGCGCGAACACTTCCCGACGCACCAGGAATCCGGCCAACGATTCCTTTTCCTCGCGGTTCGCTTCCCACCACCGGACGATCCGCGTGACCTTGTCGGGGCCGACCGCCGCGGCCTGCCCGAGCAACCGGAGCACAAAGGCGTCGTCCGGCTTCAAACCGTCGGTACTGCCTGCGCGCTGTTCCATCATGTTGCCGCTCATGGCTCTCTTCTCGACCCGCGTCCGTGGGTGCCAGTTCTTCCTGAGGGCGGCTACTCCAAGGCAAATCGGGTGCCGCCGTCATGCGAGTCCGTGTACGAAACCCTCAAGTCATTGCGAGTCCATCGATTGAGCGGAAGGATTGATCGGAAGGGGAGAGGTCGGGTGACGTCTCATTCCCGCGATCCGTGGCATGTTCTTCGGAAGCGTGGTCCCGCAGTGACCAGCGTGGTCCCGGCAAAGGAGGGACGGAACGAGCAAATCATTGCCGATTCCTTCCGGTGCCGCTGGCCCTGGATGTCGCTTCACGCGATCTTGATAGAATCTTCCTGAGGAAGTCGCCAGACAGCGAGCGTTCGCGCGCCTAAGAGTAAATGCGACGCCATCGTCTTGCGTTCCCCGCTAGAGCTCGCCTTGAGCGCCCGCCAAGTACCATTGCGGACCTGCGCATGTGCGACTTGCTGGTCATCGACGATGACCCCGACATCCTGTTGACCTACCTCGATCACGCCGTCAGCGATCTGTTTCAGCGCATCGAAGTGGCCCGCACGGGCAAGGAAGGGCTGGAGCTGGCCACGCGGCGCAAGCCGACCGTCATTCTGCTCGACGTGTACTTGCCGGACATCAGCGGCCTCGACGTGCTGCAAGAGCTTCGCCGGGTGGACGGGCGGCGCCCCATCCTGGTCATCACCACCAGCACTGCCACCGACACGGCGATCGAGGCGGTCAAGCGCGGCGCCTTCGAGTACCTCATCAAGCCGCCCGAGGTCGCCGAGCTGCGTCAGGTGATGGTGCGCGCGCTGGACGTCAGCCGGCAGATGAACGTCCCCGCGCTGATTGCCGACACGGAGCCGATGGATGACCGCGCCGACGCAATCGTTGGCCGGTGCCGGGCGATGCGCGACGTGTACAAGTCGATCGGCCAGGTCGCGGATCGCGACGTCACGGTGCTGATCCTCGGCGAGAGCGGCACCGGGAAGGAGCTGGTCGCCCGCGCCATTTACCAGCACAGCAAGCGCGCCCAGGGCCCGTTCTTGGCCGTCAACTGTGCCGCCATCCCCGAAGGGCTTCTGGAAAGCGAGCTCTTTGGCCACGAGCAGGGTGCATTCACCGGTGCGGTGCGCCGCCGCATTGGTAAGTTCGAGCAGTGCACCGGCGGCACGCTGTTCCTCGACGAAGTCGGCGACCTGTCGCCGGCCACGCAGGGCAAAGTCCTTCGTCTGCTTCAGGAGCAGCACTTCGAGCGCGTGGGCGGCACCGAGACCATCCGCACCGACGTGCGCGTGGTGGCGGCGACGAACCGCGACCTGGAAACCATGGTCCGCAATGGGCTCTTCCGCGCCGACCTGTACTATCGCCTCAATGTTTGCGAGATCCAACTGCCGCCACTGCGCGAACGCGGCAGCGACTTGCCGCTGCTGGTTCACCATTACCTGCGACGCTTCCGACGGGAACTGGGCAAGCAGGTCAGCCAGCTGGTGCCCGAGGCAATGGAACTGCTGGAACGCTATGCCTGGCCCGGCAACGTCCGCGAACTCCAGAACGTGATCCGACAAGCCCTGCTGCGGGCCACCGGAGACGTGCTGGTGCCCGCCTACTTGCCGGAACACATTCGCACCGCCGTGCTGCCGAAACTGCCGTTGCCGCGCGTGGTCGGCGACTCGCCCAAGGAAATGCCCGTCCTGGAAGGCTTCGTTCGCGAGCGGCTCGCCGCGGGCAGCACGGACCTCGCCGCCGAGGTGGCCCGCATGGTGGACCTGCGCCTGATCCCCCTGGTGCTGGCGCACACCGGCGGCAATCAACTCCGGGCAGCCCAGATCCTCGGCGTGACGCGACGAACCCTTCGCAACAAGCTTCGCGACCTGAACCTGCGGATCGAACGCACCGTCGGCAGCGATGCCGAAGAGGACGGCGACAACGATTCCGCGTCCATGCAGGATACGTGAGCATTTCGGCGGCGAACGCGGCACTGCAACCGTGAGAGTGCGTTCGTACCGGCCCAATAAACGACTCAAAAAACAAACTCGCCCAGGGATGCCCGAAGGCCCCTGGGCGAGTCGTGGAATCGCAGCAGACCCGCCGTCTACAGGAGCGCTTCCTTGATGATCGGCACGTCCTCGTGGATCAGCTTGACCGGTCGGTTGGCCGGCGTGTTGACGATCGTGTCGGGGTCGATGCCGAGCAAGTGATACAGCGTGCGGCCAAAGCTCTCGACCTTGTAGAACTTATCGGTGACCTGGGCGCCGACCTTGTCGGTGGCGCCGACGATGGTGCCGCCCTTGAAGCCGCCGCCGGCTGCCATGACGAACTGGGCGTAATCCCAGTGATCGCGGCCCGCGTTCTTCGACGTGCCGCACTTGGGAGCGCGGCCCATCTCGCCGAGGGCCAGCACGATCGTCGAATCGAGCAGGCCGCGGTCGGACAGGTCTTCCAGCAACGTGCTCATGGCGGCATCGAACATCGGGATCTGCTGCCGACCGGCGACGAAGTTCTCGCCGTGCCAGTCCCAGTAGCCGAAGTTGAAGTGGACGACCGGCACGCCGACTTCCACCAGCCGCCGGGCCAGCAGGAAGTGCTTGACGTTGCCGGACGGATAACGCGTCTTGGCCGGCACGTTGCGCGTGTAGCGCTCGATGCGCTTTGGGTCTTCCTTCGACAGGTCCATCGCCTCGCGCAGCTTCGGCGAACGCAGCATGTTGAAGGCGGTCTGCTGGTACTGGTCCAGGCCTTCGATGAGCGGATCGACCTTGTCGATGCGGCGCAGACCGCCGTCCAGCGCCTTGAGCAGCTCGACGTTGCGCTCCAGGGCCGGCACTTCCAGTTGCGGCGTCAGCATCTTGCTGATGTCGTCCCTGGCGGCCACCGGATCGAAGATGAACGGGCTGTGCGCCGGCCCCAGGAAGCTGGGTGCAATCGCGTTGATCGTATGAACGTCGATGATGCCGAGCGTCGCGAAGGTCGGCAGGTCGGCCGGGCCTGGGCGGAACTTCGACACGGCGCTGCCGTACATCGGATACTCGTCGGTGCCGCTGGGCAGGCGCGGATTGCCGGTCAACCAGTAGAACGGCGCCCGGCCATGGTCGCCCGGCTTGTTCATCGTGGTGACCGAGCGAATGACCGTGTACTTGTCCGCCTGGCGAGCCAGCTCGGGCATCAGCTCGCAGACGTCGAGGCCGGAGACATTTGTCTTGATCGGCTTGAACTCGCCGCGGTACTCCGAGCCCGAATCGGGCTTCATGTCGAACATGTCGGTGTGCGGAGGCCCGCCGCCGAGCCAGACGCAGATCAGGTGCTTGGCCTTCGCCTTGCGGGCCGGCTCCGTCGCGGCGCTCAACTGCGCCTTGAGCACATCGAGCATGGTGACGCCGCACAGGCCCAGCCCGCCGATGCGCAGGAAGTCCCGGCGATGAACGCGACGGAAGAGGTCACAGGTGTTCTTCATTTCTGGGGCCCTGTTACTGTCCTGGCGAGCCGGGAGCGTAAGCGACCGGAGTTTTCAAGAGAGTTTTCCGGAACCTATGTGTTCGAAAAACTCCGGTCGCTCACGCTCCCGGCTCGCCAGGACGTCAATGCTGCAACACAAACTCGCGCGTGTTCAACAAACTCCACATGATACCCTGGAGTCCCTTCACCGTTGACTCGGAATCCTTCAGATATTTCTGGCACGCCGCCATCTCGGCTTCCTTCGGCAGACGGCCGAGCGTCAAGAGGCAGACCTCCTCGATGCGTTCCTTGTCGTCCTTCAAGTCCTTGGCGATGCGGGCGACTTCGCCCTTGTCGTCGGTGACCTTGGCCCAGACGCGCGGATGGTTGGCGAAGCTGAGCACCTGGAGCACCGACGCGTTGCCGTCGCGCTCGCAATCGCACTGCACGGCCGAGTTGCGCTTGGGCTTGCCGAAGTTGTCGAGCATGAACGTGACGAACGAGTTCTTCGGCGCGAACGGGATCTCGACCGTCTTGATCTCGTTGGGCCAGTGCTGGTAGAGCATGTCCATCTTCTCGGTGGTGCCCGTCACCTGGTTCAGGGCGTCGACCAGCACCTCGGCCGGCATGCGGCGATAGTAGAAGTAGGCGTAGTTGGAGCGGTCGATGTCGTTGGCCTTCGTCGCCATGCTGCTCTGCTGATACGTGCGGCTGTTCAGGATCGTGCGGTGCAGCCATTTCAGGTCGTAGCCGTTCTTGATGAAGCCGTCGCTGAGCTCTTTCAGCAGCTCAGGATGCGTCGCGGGATTGAACGACGACAGGTTGTCCGGCGGATCGATGATGCCCCGGCCGAAGTAGTGGGCCCAGACGCGATTGACGATCGACTTGGCGAAGTACGGGTTGTCCGCGCGACGCAGCCAGGCCATCACCAGTTGCCGTGGGTCCTGGTCCTTGCCGACCTCGACCGCTTCGGTCTGCCCGAGCAGGCGGTGGCGGCTGGAGCTTTGGGTGCCGATGGGACTGGTGACGCTGGCGACCGGGCCGCCGGCGACCATGCGCACCTCGGCGTGCATCAGGCGGCGCGTCACCTCGTCGACGAGCTTGCCGCGGTTCTCCATGCGTGCCGCTTCGTTCTTGATCGCTTCCAGCTGCGTCTTGAGGAGAGCTTCACTTGGCGCTTGCTTGACTTCCGTTTCGAGCTTCTTGACGTGGACGTCGCGCAGGTGCTTCGCCTGGTCGGCCAGCCGCTTGCCCTCGTCGGTCAGCTGCTTGGTCATGGCAGCGACTTCGGGGAACTTCTTCTCGTTGTCGCCCTGGAAGCCGATCTTGCGCACGCCCATGAAGAAGTTGGCGAAGCTGAGCAGGTCGTCCTGCTGCCAGACGTCGTGCGGATGGCGATGGCACTGAGCGCACTCGAGACGTATGCCAAGGAAGGCGTGCGTCACTTGCAGTGCGGCGGGCACACCGGTGGAGGAACTGCGCTGCCAGTACAGGTCAAGCGTCTTGCGCTGGCGATACATCTCGACGTCCTTGCGGCCCGGCGCGTAGCCTTCCTGCATGGCCATCACGTCGCGCGCCCAGCCCTCGACGCTTTTGCCCTCGCGGCTGGTGGCCGTCAGGATGCGCTCCACGAACTGGTCGTACGGGACGTTCTCGTCCATGCGAGCGCGGACCCAGGCCTGAAAGCGCGGTGCGTCGACTTCCTGGCGCATGCCGTCCGCATAGACGCCAAAGTCGGTGGCCTTGAGCAGGTCGCAGAACTTGAGGGTCCACAGCGCCGCATAGCCGGGTCGGCCAAGCAGTTCGTCGATCTTCTTGCCGCGCTTCCGCGGGTCCTTGTCGGCAAGGAATGCACGCACTTCCTTCGGCGTCGGCAGTTCGCCGGTCACGTCGAGGCTGGCGCGGCGCAGGAAGGTGGTGTCGTCCGCCACGTCGGACGGCGGAATGTTCAGCCGCCGCAGTTTCGCCAGCACGTGTTGGTCGACGAAGTTGTTGCCGTTGATCTCCGGAAATGGGTCGGCTGACTGGCGCGGGACGACGAGCATCGCCATGGCCGGCTCGGCGCGAAAGCGCACCACCAGGGCCGCATCGCCGACGCCTTCGGCCTTCACTTGCCCGTTGCTCTCCACCGTCGCGACGGCCTGGTCGAGCGATTCATAGGAGCACAACGGCGTCACGTCCTCGGTCGAGCCATCGGCAAACTTCGCCTCGACGCGAAGCCGATAGGTATCGCCCGGCTTGACTGTATGCTCGGCCGGCGTGATGCGCAGCTCGCTGACGCGCGACCGGTCCAGCGAATCCATCGCTGCCCCCGCCGCCATCCAGCGCTTGAGTACCTCGTATTCCGGACTGCCGACCGCCATCCGCTTGCCGCCCTGATGCGCCACCTGCCCCGTGGCCTTGAGGAGCAGCAAACTGGCATCGGGATCGGACACGTTCAGCCGGCGCCCCTCCGCTTCCCGCAGCAGCCGTTCGTAATCGGAAGTCAGGTCGCCGCCAAAGAGCGACAGCTTGAACCCGTTCTGGCCCTTCACTGCCCCGTGACACGTGCCGCCATTACAACCTAAACGGCTGAACACTGCCGAAACGTGGCGGGAATAGGACGGAGCCACCGGGTTCTCCGCCGCTGACAACGATGGCACCCGAAATGCCATCAAGGCGCTAACACCAAGCGGAATGAGGAGATAACGCCGCATCGCAAAGCACTCCGGCAGGAGTTCGGGCAGGTTGTGCAAACCCTTCGCAGGACATGGGACGCTGGCAGGAGGCGAGGAACAGCATCCCCGGCAAAGGCGGTTTGTACGAGTATAGTGCAGGAGGGCGGGTGGGCAGATTCCAAATCTGGGAGACCCGACCGTTTCGTTTCAGAAAAAAGAGTCGGAAAGCGCTTTTGGGCGGATGGGCGGCTTTCGCCCGTTCGATTGCTCGTCTATCACCATCGCACAAGCGTACTCGCTGTTCGCCCACGGCCTTGCCCGCGAGTTACGGTCGCTCGACGCGGTGAAGAGCATTCGCCATCCCAACCTGGTGAGCCTGACACTAGGAAAGTTGGCTCATCCTCGCGATGGAAATGTGCGACGGCACGCTCCAGAATCGCTTCGCGGCAGCGCTGAACCAGAAGCTGCCAGGTATTCCCCCGGATGAACTCCTGAACTACATGTCCGACGCGGCAAACGGCCTGGACGCCCTGAACGCCAAGCAAGTGCTGCACCGCGACGTCAAGCCGGCGAACACCGCAACGGTTAGCCTTGCCGTGTTGTGGGCTGTGGCTACCGATAATAGCATCCGTTCAGGCCGCCCGATTCGATCATGGCTTTGCGAGGCTACCACCGGCAGCGGCAAATGCAAGGCCGCTATGCCGCCAGCCACGTCCAGCACATGCAAAAGCGCTGGAGCAGATGAACGTCAAGTTGAGCGAAGTGCTGGCCGACATTATCGGTTTGACCGGGCGTCGCATCCTGCAAGGCGAACGCGATCCTCGGGCCCTTGCCAAGTTGCGTGATATCCAGTGCCATAATAACGGCACGGAGACAATCGCCGGAAGGAACCTGGCGTCCGGAGCATCTGTTCGCGTTCGCGGCCGGCGAACCCTTGTTCAAGGCGTTGGAAGTCGATCTGACCGAAATCGAGGGGATCGACGTGGCCACGCCCTTGGTCATTCTGGCGGAGATCGGCGTCGACGTCAGCCGCTTTTCCACGGAGAAACATTTCGCCAGTTGGCTGGGCATGTCCGCTGACAGGCGATGGACATTGCTGCCCGACAGTTCGGGCCTCGCCAGATATCAGGGCAGCCCGTATTGCCACGTTCCAGTGACGGCCTGATCGCCCGCGGTGCCGAAGTTATCGATCTGGAGCGTGTTGCTTGCCATGTAGTTCGTATTGGTCTTGCTCAGGAACCATTGACCGCTCCCGGCACGGAAGACTCCGATCCGCGTCGTGCCGTCGGCCAGCCAGTCGCCGACGGCGGCTTGATCGCCAACGGCGCCGAAGTTGTCGATCTGCAGCGTGTTGGCCGGTGTGTAATTCGTATTGGTCTTGCTCAGGAACCACTGGCTGCTGCCGGCACGGAAGACTCCGATCTTGGTGAAACCGGTGTGGTCCCAGTCGCCGACGGCCGCCTGGTCGCCGACGGTGCCGAAATTATCGATCTGCAAGGTGTTGGCCGCCGTGTAGTTCGTGTTCGTGGTGCTGAGAAACCACTGGCTGGTGCGGGCACGGAAAACGCCCACCTTCGTGAAGCCCGTTCCGTCCCAGTCGCCGACGGTGGCTTGATCGCCGACGGTGCCGAAGTTGTCGATCTGCAGCGTGTTGCTTGCCGTGTAATTCGTATTCGTGGTGCTGAGGAACCATTGGCCGGTGCTCGGCCGGAAGATGCCGATGCGGTCGATGGCGCCGCCTTGCCACTTGCCGATGACGGCAATGTCGCCGGCCTGGCCGAAGTTGTCGATTTGCAGTGTGTTGGCCGGCGTGTAGTTCGTATCGGTCAGGCTGAGGAACCACTGCCCGGTGGCGGGACGGAAGACGCCGATGCGGACGAGTCCATCGCCGACCCAGTCGCCGCGCACCGCAATGTCGCCGACGGTGCCGAAATTGGTGATCTGTTGCGTGGTCAATGGATCGTAGCTGACCAGGGCTTCATCCAGATACCAGGTTCCAGCGCCCGGACGGAAGACGCCGATCTTGTCGAAATCCTGGACGTTGAAACTTGTGTTCGTGTTGCTGAATGTCTGCCCATTGTCGCACTTGACGGTCACCGTAACCGTGTAAGTGCCGGTGCTCACGTACGTGGCAGAGCCCATCACCCGGTACGAGTTCAGACCGAAGGGGGTGAGATAGAAGGTGGATGCGCTCACCGGGCCACCGAAGTCAACGGTCGTGCCGGCGAAGTTATTTACCGTCAGGCCAGGGGAAGCGTCGGTGAATGTTGCCAGTACACGGTAGCCCGAGGGATTTCCTCTCGACGCCGTCAAGACATTCGGTGACGGCGTCGTGTCAATCAACGGCGCGTCTGCCACGGCGAAGCGGGTGTTCGAATCGAAGAATCCGCGGCCGTCGTCGCTGGCGACATTCACGCTGACAAAGTAAAGGCCTGCGTTCAGGTAGGTGGCGCTGCCCACCACCTGGAACGAGCCCGGGCCCACCTGCACGACCGTGAATGTGGAGGCACTCACCGAGCCGCCGAAATTGACCGTCGTGCCCGCATAGTTGGCTGCGGTGGTACCCGGGCGGGGGTCGGTAAAGCTTGCCAGCACGCGACTGCCCGTGCTGATTCCTTTTGCACCGCCAAAGACATTCGGCGACGGCGTCGTGTCGGTCAACGGCGCCTGGTTGACCGTCACGCGGGTGTTCGTGTCAAGAAATGTCAGGCCATGGTTGTGAATCGACACCGTCAAGGGGTAAGTGCCCCAGTGGGCGTAGGTGGCACTGCCGACCACCTGGAATGAGCCCGGCCCCACTTGTTGCACCGTGAAGCTAGAAGTGGTCACAAGGCTGCCGAAATCCACGGTCGTTCCTGCGTAGTCGGCCACGGTCGCGCCCGGTGTCGTATCGGCGAATGTTGCCAGCACCTGGCTCCCGGTGCTGATCCCCTCGACCGCGGTCAAGTCGTTCGGCGATGGTGTCGTATCGGTCAACGCCAGGTTGACCGCGAAGACCGTGCCTGCCGCGGCTGTCCCGCCCCCGGACGTGGCGCCAAAGAGATCGCCACTGCTGTCCGCGGTCAGACCCGTTGGGCCGCGCCCGTTGGTGAAGTTGAAATTGAGCAGGGTCGCGAGGTTGTAGCCGCCCCCGCCCACTGGCGACAGTTCAAACAGTGTGCCGTTGTCCGAGGGACCGCCCCCTGCCGTGGTGCCGAAGAAGTTACCGCTGCTATCCCGGATTAGGCCGCCGACGGGATCGGATCCGTTGGTGGAATTGAAGGAAACGAGGGTCGCGAGACTGTAGGCGCCCCCACCCACTGGCGACAACTCGAACACCGTGCCCAAGTTTGCGGGGCCGCCCGCCAATGTGGTGCCGAAGAGATTGCCGGCGCTGTCCTCAACCAGTCCGCCGGCAGGTTGAGCTCCATTCGTCGAGTTGAAGGAAACGAGGGTGACAAGGTTGTAGCCGCCTCCGCCTGTCGGCGACAGTTCGAACACCGTGCCGTAGCCTCCTGCAGTGCCGCCGCCTTGAGTGGTGCCGAAGAGATTACCACTGCCGTCCATAATCAGACCGGCATGCGGGTTGGCGCCGTTGGTGCCGGTAAAGTTGACCAAGGTGGTAAGGTTGTAGGCGCCTCCGCCTGCTGGCGACAGCTCGAACAGCGTGCCATCATCGGAAGTTCCGCCGCCGGACGTCGTGCCGAAGAGATTGCCGCTGCCGTCCATGACCAGGCCGCCGAAGGGGTTGGCACCGTTCGTGCCGTTGAACAAGACGAGGTTGGTGAGATCATAGCCGCCTCCGGCTGCCGGCGTCAGTTTGAACACCGTGCCATCGCCTGGAAAAATTCCTACCGCGGATGGTCCGCCATACGCGGCGGTGCCGAAGAGATTGCCGCTGCTGTCCCGAACAAGGCCGGCTTGGGGGGCCGTCCCATTAAACTCATCGAAAGTCGCCACGGTCGTACGGTTATAACTGCCGCCGCCCGCTGGGGACAGCTCGAACACGCCGCCGCCGTTTGAGATGCCGCCGTCGTACGTGGTGCCGAAGAGGTTTCCGGCACCGTCCAGAAGCAGGCTTGCCTCGGGGTGATGGGCCTCAAACTGTCCGAACGACGACAGAGTAGTTAGGGTGTAGTTGCCTCCACCGGCGGGCGATAGCTCGAACACGAAGCCGGGCCAGTAGGTAGGCGGAAAGGTCAAGAACGAACCGGTCGTCGTGCCGAAGAGGTTGCCGGCGCCGTCCTCGATCAGGCCCGCATAGGAATAGAGCCCGTTCGTGCCGTCGAAGATGGCGAGGGTGGTGTAGTTGTACCCGCCCCCCGCCGGGGACAGTTCGAACACCCGATCACCCGCAGTCCCGAAGAGGTGCCCTGTGGTGTCGAGGAGGAGCGCACTTTGCGGTGCGCCTCCGTGGGTGCCGTCGAAGGCGTAGAGAGTCGTGAGAGTGTAGCCGCCGCCACCGTTGCGCGACAGTTTGAAGACCGTGCCATTGTTCAAGGGACCGGCCAGGGACGTCGTACCGAAGAGATTGCCGCTGCTGTCCTGAACGAGACTGGCGCGCGGGGCGGCCCCGTTGCCGCCGGTGAAAGACAGCAGGGTCGTCAGGTTGTAGACGTTCCCACTCGCCGGCGACAGCCGAAACACCGTGCCCTGATTCGACGCATCCCCGGCCGTTGTGCCGAAGAGGTTGCCGCTACTGTCCCGAAGCAGGCTCGCCTGGGGGTGAATCCCGTTGGTGCCGTTGAAGTCGACCAACGTAGTGAGCGTGTATCCGCCCCCACCCGCCGGGGACAGTTCGAACGCGGTCCCACCGCTGGAGGCGCCGCCATTGTAGGTGGTGCCGAAGAGATTACCGCTGCCATCCAGGATCAGGTTCGCCTGGGGGTTGGCGCCGTTGGTGCGGTTGAAGGAGACAAGGGTGGTGATCGTGTACCCGCCACCTCCCGTGGGGGACAGCTCGTACACGGTCCCCTCGTTCGAGGCGCCGCCGTAGACGGTCGTGCCGAAGAGATTGCCGCTGCTGTCACGGACCAGGCCTGCCTGCGGGTTGGTCCCATAGGGGAATGGAACCAGCGATGCGAGCGTCGAGACGGCGGCGGGTGCCAGCCTCTGCTCCAGCGATTCCAGGCAAGGGCGGAAACTCCTTGTCTGTCCACGCGCCCGCCGTCGTTCACTGCGTGCCTTCGATCCGACACTGATGCACCGCCACAGCGAGTTCCACCACATCAACAACTCCTTGAAGCCATCCGTTTAGCGCTGATTGCGAGACCATTCAAACAGATCATACGTTCATGGCAGGCCAATTTTCGCATCACTACAGAGGGCCTCTCCCGTTCTTCCTTGCCAGAGACCCCGGCCCCTTTTATCGTCCTCAATCTTGCATTCGCAACGCATTACGCGGTCACGTTCACGTCCAGGGTTATCGAGAAGGCCAGGTAGTTACTGTCGCCGTTGTAAGTGACGGCGATCGAGTGGTGCCCTAGCACCTTGAAGTTGACATTCGACAGCAACGCCATGCCGCTGCTGTCGAGCGTCGCGGTCCCCAGCGATTTGTTCGTGGTCGTGTCCTTGAAGGTAACCGTTCCGGTGGGAAGGTTCGCACTGGGGACCGCGGGATCGACAACGATGGCCTGAACCAAAGCGCTCAGGCTCACCGGAGTGTTGACCCTGGCAGTCTGTGGCGCCGCGGTCAAGGACACCGATGCCTTGCCCACGGTTTGCGTGACGCTCTTGTTGCTCGTTTTGAAATTGGCGTCGCCGCTATACACGGCCTTGATCGTGTGCCCCGCCCTGGACAGCGGCGCCGAGGTGGTCAACGTGGCGATGCCATTGCCGTCAACATTCACCGTGCCAAGAGTCGTCGTCACGCCAGCGGTGGTATCGGTGAAGGTCACGCTGCCGGTCGGAATCCCCGCACCCGGTGCCGTCGCGGCGACCGTGGCCGTGAATGTGACGGCCTGGCCGTAGACCGATGGACTGGCGCTCGAACTCAGGCTCACGTTGCTCGCCGCTTGGGCAATCGTTTTGGTCAGGGTTCCCGAACTCGCAGCGTCGTTCGCGTCGCCGGAATAGCTGGCAGTGAACGTGTGCGAGCCGACCCCCGATGGCACGACCGCCAACGTGGCGACTCCATTGGTAGCACTGACTCCACTCGTGGGCCCAACGATTACCCCGTTGTCGTAGAACGTGACGGTGCCGGTCGGCTGTCCGGAACCCGGCGCGTTGACGGTCACCGTCGCGCTGAGGGTGATGGTCTCTCCGTAGACCAGCGCGCCGGTGGTCAGGTTGACCAACTTGGTCGTCGTCGCTGCCTGATTCACCGTTTCCGCCTGTGCCGACGAAGCACTGGCCAGGTAATTGCCGTCGCCGGCGTACGATGCAGTAAGGCTACGGCTGCCGAGTGGTAGGCCGTCGGTCAGCGTGAGCCTGGCGTTTCCATTGGCGCCGATGATTGCCGTACCGAGGACGTTTGCTCCATCGTAGAACGTCACCGTGCCCGTTGGCGTGCCGCTGCCGGGTGCGCTCGCAGTGATCTTGGCGGTCAGTGTGAGGGCCTGGCCGACGACCGTTGTCGCCGAGGAGAGGGTGAGCGTCGCCGCGGTCGCGTCCGGGTTGACCGTCTGGGCGAAAACGCCGCTCGTGCTGACCATGTAAAAAGCGTCGCCATTGTAGATGGCCGTGATAGTGTGGAGGCCAACCGGGGACGGGCGATACGAGAGGTTCGCCTTGCCGTTGTTACCGAGGTTGGCCGTGCCAATCGGCGTCGTGCCGTCGAAGAAGGTGACGGTGCCGCCCGCGGGCGAAGGCATCCCGGTGCGAGGAGTGACCGTGGCAGTCAAAGTCACTTGCTGGCCGGTGACGGAGGTTGCCAGGCTCGAGCTGACCGTCGTACTGGTCTGCCGGCGGACCGTCTGCGTGAAGGCCGACGACGTGCTGGCCACAAAGTTGCCATCGCCGCTGTACTGGGCGGTGATCTGCGTGTGAACACCCGCAGCCAGTCCCGAGGATGACAGCGTCGCCACGCCGAACACATCCACACTGGCGGTGCCGATCAGAGTCGCGCCGTCAAAGAAGCGGACACTGCCGGACGGAGATCCATAGCCGCCGGCTGGCGCCACCGTTGCAGTGAAGGTGATCGCCTCGCCGTTATCGCTGGTCGGCGTGGACGAGCTGACCACGGTGGTGCTCGACGCCTGGTTCACCGTTTGAGCAAAGAATGCCGAGACACTCGGGTTGAAATCGAGCCCATCACCCTCGTACACGGCCCGAATCGAGTGGGAGCCACCTGCCAGCGACTGCAAGGCAAGCTGCGCACGGCCGGTGCTGTCCACGGCGCTGCCGCCCAGGTCGGTGGTGCCGTCGAAGAACTCGACCGTGCCGTGAGGCACGGTCACACCCGCCGTGGTGCTCACCGTTGCGGTGAAAGTCACGATCTGACCGTAGACTGAAGGACTGAGCGTAGAGACGAACGTCGTGGTTGTATCGGCCAACACGTGGATTGCGGCACTGGCGTTCCCCGCGTTCACCAGATAGTCGGGATTACTTTGGAGATCGAGTTGAAGGACGCGGGCTGAACCCTCCGCGCCGGCGGGCGTGTAGTAAATGGGCACCGCAGACACGCCATCCGCAAAGTTGACGGTCACGAGCCCTGCGACGGCATCGAAGGAGACAGCATCGCCGCTCAGGGAATAGCCGGCGGGGACAGTGCTGCCGGCATCCACGGCCAGTGTCACCTGCAAGGTGCCCACGGACTTAGTTCGGGTGACGGTGAAGGTCCCGCTTCCCGAAACCGGGATGGAGTTGACCGTGGCGGTGATGGAAGCGATCGGGGCTGGCGACACCACAAATAGCGTACCGTAACTGAGCCCGGTGGTGCCGCCTCCGTAAGTGGCGCCAAACAGATTGCCGTCGCCGTCGAGCACCAGGTTCGTGGAAGGCCCGATGGAGGGACCGCCTGGGAAATTGAAGGCGGCGAGTGTCGTGATTGCGCGGGTGCCCCCGACCACCTCAAAAACCGTGCCGCCGCCGAGGCCTGGGCCGGAATCGCTGGTCGTGCCGAAAAGATTGCCGCCCTGGTCGATGGTCATGTGGCCTGGGCCCACGCCCGTTGCCGCGTCAAATGTGCCGAACATGGTTACGGTGCCATCGGTGGCAAGCTCGAAGAGCGAACCATAGCGGTTCGCACCGCCGTACGGGATGGCACCGAAGACGTTTCCGCTCGCGTCCGCGACAAGCCCACGCGGCGGTCCGCCGCTTGCACTGAAGGTGGCAAGGCGTGCGATCGCACCCGTGCCGGCCGGCACCTCGAAGATTTCGAATGGACCAAAGCCGGCAATACTGGTGGAAGCCGTGCCGAACAGGTTCCCCTGACTGTCGAGAATGAGGCCGCTTGGGCCCGCGCCGTTGGTCCCATTGAAGGCAGCAACCATGGTAACTGCACCAGTGTCCTTGGCAACACGGAATATGGTGCCGTTATTGCCCTCACCGCCTCCAGTTGTGGCACCGAAGAGGTTTCCCGCACTGTCCGAGATCAGGCCTGCCGGCGCTGACCCGTCGGTTCCGTTGAATGAATGCAGGGTCGTGAAACTGTAGCCGCCTTCATTCGTGGGGGACAACTCGAACACGGTCCCGAAGCCGTCCGCGTAGCCGTAGATATTCGTGCCGGTGTAGCTCGCCCCGCCTTGGATCGTGGTGCCGAAGATGTTCCCGTTCTCGTCCAGGACCAGCCCCCCTGAAGGGTGCGCGCCGTTCAAGCCGGCGAAACTGAAGAGGGGAATGATCGTTCTGCTGCCGGCGGGCAACTCGAACACGGTTCCCAAGTTGCTCGCGCCGCCGTAGTACGCCGTGCCGAACAAATTGCCGCTGCTGTCCTCGACGAGACCGCCCAGTGGCTCGCCTCCATTCGTGCCTTCGAGGGAAGCCAGGATCGTCAGGCCCGTGTTATAGTGCACGGTCTGGGAAAGCAGCCCTGACGCACTGTTGCCGAAGTCCCCGTTCCCCGCATAAATCGCGGTGATGGCATGGCTGCCCACACTCAACGTGGATGTGCTGAACGTAGCCGTGCCGTCAACGAGTGTGCCACTGCCAAGATCGATGGAGCCATCGAAGAACTCAACGGTGCCGGTCGGCGTGTCGAGCCCGGGGGCACCGGTGACGGTAGCGGTAAAGGACGCGGCGTCGCCGAAGTCGATCGCGGCTGCGGGGCCAGCGAGCACGGTTGTCGTTGGAGCGGGAGCGACGACCGCCGTGCTGGCAGCCGATGCCGTGCTGCCGCCCCTGTCCGTGATCTGCACCTGAACGGTGAAAGCGCCTGCATGCAAGTAGGTGTTGCTGCCGAGAACGTCGAAACCTCCATCCGGATCGATCACGACCGTGCCGAGCGAGGTATTGCCGTCGCCCCAGTCAATGGTAACGCTGCCGATGCCGCCGCCACCCATCTGCGGCGGCTGAATGTTGCCGCCCGGCTGCCCGGGGTTTTGCAAGCCGAACCCAGGTCCGGATCCTCCAAGGAAACCACCCCTAAATCCTCCGAGGAACCCCGAACCAAAGTCTTCAATGCCGGCATACGCGTTGGCATCGCTGAAATGAGCCACGACGCCGTCGAACTGCTGGCCGGCGATCGCGCTTACCGTCACGCTGGTCGCCGTGAGCGGAGCGTCGGTGATGGTAAGAGAACTGGTCGCTGTGTCCTGCAAGCCGTCTCCGTCATCGACCGTCACGCTGATCGGGATGGAGTCGCCCTCGTCAGTGATCCCCAGCGCCTGCAACTGAGTCCACGAGAACGTGGGGTTCGCGCCCGTCGCGGCGTTGTCGACACCGTTGATCGACCAGGTGTAGGTGACCTGGACCCCGGAACCAGTGGCGGCCACGGACGCCGATGCATCCAGGGTCAACGAACTGCCTTCGACCATCGAATACGGACCGCCGGCGTCGGCGCTGGGAGCGATGGTGAGCGAGTAACCCTGACTGGTGGTGAACGGCCCCGTCCCCGCGGTGGCATCGGTGACGGAGACGGTGAACGTGAAGGTGCCAGCGACGGTCGGCGTACCGCTCAGGGCGCCGGCGGAGGACAGTCCGAGGCCGGCGGAGGACAGTCCGAGGCCGGCGGGCAGAGCGCCCGCCGTGATGGCGAATGCGTAGCCAGCCGTGCCGCCGCTGGCCGCGAATGTCTGCGTATACTCGTCGCCGGCGCGGCCATCGGGCAACGGGATGTTCGGCACCGCCAGGAACTTCCCGATCAATCCCGTGTCATACCCCGTGAACCAGATTCCGTCTGCACTGCCCGCAATTCCAATGTTGCGGCCGGACGTCGGGATGGCGAACTCGCTAACGAAGCCATTCGTCGTGATGCGACCAAGCTGGTTGGCCGTGACTTCAGTGAACCACAGCGCGCCGTCGGGACCGACCGTCATTCCGTAGGGCCCGCTGTTGGCGGTAGGGATGTCAAATGCCGACACGAATCCGTCCGGAGTCATCCGCACGATCTGATTTGTGTCGCTCGCGGTGACCCAGAGATTGCCGTCGGGACCGATGGTCAGCCCGCGCGTCCCGCCAGGCGTGCTGAAGACTCGGATGTTGCTGGGGTCGATCGGATCAGGATCATCGGTGGGGATCATTGCGATCTGGCTCACGGACACGCCGTCGAACCAGACGTTGCCCGTGGCATCGACCACGATGTCCGCCGCCCCGTAGCTGCCGAATGAGTCGGGCAGCGTGTACCAGGTCACGACGCCGGTGTTCGAGTCCAGGCGACCGACAAAGTTCCCCTCGTACGCATCGGTGAACCAGACCATGCCGTTCCGTGGGCTGGGGGCCAGGTTGAAATCGCCCCGATTTGCATTCGGCAGAGGAATCCTGAATGTCTGCCGATTACTGCCGTCCGGGTCCATCCTGGTGATCGTGTCCCCGTTCTGGTTGTTGGCGAACCAGATATTGCCGTTCTCATCGACGGCGGGGTTGCCGCCGAAGGCCCCGGAGATTTCGGTTACAACCCCGTCGGGGCCGACCTTGGCGATCTGAAAACCCCGATTGTGCTCCGTGATCCAGAAGCTGCCGTTCGGCCCTGTCGTGTACCCGGACGGGCCGAGGTTCGGTGCGGGAAGCGTGTATTCGCGGAAGGCTGTGGAGGAATCCGGTTGAAGCTGAATGTGCGGCGGGGCGACGGTCAGTGAATAACTCTGGCTGCCACTGAAACCGTTGGCGTCGCTGGCAATGATTGTGAACTCGAAGGTCCCGGCTTCCCTGGCGGTGCCGCTAATGGTGCTGCCGACAAGACTCAATCCAGCAGGCAGCGAGCCTCCCTCTATGACGAAGGTATAGGGCGCCGTGCCACCACTTGGCGTGATGCTCTGCGTGTACGGTGTGCCCGCTCGAGCGTCCGCGAGGGGGACTTGGCCGAGATCGATGACGCTGATCTTGCCGCCGTAATAATCGGCGAACCAGACAGAACTGCTGTTGGCGGCGATGCTCGTGGCGCTGCCCTCGCGCTCGGTGATGACCCCGTCGGTCGTGATCCGGCCGATCTTGCCGACGTTCGGCTCCGTGAACCAGAGAGTTCCGTCGGGCCCGACCGCCAAGGCAGAAGCTCCACCGTTCACCGAGAGTCCGACTGCGAAAGTGCTGACGGCACCCGTGGCCGGGTTGAGCCGAATGATGGCATTGCTGTAGCCGTTTGTCGCCTCCGTGGCCCAGACGTTGCCGTCGGGCCCGAGCGTCAGGCCGCGCGGGCTGTTGTAGGGTGTTGAGAAGTAGTGGATCGTGGGCCCGCCGAGTGAATCGATCGTGGACAGCACCAGTTGTCCGAGCTGGTCGGAGTACACCCCGCTGAACCAAAGATCGCCGGTGTTCGGGTCGGCGATGATGTTGGCTGCGGCGTCACCGCCAGGCATCGTGATCGGAAAGTACGAGACTGACCCGTCCGGTTTCAGGCGCCCCACAACCGCCGCCTCGTACGGGTCGGTAAACCAGATGTTGCCGTCCACCGGGTTGGCCGTGAGAATGAAGTTCTCGCGGTTGCCGCCGGGAGAGGGAATCGAAAAATGGCGCAGGATCGTGCCGTCCTGCGCCATCTCCGTGATCCCCTCGCCGCCTTGGGCCGCGAAAATGTCACCCCCGACAGCATTGACAAACCACACATGGCCGTCCTGGTCGATGATTGGAGGGCCGCCGACGATTGACTTCCCGTTCGCATCCTTGAACTCGGTCAGGATTCCCGCCGGGCTCATCTTCGCGACTTGATACCCTTTGCCATACTCGGAGAACCAGAAGCTGCCGTCCGGCCCGACCGCGGCACCGCCTGGCGCAGCGCCCGATGCCAGGGGGAAGTCTCGGATCTCGCCAGAACCAGGGTGAAGCGTGATTGTCGGAGCACTCACGAGTAGAGTCTGCACAACTGGCGAGGCCGGCGCATACGCTTCATTGCCGTCCTGTCTGGCCTCAACTAACACGACGCCGGCCCCGCTGAGTGTCAGCGCGTTGTTGTTGACAGTTCCAGGCCCGGAAAGGACTCGGAACGTAACGGGCAAGCCAGATGAGGCCGTGGCTGATAGTACAATTGGCGATCCATTCAGAATGACCGGCGCTAGCGGATCAAACGTGAGGGTCTGGGTGGCCAGTGCGATCGTACGCAGGCTGACCGTCGCCACCGCCGACAGCGTTCCATCTACGGCGCGGGCTTGGTAGCTGAACGTATCGATGCCGACGAACCCGACGTCGGGCGTGTAGACAAACGACCCGTCGGCGTTCAAGGTCAAGGTGCCGTTCGTTGCACCATTGACAAGGACTGCCGTTAACGGGCCGCCGGCCGGATCGACGGCACTCAGCAGTAGCCCCGGACCCGCGACCGCTAGAACGAGGTTCTCGCCGACCGTGTATTGAGAATTGACCACTTGCGGAACCGCAACCGGGATGCCGTTGTTCAGGTAGGAATTACCCACGTTTGAAACGGGCGCCCCGCTCAAGTTGCTCAGGAAGACATCGGATCCGCTCACATAGATAGTATTCCCACCGGGATCTGACTCCGTCCCGAGATCCACGGAACCGCCAGTTAAAGACACGGCCGCGTGGCCATTGCCTGCACTCTGATCGATGGTGCTATTCCGGATGACCAGGGTGCCTCCCGTCACGAGAATCGCCGGTGCATCGGTCGGATTGTCGAAGATGGCGTCGGACACACTGAAGTCGCCGGAAACCAGCGTGAGCGCCGGCGAGCCACCGTGCCACTGGCCGCCCCGGATTCGAAGGGCCAGGCCGACCGGAACAGAGATCCATGCCTCGTTGAAATCAAGTGCGGGCGAAGCGCTGATCTGTATCTGTATCCGCGTGTTGGGGGCCGAGGGCACATAGGCTTGATTATACAGCGGAAAGTACGTATTCCATGGCGAAAAGAGGCCCAGGAGCATGTTGGCACCGAGCTGACTATCAATGTCCAGCGAGATCGGCGCGAACGTGACATCATTGTTAATGGCGTTCTGCAAGAATCCTTGTAGAGGAGTGATTGTCAATTCGGTCGAGGAGAAGACGGTCTTACCCTTACTGGTGACCGCTACGCCGACGTGGAAGGTCTTCGGCGCGCCGTATCTGTAGTCGACACTGTCAAGGTAATCGAGAAGATCCCCGGGAACAACGACGATTGGAGTGGCCGAGACCAAATAACGGTAGTCACCGTCGCCATTGAGGTCCCAGAAATACGCGGTTGGCCCAGGCAGTATCCCAGTTACGGAAACACTTAGCGTCACGGAATGGTACTGGATTGCCGTATACGGCCCGCCGAGGCCGGCAGCAAAAGACTCGGATGCACTGTTATCCGCCGTATAGAGTGAGAGGTTAGCCACCGGTGAATACAATGTGGGCGAGTAGCCATATGTTGCGACTATTAGTTCCAAGTTGGCTAGGCCGGAAACATTCACTGCTCGAAGGGCCAGGGGCGAACCCGTTACGTTGGCCACATACCCCTTCCCACCGGGGCCAAAATTGGGATCGACAGTTCCGTCTGCATTGAAGCGAGCCAGCACGGAGCCATTGCCGATGCTATTTCCCAGAACAACAATCTGGTCGGTGTCAGGCTGGACGACGACGGCGGTGGGGGCGAAAGCGACAATGGGCGAAAGAGCCAGGCCGTTCTGTCCGAAATCGGCCACCATCGTGCCATCAAGATTGAACTTTGCCAGCGCGATGTCGCGAAAGTACCCGGCGTCCCCGGCTACGAGAATCTGCGGTTGGCCAGAAATGCCGTGCGCGACGGTTACCGCCGTTGCGGCCCCAATGACGCCTTTCTCGTCGAAGAATGACGTCGTCCGGTGGAACAATACGGCTCCCGTGTCCTCCGCCACGCGGGCCACCGCGAATTCTTGGGCGCGGCTGGGCGACGCGGCTTGGCCGACGACGGCAATCGTACCGTCCCCCAGGGCGGTGACAGCTCTTGCTTCCGCATAACTGCCCTCTGTGTTATCCTCATAGTCGGGTTGGTATAACGGAGAGGCAAAGGGAATGGACCAGAAGTTGTTGTCGTGCAAACCGCCAGCGATACCTCTTGGGCCGTAAGACTGATTGGTCGGGTCACTGGACAAGACATGGCCGGTCGAGTCGAATTGCCAGACTGCGAAGTCCGTATAGTAAGGCGCGGCGTTGCTTACCGGCGTGACGCCATCACCTCCTAGTTCCTGGGGGACAACGTGCGGAGTATAGTATGTCCCAACGACAAAGATGCTGACATGGGACGGGACACCGTCAGCTAGATCGATGGCCAGGGCAGTGGCGTTCGCGGAAACGGTCGTGGTGCCCGGGTGGTAGTAGTCCACGTGCTGAGGCAAGGGCGTGGTGATGCTGCCGTTCACGCCGAACGATGTATCCAGTTGCCCATTGTCGAGGCGAAAGCCAGCGAGCACGATGGTTTGGCTCGCTTGAGCGGCCACGACGATGCGATTATTACTGAGATCCTCGACGGCCCCGACGATTTGGATCAAATCGGACCAGTCGTTTTCGGCTGGCATTTCCTGTATTTTTTTTACCTGGTCATTCGCAACCCCAGTTCTTCCGCCCGTAACGTGATCGAGAGTGAATTCCGTTTCGCTCATGATCGTGTAGTGCGCATACGTGTATTGCGCATAGGAGTATCCGTTTGATATTTCCAGCCGGCCCTGGTCCCCGATTGCGCCGAAACTGCTTGTCGAGGCAACCCTGAGTTTGTCCGGAGTCCCGTTCTGGCCTAGGGAGTAGTACGTGTTGCTAAGGTAGGTCGATGGGCCCGGGTAAGTAAGTGTCTCGGAACTTCCGTAGGTTAAGTCTTGAGTGCCGTTCGAATTGAACCGCCGGACAACGAGCGCCTGATCGCCACTGCGTGTGGTCTCGCTGCCCACCACAATTGATTGGCCATCGGACAGTAGCTGTCCATTCTGTGCGCAGGGCAGAGCGGCCTGAGCGCCTCAGGTTCACTTGGCCGCCCTTGGAGGTTTCCAGCAGGGAAAGCCAATCGCCGGGCCGGCGCTCGCTTCGACGGCGGGCATCGGGTGC
>JAIEMG010000281.1 GCA_019752375.1 Gemmataceae bacterium | reverse complement strand
ATCCTTTCGCCACAGCCGGCTTCAGCCGGCTTCGTGCTTGCCTTGAGGCGCGAAAGCCACAGTGCCTCAAGGCAGCGACCAAGCCGGCTGAAGCCGGCTGACATCGGCAGCGGTCCGGATCCACCACCTGAAGGTGGTGGCAAACGGCGAGCCGGCTGAAGCCGGCAGGAAGCCCAGCGGTGGCAACACCGGCGGGTTTCCATCGAACCTGACAGTTATTGATTCGCCGATCCTAAGTCGCACCAGTACACCAGGAAGACGCCGGCATTGCAACGATGCAACTTTCGCGCGCCTTTGTGTCCTTTCCGGCTTGCTGCTGATATAAAAAGGCGCACGAGATCGTCTCATTCCGCCGGCCCGACACTGGTCCCAGGTAGAGCCATGAAGATTCACGAATTTCAGGCAAAGGAACTGCTGGCAGCCGCAGGCGCGGCCGTGCCACGCGGCGTTGTCGCTACTACTCCGCAGGAGGCCGTGGCCGGTTTCGACCAACTAGGCGGTCCCGTCATGCTCAAGGCGCAAATCCATGCCGGCGGCCGCGGCAAGGGAAAGTTCAAAGACAGCGGCAAGGACTTCGGCGGCGTCAAGTTCATCAAGAGCCGCGACGACGTGCAACCAATCGCCGACGTGATTTTCAAGTACCCGCTCGTCACCAAGCAAACCGGTGAAGAGGGGCAGCGGGTGTCGAAGCTGCTCGTCCAGGAAGCGGTTGACCTGGGGAAGGAATACTACCTTGGCGTCGTCCTGGACCGAGCGATTGGGTTGCCCGTGCTGATGGCCAGTGCCGAGGGAGGGGTCGACATCGAAGAGGTGGCGGCCAAGACTCCGGAGAAAATTCTCAAGACGCCCATCAATCCAAGCACCGGCCTGCAGCCATTTCAGGCGCGCCGGATGGCATTCGCTCTTGGCTTCCCCGCCGATCAGGTGCCGCAGGCGGAAGCGATCATGACCGCGCTCTGCCGGGTCTTCCTCGACAAAGATTGCAACCTGGCCGAGATCAATCCGCTGATGGTGACGCCGCAGGGCAAGGTGCTAGCGCTCGACGCCAAGATGACATTCGACGACAACGCGTTGTTCCGGCACCCGGACATCGAGAAGCTGCGCGATGAAACCGAGGAGAACGTCGCCGAACTGCGAGCCGCGCGAGCAGGACTGAGCTTCATTCAGCTTGCAGGGAACATCGGCTGCCTGGTCAACGGCGCTGGCTTGGCCATGAGCACGATGGACATCATCAAGTATCACGGCGGCGAACCAGCCAACTTCCTCGACGTCGGCGGCGGCGCCAACAAGGAACAGGTGACCGAGGCGCTCCGCATCCTGCTGTCCGACCCGAACGTCAAGGCGGTCCTCGTCAACATCTTCGGCGGCATCATGAAGTGCGACACGATCGCCCTGGCCATGGTCGCCGCGTTCCAGGAAGTGAAGCCGAAGGTGCCATTCGTGGTGCGACTGGAGGGTACCAACGTCGAGCAGGGTCGCAAGGTCCTTGCGGACAGCGGCTTGAACATCGCGACGGCCAGCGGGCTGACCGAGGCGGCGAAAAAAGTCGTGGCAGCGGCGAAGTGAGACAGGACACAGACGCAGAGGAGTATCCCATGGCGACTGCCCCTGCCAAGCTCATGACCGCCGAGCAGTTTTACGAATGGGCAAATCGCCAGGAGAACCGCGACAAACCCTGTGAACTCGAACGCGGGGAGATTGTAGAGATGTCTCGCGCGGGGAAGCTCCATGGCCTCATCTGTGCAAACGTGGCCCGCATTCTCGGCAACTTCACCGTGCAACGACGCAGGGGGTATGTCTGCTCGAATGATACTGGGGTTGTCGTAGAACGCGATCCGGACACCGTCCGTGGTCCCGACATCCTGCTTTTCGAGGATGCCGAACGATTCGAACAAGTGGACCAGGAGTATGGTGAAGCACCGCCCCTTTTGGCGGTGGAAGTCCTATCGCCCAACGACACCGTAGGCAAAGTCATGCGACGCGTTCGCGAGCAGCTGCACTTTGGCACCAAAATAGTCTGGGTTGTCGACCCGGAAGCGCGGAATGTCACGGTCCACCAAGCCGGCAAGGAAACGCTTGTGGTGGAGGCGACCGAAGAATTGACGGGCGGAGATGCATTGTCGGACTTTCGCTGCCCGGCTGCGGACTTCTTCCTGTTGCCGGGGCAACTCGGCTGATGCGTCTGAGTCCACGATGAGGAACGCCAGAGCCACGTCGACTCGCTCACCGCGGTGAGCGCTGACGAAACAAGACACCCGAAAATTGAAAGCTGAGAGCCGAACGCATGAGCATCCTCGTTGACAAGAACACCCGCGTCCTCTGTCAGGGCCTGGGCAAGGCGGGCACCTTCCACGCAACGCAATGCCGGGATTACGGCACGCAAGTCGTCGGTGGCGTCGTCCCCGGTAAGGGAGGTACAACCAAGGAAGGGTTCGCCCTGTTCAACACGGTCCATGAAGCCGTGGCGAAAACCGGTGCGAATGCGACGATGATCTTCGTGCCGCCACCCGCCGCGGCCGACGCCATCATGGAAGCGGCAGACGCCGGGATCTCCGTGATCATCGCCATCACCGAGGGCATTCCCGTCCTGGACATGGCCCGTGCCATGCTGTTCCTCAAGGATAAGCCGTGCCGGCTGGTGGGCCCCAATTGCCCCGGCGTCATCACCCCCGGCCAGTGCAAGATCGGCATCATGCCAGGGTACATTCACAAGCCGGGGCCGGTCGGCGTCATCAGCCGCAGCGGCACGTTGACTTATGAAGCGGTCTGGCAGCTATCGAGCCTCGGCCTGGGACAATCGACGTGCATCGGCCTGGGTGGCGATCCGATCGTCGGCACCTCCTTCATCGACGCCCTCCAACTTTTCCAGGACGATCCGAAGACCGAAGCCATCTTGATGATGGGCGAGATCGGCGGCACGGCGGAGGAGAAGGCCGCTGAGTTCGTGAAGCAGCACGTCAAGAAGCCGGTCGCCGCGTTCATCGCCGGCCAAACGGCGCCTCCGGGCAAGCGTATGGGGCACGCCGGCGCCATCATCAGCGGCGGAAGCGGCACGGCGAAAGAGAAGATCGCGGCGCTGAAGGCTGCCGGCATCGTCGTGGCCGAGAGCCCGGCCGATTTGGGTGTGAGCGTCCAGAAGGCGATGAAGGGCTGATCCGCCAAGAGGAACAGGCGATGGCATTCGACTTTTCAAAGACCGAGACGACCGTACCGATCATTCACGGTCCCGGCGGCGGGCGAAGCGTCGGCGTCCTTCGTAGCCAAAGCCTGTTCAAGGTCGAAAGCGAGCAGACCGACGGCGCCTATGCCGTCCTGGAGCAGACCATCCCACCACACCACGGACCGCCGTTACACGTTCACCGTCATGAGACGGAGATCTTCTACATCCTGGAAGGCACCTTCGAGATTACCGTTGGCGGAAAGAAGATCTCCGCGCCCACAGGCGCGATGGCCGTTTGCCCGCGCGACATTCCGCACACTTTTCGCAATGTCGGCGACACGGACGGCAGGCTACTGCTCACCGTGATACCCGGTCGGTTCTCCAACTACTTCATCGAGGTGGACAAGGTGGAGGATGGCGACAAGGACGCCATCCGGCGCCTGTGCGCGAAGTATGAGGTGGAGATCTTGGAGTGACGTCCACCGGTCAACCACGGATTTCGCTTGATCCCCTATCGCTTTCTCTTTCAACCTCAACTCATGGGACTGGCTTCGAGGGCGTAAGCTCCTTCGGAACAGTGTAGCCGGCGACTTTCCCGAGGTCCCAGAAGCGCACCGCGGCATCGCTGCTGCCGCTGAACGTCCACTTGCCGTTGCTGGTGAAGATGACGCTGACGACTGGCTCGGCGTGCTTCTGGAAGCGTCCCATTTCCTTGGTCGTCGTCACGTCCCAGAGCCGGACGGTGCTGTCGGTGCTGCCGGAAGCGATGGTGTTGCCGCCTGGCCCGAAGGCGACACACTTGACCGGCCCCGAGTGACCGGTGAAGACACGAATCGGCTTGCAGGTGTCCATGTCCCACAGACGAAGTGTTCGGTCGTCGCTGCCGGACAGCGCCCGCTTGCCGTCGGTCGAGAGGGCGACGCTCACCACGGCATCGGTGTGGCCGTCAAGCCTGCTCAGCTCCTTGCCGGCCTTGATGTCCCACAGGACCAGGGCTTTCTCACCGCCGAGCAGAGCCCGCGTGCCGTCCGGAGCGATTGCCACGCAGTTGATGTACTTCAACGGCGCTGGATAGCTGCTCAGTTCCTTGAAGTTCTCGATGTCCCACCAGAGGATCGTCTGATCGTAGCTGACGCTCAGGGCCCGCTTGCCGCCGGGCGCCACGGCGACGCCGGTGACCAGCCCCGTGTGGCCTTCGAGCTTCTTGATCTCGCGCCCCGCCTCGACGTCCCAGATCCGCACCGTGTTGTCGGCGCCGCCCGAGATCGCCCGCTTGCCATCCGGCGTGAAGGCGACGCTCCACACCGAGTGCGTGTGGCCGACCATGCGTTTGACCTCGCGGCCGGCGTCCAGGTCGATCAGGCGAACCGTCTTGTCGGAGCTGGCGAAGATCGCGAACTTGCCGTCGGGGGAAAAGACCAGGCTATTGGCCGTGGTGGTCCGGCCTTCGAGCGGATCGATCTCGCCGGTGTTGTCGGGCAAGGCCTGGCCAACCTGCGCGGCCTGGAAGAGGACGCCAAGCTTGAGTTCCTTGACCATGTCGCCGAAGGCCTGGATGAGCACCTGCCGGGCCACCGTGCCGCCCTCGACTTTCAGCGAGCCGAAGTTGCGGGCCAGCAGCGGTGAGCCTTCGAGGCGTGACAGGAACTCTTCGGTCGACAGGCTCAGCTCGGCAGCGACCGTCGGTAGATCGAGGTCAGCCTCGTAGCGCAGCGCCATCGTCATCACCGTCTCGCTGGGGCTGACACGGGCGCCGCACGCTTCGAGTGACTTCTTGAAGCGCTCGTGGTCCTCGTCCATCAGGGCCTGCATCTTCTTGTGCGGCGGATACAGGGCCTTGATCAGCTCGGCATCGGCGCGGCCGAACGCCTTGGGGTTCTTCTCCACGTACTCGCGCACCTGGTCGTCCTTGGGCAGGATGCCGCGATAGTGGCACGACATGCACGACAATCCCGCTTCGACCGCGCGATCCGGCCGCTTTGGATCGCTGACGATGGCCGTCGGCGCCTTGTCGAGCCGCTGGTTGTTGGCGTTGACGAGCACATAGGCTTGCAGACCGTTGGGCAGGTTGAAGATGACTTCGCCGCCCGCGTGCTGGAAGCTCTCCTGCGTCTGACCGGGGCCGAGCGGGTAGGCGAAGATATTGCGCCGATCGGGCAGAAGGTTCTGACGATCGACGAGGTTCTGCGGAATCGCATCGAAGTCGTACGTGCGCCAATAGGCGCCGTGGACGGAGTCGTGACGTTCGAGCACGCGGTTGTTGCGTGAGACGCCGCTGCCGTTGAACGCGGCCCGGGCGACGCGCTCCTGCTGGATGTTCGTCGCCACGTCGACGCGCAGCTGCCGTTCCAGTTCATTCAGGTTGCCGGGGATTTGCAGCAGGTCGTAATAGAGCGGCGCCCGGGAAGCGGTGGCGATGAACCAGTCGGCACGGACGACTGGCATGCGCGTGGCGGTGCTGACGGCGACGGCGCGCGAGGTCGCGGTGTCGAGGAAGATGCCATAGGGATAGTCATTCAGGATGCGGTTCCAGAGGTTGGCGTCCCACATGAAGTTCCGCAGGTCGATGCGTAGGACCGTCTTCGCGGGGTCGATCGCTTCCGGCCGCCAAATCTTCGCGTGCCACGACAGGCTGTTGACCAGCTTGGACAGCGCGTTGCGGTACGTCTGCAGCTCGTCCTCGCCAAGGCCCGCGTTGTAGAGATGCGCCAGGGTGAAGTAGCGCGTGAAGCGCCGGCTGCGCTTGTCGATCTTTTCCAGGTCGGCCAGGATGAACGTCAGCACGTCCGCATCGGTGATCGGCGTGCGCGCGACGGTCGTGGTGGGTCGCGGCGCCCCGGCGTCGATCCACTGCTTGAGGACCGCCTTGTCCGCCTCGCCCGGCCTCGGCTTCTCGTCTCCTGGCGGCATCAGGTCCTTGGCGACCTTCTTGTAGAGCGGCGACAGTTCGGCCTTGCCGGGGATGATCTTCTTGCGCTGAATCAGCTTGTCGATGTCGAGGATGTAATTCATGCCGCCCTCGACATTGCCGTCCTGACCATGGCAGCGGTAACAGGTGGTGCGCAGGATGTCGTGGGCCTTGCGGGCGAGATCGGTCTTGTCGGCCTCGGCGGCGCGGGCGGAGAGCGGGGTGAGGACGAGAGCAGTTATGAGAATGCGACGGAAGGCGGTAGACTTCATCGCGCAGGCTCCTGGAACGGGTTCGAGAGTATCACATAATATAGACGAGCCAGCGTCGGGCTGCGTTTGCGTTTTTGGAGCAACGACCGATGACTGATACGGAATGGTTACAATGCGCCGATCCGCGCTTGATCCTCGCATACCATCAGCATGCTACAAGCGATCGTAAACTCCGACTATTTGCTGTCGCTTGCTGCCGCGCAGAATGGGCGCTCGCAGAACAGAAGCCGAGTTCCGAAGTCATCGCGGCACTGGAGAGTTGGGCTGACGGACAGGCAACGCCAGAACAGATCGTTGCGGCTGCCAAAATGGCCGCAAAACGGCCGAAGCGTAAGAAAACGCCGTCTGCGGGCGACCAGTTGCTCTCCATCGTTCGCATTCAAGCAATGTTCGCGGCTCCATTGGAGGCCGCCACGGCTGTGTCGTGGTACTCGACGAGCGCGCTCCGCGAAAGTCCCGGTTCTGCCGCTCGGTACAACGAAGTTCTCAAGAAGCAGTGCGACTATTTGCGAGATCTATTTGGCCGCCCTTTCGGTCATGTGGCCATCGATGCGGCTTGGCGGAAGTCGAACCATCGCCTGATCCCGAGGTTGGCCCAGGCGATCTATGAGGAGGGCGCCTTCGACCGCATACCGATCCTCGCCGACGCGTTGGAAGACGCCGGCTGTACCAACGCCGCCATCCTGGACCACTGCCGGCAACCCGGCGAACACGTCCGCGGCTGCTGGGTTGTAGATTTACTACTGGGCAAGAAGTGATTTTGAAGGCGAGAATAACGGTAATACGAAAGAGTGATGCTCCGGAGGTCTGCATGTCCAACCATGCTGGCAGTTACTTGCTGAACGAGGTTCTCCATCTCCTGGAGCAACGCGGGGTGTTCACGGCATTAGGGTCGGAAGCGGCCCAGCGTCTCGTGCTCGACATCCTGGAATTGTCGACCCGCCGTTACGACTGTAACTCGGGAGAGATCCTGGAAGAGATTGGCGGTCGCCTCGGAATCTGCTCGTGGTGCCTGACAGCGCAGTCGAACCTAAGCCATCATGGGATGTGTATTTCGTGCCGAGAACTGGAATGCGGAAAATAGGCTGCCTTCCAACCTCAGCCCAGGTGGCGTCTATCCCTTGCTGGCGCGTCGGGCTCCTCACAAACGCTTCTTGTTTTCGCTTGCCCACCATGTTACTTCGGTTACGCTTACCTCATCCTCGTCGCCTGTGCACGTCGAGGACGAAAGCCGTCCCTTTCACGTCCCTGGCCGTCCCACCCCTCCACAGGGTCGGCCGCGTCGCGGTTTCTGATCGCGGTGAAGCACGCCACCACCGGTGGGCGGCGTGTGTTCGTTTTCCCATCCAGTCTCTCTCGCGTGGAGGATGCGTCATGAAGTCGAGGACCGGAGTTCTCCTGGTGGTGGCGATCGGCTGCGGCTTGACGGCCGCGTTCCTGACCAGCCAGCTGGTACGGCCCAAGGAAGACCGCATCGAGATCGTGGTCGCCTCGCGCGACGTGCCGCACGGCACGATCATCCAGAAGGCAGATGAATACTTCAAGCTCCAGCCGCTTCCCAAGGACGCGGCACCGCCCGCAGCGCTGACATCGTTGGAGCAACTCAACAACAAGCAAGTGCTGCGCACGCTGGATGCGGGACAATTCTGCACGCAGCGGGACGTCGGCGAGAATGACGGCCTTGGCCGCGACATCCGACCGGGACACCTGGCGCTGGCGGTGCCGGTGACGGTGCACAGTTCCGTGGGCGGGTTTGTCCGGCCGGGCGCTCACGTCGATCTGATCTGCAGTGTGCCTCATCCCGAAGATTCGCGGATGAAGCTGTCCAAGATCTTCATGTCCGACGTTCACGTGCTTGCCATCAACCAGGACGACCGGCGCGACGACAAGGTCAAGGTCGTCGGCAATCCGGTGGTCGCCACGCTGGAAGTGACGCCGGAAGAAGCGGAGAAGCTGAACTGGCTGAAAGACCAGGGCCCCGTGACGATGGCACTGCGCCGCGCCGACGACAAGACGAAGCACGAGACGGCCGGCGTGGTCGGGCCGTTCACGGTACCGCAGAAACAGACGGTGGAGGTTCCGGTCGCCCGCAAACGGATCGACGCGGGCACGCGGATCGATGCGGACAACATGGCGGAGTACTTTGAGATGAAGCCACAGCTCCGTGCAGCGCTGCCGCAGAACACGATCGTGAGCCTGGAACGCCTGAAGGACCAGACGCTCCGACAGGTCCTGGTCGCCGGCCAGGTTTGCACGCTGGAACACTTGAAGACTGAAGTGGCGCCGAAGGGGGAACCACACCGGCTCGCCATTTTCAACGGGCCGCTTGCTCCGCAGGTGACCGAGTACCCCGGGCTGTGGGTCATTGCGCCGAAGTAGCGATTGGTGGGGCCGGCTTCCAGCCGGCCTGGCCATCCTGGAATCCGGCCCCACGTCAATACCCCTTGGCCGGCTGGAAGCCGGCCCACGTCACGGCTTCAACGCGAGCCGCTTTAGGCTCGCCTTGGCCTCGTACTTCACTTCGTCGGTCAAGCGCAACTCCGCCGGCGCGTCACCGATGGCTTCCAGTAGCTTGCGCGCCTCCGGCGTGCCGATGTGCTCCAGCGCCTCAATGACACGCATCACACGCAGACGATGGGGGCTCAGTGCGAACCGCTCCTTCTCGACCTTGGCAAGCAACGCCTCGATGCGCCGACGTACCTCCAGCGCTGGCATGTTGGTCAGCGTCTTCTTGAGCGCTCCTTCGGCGAGTTCGGCCAGCTCTTCCAATTCCTGGCGGGCCTTTTCGCGGACCTGAAACTGATTGCTATCGAGATCGACGATCAACTCGTCGAGGTGCTTGGGATCCACTGCAACGGGTTTCAATCGCTCTTGTAAGAACGGCATGGCGTCCTCAGCGCCCGTCACAAGGTTCCAAAGACCCTGGAATGCCCGCGTGCCATCCTCCTGCGCCAGTTCGCCCCATAACTTGTCGAGTTCCTTGGCTGTCAGACGCAGCTTGGGCAACTGACCGTCGCGCAGCTGGCCGGTCACGTCCCAGACGAGAGCGGTCGTGTCATCGCTGACGGAGACGAGCGTTCGGCCGTCGCCGGAGAAGGCGACCATCGAAACGACGTCGAGGTTGAGATGGCCGCGCAGCTGACGTCGCTCGTTGCCCGTCGCTATCTCGACCAGCACGACGTGATTGTCGCGATCGCGCGTGGCCAGCGTCTTGCCGTCGGGGGCAAAGGCAGCAAGGAAGCCGTTGGCACGGATCCCGTCGAACTGACGCAGCGCCTTGTTGGTCGAAGCGTCCCACAGTCCGAACACGCCCGTTTCAGTCCAGAAGTTCAATCGCTGACCGCTCGGCGAAAAGGTGAGGAGCCGGATGGCGCCGCGCGGCGCCTGCCGCCCAGGCACTTGCGCGAGACGCTTATTGATGATGTCTCCCGTATCCTCCATTGCCGGCGGTTGCATCGGTTCGCCGGTCAGGACGTTGTAGAGCCGGATATTGCCATCGGCGCCGCCCGCCGCCAGCAGCTTGCCGTCGGGCGAAAACGCCACGGCCGTGTTGGCGGGCTGCTGCGGAAACTCACCCAGTTCCCGAAGGCGGCCAAGGTCGTACAGACGCAGCTGGCCCGGTTCGCCCACGGAAGACAGCAGCTTGCCGGTGGGTGAAAACACGACCGTCCGGACAGCGTTCTGATGGCCCTTGAACCGCTGAATCTCGGAGCCGTCCTTCACGTCCCAGACGCAGACCTCGCCGCGGCTACCGCCGGATGCCACCAACTTGCCATCCGCACTGAATGCCAGCGCCGTGATACTGCCGCAATCGCCGGACCACTGACGGACCAGTTTGCCCGTGGTCAAGTCCCAGATGCAAATGGTCTGGTCCGAGCTGCCCGTGGCGAGCAGCTTGCCGCCTGGCCCGCACGCCACGGCAAGCAGAGCATCGCGATGTCCCTGCGATGGCCGTGCTTCCTGACCGGTAGCCGGATCCCAAAGGGAGATGACCTGGTCGCCGCCGCTGGTGGCCAGCACCTTGCCATCGTGAGAGAACGAGACTGCCGAGACACGTTTACCCGGCTCACCAAAGGAGCGGATCCGCTTGCCACTCGCCACTTCCCACAAGCGGATGCTCTTGCCGCCGGTGGCCAGGGTCGCGCCGTCGGCCGAAAAAGCCAGGGCTTCGTCGTTGTTGTACGAGGTGACATCGTCGCCGATCGCCTGCCCGAAGGTGCGGATCTCCTTCCGCGTCGTCAAGTCCCAAAGGCGCACGATCGTCTTGCTGCCCATCGCCAGCGTCTGGCTGTCCGGGGAAAAGGCGATGCCGAAGAGTCGGCCCGCGTCTCCCTTGAGCTGGCAGATTTCATTGCCGGTTGCCGCGTCCCAAACGTGAACCACCGAACGCCGACCGCCGGCCGCGACGCGCTTGCCGTCGGCGCTAAACGCCACGCTAACGACGGGATCGAGCTGATCGGCAAAGACGCGCAGCTCCTTGCCTTCCCCCGCGTCCCACATGCGAACGCTGCGATCGGAGCTGCCGGAAACGATCTGCTTACTGTCGGGTGAGAATGCGAGCGAGGTAATTTCCTTGGCGTGCGCTTCCCATTCGCGCGACTGCTTCCCGGTCGTCACGTCCCACAACCGAATGAAGCCGGCGCCGCCCGACGCGATGATTTTGCTGTCACTGGAGAACGCGAAGGCCGAGACGCCACCCTTGGGGTTGGTCAGCTGGTGAACCACTTTCCCGGTGGCCGGATTCCAGAGCCGAATCGTGTGGTCGTCGCTGTGCGAGGCCAGCGTTTTGCCGTCAGGGGAGTAGAGCACGACCGTGCTGGGCGACGTGCGGTAGGGATGCCGTAAGCGCGTGCTGCCCAGCTGCAAGAGCGCTCCGGCAGGGAGCGGCTGGGCGGGGGGCTGAGCCGAGGCGATGGGCTCGACGAGCAGCACCGACGCGACAAGCATGCATGCACGACGGATCATGATGAACAACCCCCAGCCAGCGACTGGACTTCGGCCGCCTTCTATAAAGAACGATTCGCGACCGATCGGCTAACAGAACGGGCAGGAGGGCGTGCGCCTGTTGACGGCGCTTCATCGCCCCTTCATAATGCCGTTCCCAGAATTACACCCTTGGCGGACCATGAACAACAACTGCAAGCTGAAGGTCTTCAGCGGAAGGGCCAACATTCCCCTGGCCGAGAAGATTGCCCAGTCCCTGGGCGATCCGCTGGGCAAGATCACGCTGAAGAACTTCCCCGATGGCGAAATCGAAGTACGCATCGAAGAGGATGTCCGCGGCCGGGACGTTTTCTTAATTCAGTCGACCTGCGCGCCGGTGAACGAGAACCTGATGGAGCTGTTGATCATGCTCGACTGCTTCAAGCGGGCCTCGCCGGCACGGATCACGGCCGTGCTTCCATACTACGGCTACGCACGGCAAGACCGCAAGGACGTGGGCCGTGTCCCGATCACGGCCAAGCTCGTGGCCAACCTGATCACCGAGGCCGGCGCCGACCGTGTGATCGCGCTGGACTTGCACGCCGGACAGGTGCAGGGCTTCTTCGACATTCCCGTGGACCACTTGCACGCTGGCCCGGTCATCAATCCCTACATCCGCAGCCTGGGCATTCCGGCGCGGGATTTCGTGGTGCTGAGCCCCGATGAAGGCAGCATCAAGCGTTCGCTGGTCTTCCAGAAGAAGCTCGGCGGCGCCATCGCCATCGTCGACAAGCGCCGCACCAGCGCCACCGAGACGCACTCCGCCAACATCATCGGCGCGGCCCTGGACGGTCGCACGGCGGTGATGTTCGACGACATGATCGCCACCGCCAGCAGCGTGGTCGATGCGGCCAATGTAGCGCGCAAGGCGGGAGCGCGAGATGTGATTGCCTGCGCCACCCATGCGGTGCTGGCCGGACCGGCGATCGAGCGGTTGCGTCACGCTCCCATCAAGCAGATCGTCGTGACGGACACCATTCCGCTGCCTCCCGAGAAGCAGCTGCCGAACATCAAGGTGCTGACCGTGGCGCCGTTGCTGGCGTCGGCAATCAAGTGCATCCATTACAATGAGTCGGTCAGCAAGTTGTTCGAATGATCGGGCACGCACTCAGCCTGGCAGTCGGGAATGGATTCACGACCGATCCGAGTTCAATCGATACCTTGCCTGGACGCTCGCTTTCACCAGTTCGCGAATCGCCGGCAGGACATGTCAAGAGCACTGCCGTGGCATTTTGCCCGCGCCGCCTCAGTCCGCCAAGCCGTTGGTGGTGGCGTGATGACGTGATCGCTCAAAATCGTATCACTGCTTGCGTCCACCATCTCGGGCGGCTAGCATGGGCAGGTTGGCTTGCGACCGATCTCTCCCGGACGGGGGCCCATCCCCTCGACTGCTGGCATGGCCACGACCTCTATTAACACGATGGTCGAGGCGCTCCGCGCCTACCGATTGCTGGAGCGCGCCCAGCTGGAAGAGCTGGCTGGGTTTCAGGCCCGCTTCCCCACCCCTCAGGCACTGGCGCGGGAGTTGCTTCAGCGCGGTTGGCTCGGTCCCTACCAGGCCAACATGCTGCTGCAGGGCCAGGGTGCAGAGCTAAACCTCGGATCATACGTCATTCTCGAACGCCTCGGCGAGGGTGCGGCGGGCACGATCTACAAGGCGCGCCACCAGAGCATGAACCGCCTGGTCGCACTCAAAGTCCTTCGCAAAGACCTCCTCAACGACAAGGACGCCATCGGTCGCTTCTATCGCGAGGTAGAAGTCGCCAGCCACCTTTCGCACCCCAACGTCGTGCACAGCTATGATGCGGGTGTGCTGGGTAGCTCGTACTTCCTGGCAATGGAGTATGTCGAAGGCACCGACCTGCAACGACTGGTCAAGGACCAGGGACCTCTGCCGGTCGCCGTGGCATGCGATTACATCCGCCAGGCCGCGCTGGGGCTCCAGCATGCGCACGAACGCGGGATGGTGCATCGCGACATCAAGCCGAGCAATCTTCTGGTCACGCGCTGCGTGGACCGAAAATCGAAAGTCTTGCCTGCAACATCACAGGCGGAGGCAGGCGGGATGGATTTTGGCCTCGTCAAGGTGCTCGACCTTGGCCTGGCACGGCTCGCGCAACCAGCGCGCGGCAGTACGACCCGAAACCTCACGGTCCTGGCCGGCAACCAGGTCATGATGGGAACGCCGGACTACCTGGCGCCCGAACAGGCGCTCGATTTTCACACTGCCGACATCCGCGCCGACATCTACAGCCTGGGATGCACGCTGTACTTCCTGCTCTCGGGCAGGGCGCCGTTCGAAGACGGCACGCTGCCGGAAAAGTTGCTTCGGCACCAGGCGGTCGAACCGCAGTCGATCCAAAACCTGCGTCCCCAGGTGACAACGGCGCTGGCAGGCGTGCAGCGCAAAATGATGGCCAAGCGGCCGTCCGACCGCTATCAGACGCCCGGTGATGTGTCGCAAGCGCTGGCTACGCTGCTGGCGACGATGAGCCGGCCGAGCTTCCGTCTGCCTTCCGTTTCCGACGTTGCCCTGCAAGCGACACCCGCGCCCCGCAAGCGAGGCTCGACGTTGCGCGTGCCGAACGCGGCCAACGGTGGTGCCCAGAAGCCTTCCCCGGACATTCAGCGTGCGGAACCGCCGGCGCGCAAGCCCATCGTCGCCGTGCCGCGACCGACACGCGTCCAGATTGACCCGAAGTCACGGCGACGGTTGTACGTCATGCTCGGCGCCGGTACGACTGGGATGCTCTTCCTTGTTCCCGCCCTTCTGCTGCTTCGGCCGGGGGACAGGGATGCTGGCCCGGTAGGCGTGGTGCCGGGCGATCCGACCACACGTTCCGCGGCAGACACCATCCGCGCTGGTCCCCGTACCTTACCGGCCGCCCTGGTCGTTCAGTGCGGCAAGGATGGCGGCAAGCAGCAGGACCAAATCAAGCGGGAAGGCTTCGACTACAAACTGATCCAGGGAAGCCATCACGATGGCTGGGGGGCGGTCAAGAGTCATTGCTGGCATCACGGCAAGGAGCTGCGCTTCGAGGTGACCGTACCGCCCGGCACCCCTGGCGTTTTGCGTCTGTGGTTCGTGGATGGCGACGACCTCAAACGAAAACAGCGCCTGGTCGTCCAAGGCGTCTCGCGCGGCGAGTTTCAGGGCTTCGCGTTCGTGGGTGAGCAGGTCGACGTTCGCCTGTCGGCGGCAGACACGAGCACCGGCAAGATCGATGTTTCCCTTCACAACCTGAACCCCGCTGTCAACGCCGTGGTTTCCTCCATCGAATTCCTGCCGACGCCTCGTTGACCGACTTTTTCCGGTCCATCCGGGCGCTCCTTCGCAGTTAACTCCCCGGCATCCTCACGGGCGGTCCCTCCGTGGGCCCCATACCGAAGGAATCCCACCCATGACTCGCATGACCCGCCGAAGCTTTCTCGCCGTCTCCGCCGCCGCTCCGCTACTGGGCCGCGCGGCCTACGCATCGCTGCTGGGCGCCAACGATCGCATCCGCGTCGCCGTCATGGGCGTGCGCGGCCGCGGCCGGAGCCACGTCGACAGCTACCTGGCGATCCCGAATGTCGAAGTCGCTTACATTTGCGACGTGGACAAGAATGTCGTTGGTCCCATGGTGACCAAGGTCGAAAAGGCCAGCGGAAAGGCGCCGGTGGTCGTTTCGGACATCCGCAAGGTGCTCGAAGACAAGTCCATCGATGCCATCAGCATCGCCACGACCAACCACTGGCACGCGCTGGCCACGGTCTGGGCCTGCCAGGCCGGCAAGGATGTCTACGTGGAGAAACCTGGTTCGCACAACGTGGTCGAGGGACGCCGCATGATCGAGGCGGCCCGGAAGTACAACCGCATGGTCCAGCACGGCACCCAGAGCCGCAGCTATGAAGGCGTCAAAACGGCGGTCGAATTCGTCCGCAGCGGGAAGCTCGGCAAGATCTCGTTCGGCCGTGCCCTTGTCTACAAGGGACGCGACTCGATCGGCAAGCATACCCAGCAACTACCGGTCCCGGAGGGCATCGATTACGACCTGTGGCTGGGGCCCGCCCCGAAGAAACCGATCGAGCGCCTGAAGCTGCATTACGACTGGCACTGGATGTGGGACTACGGCAACGGCGAGATCGGCAACACCGGCGTGCACCAGATCGACATTGCTCGCTTGGTCATGGGCAAGGGGATGCCGACCACCATCCAATCCGTCGGCGGTCGCTTCGGCTACGAGGACGACGCCCAGACGCCGAACACCCAGCTGGCCCTCTTCGGTTACGACGATTGCCAGCTGCTGTGCGAGATTCGCGGCCTCAAGACGCCTCCTCAGCATGATGTACGCCTCGGCGAAATCTGGTACGGCAGCGAAGGCATCCTGGCACGCGACCTGCGCGGCGGCACCAAGGCGTACCTGGGTAAGAGCAAGGAACCGCTCGTCCTGTCCGACGCCAAGGGCAACCGCGACCTCGACCATTTCCAGAACTTCATCAAGGCGATGAAGAGCCGGAAGTCCGAAGACCTGAATGCCGACATCGCGGAAGGCCACATTTCCAGTGCCATGTGCCACCTGGCGAACATCTCGCACCGGCTGGGCAAGGAAACCGCCTTCGACGTCCGCAGCCAAACCTTCGCGGACTCCAAGGAAGCGAGCGAGAGCTTTCAGAAGCTGGGCGACCACTTGAAGGACAACGGCGTGAAGCTGGAAGGCACGCAATATCGCCTGGGCCGCGCATTGAAGTTCGACGTGAAGGCCGAAACGGTCCCCGGCGACAAGGAAGCCAATGCGCTGTTGAACCGCGAGTATCGAATGCCCTTCGTCGTGCCGGAGAAAGTTTAGTCAGTAGCCAGTAGCCAGTAGCCAGTAGTCAGTAGCCAGTAGCCAGTAGTCAGTAGAAAAACGGGCCGGGCGAGGAATTTTCGCCACGGCCCGTTTTCGCATTTCTACTTCCGACTGACTACTGACTACTGACTACTGACTACTGACTACTGACTACTGGCTACTGGCTACTGGCTACTGACTACTGACTACTGGCTACTGACTACTGGCTACTGGCTACTGACTACTGGCTACTGACTACTGGCTACTGGCTACTGGCTACTGGCTACTTCCCTCCGCCTTTGCGCTGGACCCCACGGAGGCGGGCAGATAGTCTCTAATCGAGGTGCCCCGTCCTTGCGGAGGAGACCGCTCATGTCCCGCCTTTGCGGCTGGTCGTTGCTTCTGACCTCGCTGATCGCCGTCGCCGGCGCTCGTGCGCAAAACGATTCGCCGGCCGAAAAGCCGGAACCCGCACCGGTCGATGCGTTCGGAGATCCGTTACCGACCGGTGCCGCGGCGCGCATGGGCAGCATTCGGCTCCGGCACGGTAATGCGGTTTACTTCACGGCCTTTACGGGCGACGGCAAGCAATTCGTCTCTGCCGGGCAGGACGGCACCATCCGGGTCTGGGACACCAACAACGGCAAGGAGTTGCGCCGGATCACATTCCCCGTGGACACTCGTGGCGGTGGGTACAGCTCCACGTCGGACGGGGTCATCACGGTCATCCAGACGCACAGCCAGACCACGAGCCCGCGTGTGGTCATGCTGGGCGACGGGCAGACGCTCGCCACGCTCGGTCAGGATAACGCCGTGCAGCTGTGGGACGTCGCCACGGGCAACAAGCAGAAGCAATTTCGCCCAAAGGCCGATTCCAACGGCGCTGCCGCCTTCTCTCCGGACGGCAAGCTGTTCTTCGCGAAGAGCTACACGGAAACGGTCACCTGCTACGACGTGGCGACCGGCAAGGAGCTCAAGCAGTACGGCAAGGCGCCGGATCCGAAGAACCGCGTCTACTACGGCCGGGCGGGCAACACGCTGGCGGTCACGCGCGACAACAAGACGCTCGCGGTCCTCAGCGCCGAACGCGACAACAATATGCTTTCCACGGTCATCATCCTCTGGGAAGTGGAGGCTGCGAAGGAGATTCGCCGCATCAAGGTTGCAGCCAATGTGCTCGGCGACTCGCTGGGTTTCACGCCCGACGGCAAGAACCTGGTTGCGATCACGACGGATGGCTCCACGCGAGTCTTCGACGTGGAGTCCGGCAAGGAGCTGCGTCAGCTCGGTCGGACACGCGGCAACTACGGAAACACGATGGCCTTCGCACCCGATGGCAAGACAGTCGCCATCAAGCCCTCCCACGTGCCCAACGTCACCCTTCACGACGTGACGACCGGAAAGGAAATTCGCCAGCTCGGCGAGAAGGGCACCGGTCGCGAGGACATCCTGAACTACGGCAATCGCGAATACTCGCCGGAAACTGCTTTCTCGCCGGACGGCAAGCTCTTGGTCCTCGGATCACAATCCGGCGCCGCCCGGCTCTTCGAGGTCGAGACCGGCACGGAACGCCTGGTGGCGGAAGGCCACGCGGGGGCGATCAAGGCACTTGCGGTCTCCAGCGATGGCAAGACGCTCACCAGTGCCAGCGATGATCGCACGGTCCGCAGCTGGGAACTTGCGACCGGCAAGGAGCGGCGACGCGTCCGGTTGCCCGACGGCGCCGGATTTCCGGTCTTCTCGCCGGATGGCCAGACGCTCCTGTTCGGTACCTCCGGAAAGATTCACCTTTGGGACGTAGCGTCCGGTAAAGAGCTTCGTACGTTTCCGATCGGCAAGGTGAACTTCCTTGACCTCCCCGGCGGCGCCGCGGGCGTTGCGTTCGTGCCGGACGGAAAGCATGTCGTTGCCAAGGACCTGGATGGCTCGATCAAGACCTTCGAGACGGCCACGGGCAAGGAAAAAGGCCAGCCCTTCTCGGTGCGTATTGCAAACCGCCCCGCTGTCGTCATCAAGAACGGCAACGCGCCCGGCATCGCGGTTTCCCCCGACGGAATGACGCTGGCGACGGTAGGTCCCGCCCCCGGCGGCGGTAACGATGACTTCGATTTCGACAACGGTGCCGGCGCGCGCGTCATTCGCGTATGGAATCTCACGGCGGGCCGGCAAATGCTCCAGTTCGATGTGCGCAAAGCCGATGTGCTGGCGTTGGCCTACTCCCCCGATGGCCGTGTGCTGGCCTCGGCGAATGCGGACCAGACCGTCTCGGTCTGGGAAGCGGCCACCGGTAAGGAACGTAGGCTTCTCGAATACAAGGGCGGACTGGCAACAGGTGTCAAGAACTTGCTCGGGCGAGGGCGTTCCGAACCGGTGCCACTGACCTGCCTGGCGTTCTCGTCCGACGGGCGCACCCTGGCCGCGGCGGGTGACGATCGCACGATCCGCCTCTGGGACGTGCGCAGCGGTAAGAAACTTGGCGATTTCACCGGGCATCAAGGCAAGATCACGACGCTGGTCTTCGCACCCGGCGATAAGGCGCTCGTCTCCGGCAGCGCCGACACGACGGCCCTCGTTTATGACATGTCGTCCGCGCTCAAGCGTGAGGTGACGCCGGCAGTCGCGCTGGAGGCCACGGAACTGGATCGGCTCTGGGCCGACCTGGGGGATGGCCACGCGCCCAAGGCAATCGGGGCCATCGAATCGCTGGAGCGATCGCCCAAGCAAGCGGTGACGCTGTTCCGCGAACGCGTCAAGCCTGCGGCCGGGATTGACGCGAAACGGATCGCCGAGTTGCTCTCCGATCTGGAGAGTAATCACTTCGCCGTGCGCCAGAAGGCGACCGACGAGCTGGAACGCCTGGGCGAGCAGGTCGAGACGCACCTGAAAAAGATGCTGGACGCCCAGCCGACCCTGGAAGTCCGACAACGGCTAGAGCGTTTGCTGGAACGCCTGGTGTCCGGTCAGGCGCCGCCGATGGATGTCCTTCGCGGCCTGAGGGCGCTGGAGGTACTCGAGCAGATTGGCACACCCGAAGCACGAGAAGTCGTCGAGTCACTGACCAAGGGTGTCGCGGGGTCGCGGTTGACGCGTGAAGCAACACTCGTGCACCAGCGCATGGCGAAGCGGGCGACCAGCGAATGAAAACGGCCGTCCTTGGCGCTTCCGGCCAGCTCGGGCGCGACCTTGGCCCACGGCTGCCCGGCGACGTCGTTCCACTCACTCGTGCCGATGCCGACCTGGCCGATCCCGCGAAGCTCCGCGCGACGCTGGAAACCCTGCGTCCGGATGTGGTCATCAACTGCGCCGCCTACAACTTCGTCGACCGCGCCGAGACTGAACCGGACCTTGCTTTCGCCGTCAACGCCTGGGGCGTTCGGTCGCTCGCCGCCATCTGCCGCGATCTCGATTGCACGTTGGTCCACTTCAGCACGGACTATGTCTTCGGTCTGGACGTGGCGCGCCAGACTCCGTTCAGCGAGATTGAAGCGCCTGGCCCCGTCAGCGTCTACGGGCTGAGCAAGCTGTCCGGCGAATACGTGGTGCGCACCTTGTGCCCCAAGCATTTCGTCCTGCGCACCTGTGGACTCTACGGCGTGTGGGGCTCCGGCGGCAAGGGCGGCAACTTTGTCGAGACAATGCTGCGCGTGGCCGGACAGGGCAAACCCTTGCGCGTCGTCGCCGATCAATTCTGCACGCCCAGCTACACGGTGGATGTCGCGACTGCGGCCGCTAGCCTGCTGCCGACCGCACGGCACGGGCTGTATCATCTGACCAATGCCGGTTCCTGCTCCTGGCACGAGTTCGCGCGGACGATCTTTGAACTTGCTGGTGTGAAGGCGGATCTATCGCCGACATCGTCGCGAGAGTACGCGGCGCCAGCTCGTCGGCCCGATTACAGCGTTCTGGCGACGGACAAATTCACGTCACTCGGCCTGCCGCCAACGCGACCGTGGCGAGATGCCCTTGCTGCCTACCTGGATGAAAGACGCCAGAAAAGCTGAGAAGCCATCTTATTCGCACTAACGATCCACCCGCGAAACATCCGATTTGGCGCTTGACATGCATCCCCCTCGCCACTATTTTGAGATTAAGTCTCAATAAGCATTGGCCCGCCCAATGGATCCCTGTATGGAACTGCTACCGCTGGAACTGCTGGCGACCGGTGAGCAGGCCGACGTGGTCGAGGTGGCTGGTTCGCCCTCCTGGGTCTCCCGATTAGCCGAACTGGGCATCCGTGCTGGCACCCGCGTCCAGGTGCTTCGCTCCGGCAGTCCGTGCATCCTGCTCGTCGGCGGCTCCCGGCTGAGCCTTCGGGGCGAACAGGCCATGCAGATCATGGTCCAGCCCGTTCCCGCCACTGTTCCGCTTCCCCACCTGCGCGCCCCCATTGTGGAATGCTCCTGATGGCCACCCTGGACGAGCTTCGAGTCGGGCAACAGGCTTCCATTCAAGGGATCCAGGGAACTGCCCCTCTGGTCCAACGCTTGATGGAGATGGGCCTGCTCGAAGGAGACACGGTCGAGGTCATCGGCTTTGCTCCTCTGGGCGATCCGATGGAAATTCGACTTCGCGATTACCGCTTGAGTTTGCGCCGCCGCGAGGCCGCGTGCGTCACAATCACAGTGGTCAGTGGTTAGTGGCCGGTGGTCAGCTCGATCCCGAAACCACCTATTACTGACCACGAACCACTGACCACTGACCACTGACCACTGATCACTCTCATGGTACTGCTCCGCACTCCCACCATCGCTCTGGTCGGCAATCCCAACACCGGCAAGACGACGCTCTTCAACCTTCTCGCCGGCATGCGGCAGCGCGTCGGCAATTATCCCGGCGTCACCGTCGAGACGAAGAAGGGGAAACTGCACCACAACGAGCGCTCGTTCGACCTGGTGGACTTACCCGGCACCTACAGCTTGGCGCCGCGCAGTCCGGATGAAATGGTGGCAGTCGACCTCATCCTCGGCCATCAGCAGGGGGAGGCTCGTCCGGACGTCGTGCTTGCCATCGTTGATGCGTCGAACCTGGAACGCAACTTGTACCTGACGACGCAGGTGCTGGAAGTGGGCGTGCCCGTCGTCATCGCACTGAACATGGTGGACGTCGCCGAGGGGCAAGGCATCAAGGTGGACGCCGAGAAGCTGTCGAAGCAGCTCGAAGTGCCCGTGGTGCCGATCCAGGCGAACAAGGGCAAGGGTAGTGCCGCGCTCAAGAATGCCCTGGCGGCCGCCATCGACAACCCAACGACGCCAAAAGGGCCGACGTTTCCCGCCGTCTTTGAGGCCGAAGTCCAGTCGCTTGGCGCCGCGCTGGGCAAGGACGTGGAACCGTTCTTGATTCGCCGGTTGCTTCTCGACGTGGGGGGGTACGCCGAACAACGCCTGACCGACCAGCACACTGATTTGCAAGGCAAGATCCAAGCCAGCCGACAACGGCTGGCGGCGGGCAACTGCGCCGTGCCCGCGATCGAAGCGCGGACGCGCTACGCGTGGATCCGCCAGGCGACGGCTGGCTGCGTGCAGCGCCCGCAGGTGCGAGCGGCGACGTGGACCGACAGCCTGGACCGGGTGCTTACGCACAAGCTCTGGGGCACGCTCCTGTTTCTGGCGCTGATGTTCATCGTCTTCCAGGCCATTTTTACCTGGGCGCTGCCCCTGATGGACACCATCGACCAGGGACGCGAATGGCTCGCCGAACTGGTCAAGGATGCGATGGGGCCGGGACCGGTGCGCGACCTGCTGGTGAACGGCATCATCAAAGGCGTCGGCAGCGTTGTCATCTTCTTGCCGCAGATTCTGATCCTGTTTGGCTTCATCGCTGTCCTGGAAGATTGCGGTTACATGGCACGGGCTGCATTCCTGATGGACAAGCTGATGGCGCGCTGCGGACTGAGCGGTAAGTCGTTCATCCCGATGCTTTCGTCGGTGGCATGTGCGGTGCCGGGCATCATGGCCACACGCGTGATCGAGAACCGCCGTGACCGGTTGGCAACGATCCTGGTCGCGCCGCTGATGAGCTGCTCCGCCAGGCTGCCGATCTACATCCTGCTCATCGGCGCCTTCCTGACCGAAGGGCACGCGTGGTACGTTCCTGGACTGGTCATGTTCTGCATGTACCTGATCGGCCTGGTAGTTGCCCCACTGGTGGCACTGGTGCTCAAGCGAACGCTGTTGCGCGGCGAGACGCCGATCTTCGTGATGGAGATGCCGCTCTACAAACTGCCTTCGGCGCGCACCGTGGTGCGGCGCGTTGTCGATAGTGCCTGGGCCTTCGTTTATCGGGCGGGCACCATCATCCTGGCCAGCATGATCGTCGTGTGGGCGCTGCTCTATTTCCCCAACACCAACGGCGCGGGCGAACGCTACGACGAGCTGATTGAGAAAACCGAGAAATCGGTCGAAAAGCAGAAGGAAGAACTGGAACCGGTCGTGGACAGCCTGAACAAGAAGAAAAAAGAAGTCCAGGAGATCAACAAGGAGCTCAAGTCGGGAGGCGTTGGTTCGTTGTTTGGCCTGCTTGGACCTTCGGACGGCGAGAAGCAGGAGCTGGAGAAGAAGCGCGAGCTGCTGCGGACCGACATCAAGCGCGTCGAGGAAGAGAATGAGTCAGTGCAGAAGCCGGTGAAGGATGCGGAGGATCGCGTCAATGAGCTGAACTTCGAATGGCGCAGCCGCAGCATACTCGGCCAGATTGGGCACTGGATCGAGCCGGCGGTCAAACCGCTGGGCTGGGACTGGCGCATCGGCATGGCTGCTGTCGCGAGCTTCCCTGCTCGCGAAGTCGTCGTCGGCACGCTGGGCATCATCTACAACCTTGGCGAAGTGAGCTCCAAGGACATCCGCGATAGCGACGATCCCGGCCGCACGGAGTTGGCCGGGCAGCTCAAGGAAGCGAAGTGGGACAACGATCCGAATCGCGCGGTCTTCGGTGTCCCGGTCGCGCTGTCGGTGATGGTGTTCTTCGCGCTTTGCTGCCAGTGCGCCTCGACGCTGGCCGTCATCAAGCGCGAGACCAATAGCTGGCGCTGGCCGATTTTCACCTTTGTGTACATGACCGTACTGGCCTACGTCGGGGCGCTGGTGGTGTACCAGGTCGGAAGCATGTTTTGATGCGTCGCTGTGGCGTGGACATTTCTGTACATGCAGCGTCGCGGTGCAGCACGGATAGAAATGTCCGTGCCGCTGGCTCGACCAGAGGTGACTGTGCGATGGACGGACAGCTGATCGTGGTGAGTGTAATCGTCGCGAGCGCGACCCTTTACCTGGCACGCCAGACCTGGCGCACCTGGTCCGGTCGCAAGGCGGGCGGCTGCGGCGGCGGTTGCAAGTGCGACTCAAAGACAGCGCAAGGCGAATCCAAGACGTCGTTTATCCCGGTTGAAAGCATTGGTTTACGACAACGACCTGAGGGGCCGCTCTAAGGAAGTCGACAAATCCGACGGTACCGGTCGGATCGTTTTCTATGTTTTTTCGCAATTTTTTACTTGACCCACCTCGGCTCATCGTTATCATCAACCCTGCCTGATAACGGCCTCTTCTCTGTTCCGGCCCCGCTGTTCGACCTGCTTGCAGGAAGTTCAGCGGGGTTTTTTCTTTTCCTGACCTTCCCACCTCGATGATTCGTTACCGCTGGGCTGCCTGGGGCGATCTCAACGCCTTCTTTGGCCTGATGCTCGACAACGTGGCCGTGCTCGTCTTGCTGGTTGCAACGCTCACCGCGGCACCGAACCAGTTCACCCCGCAGTTCGTCCTGGAATGCATGGTCCCCGGTACCGCGCTGGGCGTCCTGGTGGGCGACTTGATCTACACCTGGCTCGCCTTCCGTCTGGCGCGCCGTTGCGGCAAGTCTGATGTGACCGCAATGCCGCTGGGCCTGGATACGCCGAGCACGTTTGTCGTCGGTCAGCTCGTGCTGTTGCCGGCGCTGGAGAACGCGCTCAAGGAACAGGGCGCAGATCACGACACCGCCATGGTGTTCGCCTGGCACGTCGGTGCGATGGTGTTGCTGTTGATCGGCCTGTTCAAGACAATCTGCGCTCCCTTCGGCAATGTAGTGCGCGCCTGGGTGCCGCGGGCGGGCTTGCTTGGCTCCCTCGCCGCCGTTGCTCTCGCCTTGATTGCATTCATGCCGCTGCTGGACGTCGGGGCAGCGCCGCCCGTCGGCATGCTGGCCCTGGTCGTCATCCTGGTGACGCTGGTCGCCCGGCGCTCGTTGCCGGGCCACGTTCCCGGCGCCCTCGCTGCCGTAGCGGTGGGCGTGCTGATTCACTTCGCCGGCCAGGCGCTGGGGGAAGCACAAGGCTGGCCGCTGGTGCCGTCCGAGCATTTGAATTTGAACCTGACGGGATCGTCGACGCCGTTGCCCGGACACGTCTGGCAATGGGACTGGTGGGAACGCGTGGTAATTGCAGGGTTGGAGAAGCTGCCGATCATGTTGCCTTTCGCGCTGGCGACCATCGTCGGCGGCATCGACTGCACCGAGAGCGCGGCTGCAGCCGGCGACGAGTACGACACCCGTTCCATCTTGCTGACCGAAGGCTTGGCGTCGGTGCTGGCCGGTCTCGCGGGCGGCGTGATCCAGAATACGCCGTACATCGGGCAGCCGGCGTACAAGGCGATGGGCGGGCGAGCGGGCTATACGCTGGCGACCGCTTTGTTCATCGGGGCCGCCGGCTTTTTCGGCTGGTTTACGCACATCTTCGAGTTTTTGCCGCGCGCCGCGTTGTTCCCCATCCTCATCTACGTCGGCCTGGAAATCACGGCCCAGTCGTTCCACGCCACGCCCAGCAAGCACTATCCCGCCCTCGCCCTGGCGGCGTTGCCGGCCCTGGCCTACCTGATCACGATTCCGGTCGGCGCTGCACTTGCCGGACGCGCGCCGGCACCTCCCGGTCAGGCGATGGTGCAAACGATCTACGGCCTCGCGAACGGTTTCATTGTCACGAGCCTGCTCTGGGGCGCGCTGCTGGCGGCAGTGATCGACGGCGCATCCATTCGTGCCGCCATCTACCTGCTCATCGCGGCCGCTTGCAGCCTTGCTGGGATCATCCATTCGCCCTTCGTTCCCGGCGAGATTGCCTGGCCCTGGGAAGTGTTGGCCAAGCTGCCCGAGGCTGCACGATATCAATCGCCCTATCACTGGGCCGCGGCGTATGTCCTGGCGGCGCTGCTGGTGTTGATCCTGATGCGTTCTGGCACGAAGCCGGTGGAAGCAACGGAAACCGAAGGGCGCCCATCAACCGCGGAATGACCGCGACAGGTGAGCCAATTGTGGGGTACGTTTTTAACGTGCCGCATGCCCCAGGCGCGGCACGATAAAATCGTGCCCCACAAAAAAACAAACCCCCGGCTTCCCGCAAAGACAGCGAGAAGCCGGGGGTCGTTCATTCGACAACCGTGTTACGTCGTTGCGCCTTCGGGTTCCGGCTGCGGCTTGCGTTCCCGCAACGCGGACGGCTTGGTGCCTTCGCCGAAGATCAGCAGTAGCGGACTGGCGATGTAGATCGAGCTGTACGTGCCGACCACCACGCCGACCACCATGACGAACGCGAACAGGTGGACGCCCTCGCCGCCCCAGATGTAGAGCACAATCACGACGATGAAGACCGTGAAGGCCGTCAGCAGCGTGCGGCTCAACGTCTGGTTGACGCTTTCGTTGATCATCTGTGGCGTCAGCTCCGGGTTCTTGCCGCGGACCTCGCGGATACGGTCGAAGACCACGATGGTGTCGTTGACCGAGTAGCCCACGAGCGTCAGCAGTGCCGCGATGGCGGGAAGATCGATCTTGAAGTCCTGAATGCCCAGAAGCGTCGAGAATCCCGGCATCCAGACGTGGAGGTAGTGGCAGAACGCGATGATGCCCAGCGTGAAGAACAGGTCATGCATCAGGCACATCACGGCCGCCAGGCCGAACGTCCAGTTGCCGAAGCGGAACCACAAGTAGAGCAGGATCGCCGCCCAACTGGCAGCGATCGCATACATGGCTCGGCCCTGCGTCTCGGCAGCCAGCTGGCTGTCGAAATTCTCCAGGCGTTCCGTCGGCGGCCGCTCGCCAAACTCCTTCTGCGCCTGCCCCAGGATCGTCTTGAATTTCTCAGGCGAAAGCGAGGTCCAGACAGCATCGTTGACGTTCAATTCCATTTCCTTGTGTCGGCCTTCCTTGCCCTTGTCTTTTCCGTTCAGGTCAAACGGTTGCAGACTCTGCACGCCGTTGGTTCGGAATTCGCGCTCCAGCAGCGTCTTGACGTAGCCTGGCGAAGCGTAATCGGTGAATGTCAGAATCGTCTTCTTGCCGATGTTCTTGATCTCCGCCACCGGCACGTCCTTGTCGTTGAGCAGCGATTTGTAAATCGGCTCGCCCTTGTCGTTTTTGCCCACGGGGGCCTGGATATCGATGATCTCGACGGGCTTGAGCAAATTCTTGCCAGTGTCGTCCCGCAGCAGCCGAGCGACCACGACCTGGACGAGGTCGGAGGCCTTCTCGGAGGTTCGTACGGTGAAGAAGCGGCTCTGGCCCGACTCGTTCGGCTCGGTGTTCAGGAAGATCTGCTCGACCGACCAGTCCGGCAGGGTCTTGGCGCGGTCCGCGACATCCTTCTTACGCTCTTCCGGCGTGTTGCCTGCGGCCTTGTTGGGCAGCTCGACGGTGCGTGTCGTGGTCTTGCCCTGCCCGTCGTCGTAGGTGATCTGATAGAGCGTGCCTTCGTCGTTTTTCTCCTGAACGTCCACGACCTTGAGCGCCTTCTCCTGGTTCCTTTCACCCAGGTAGCCGCGCAGCTTGCTCACGTCCATCGGCTCGGCGAGTTGGCCGCCGTATGCGGTGCCGCCGACGAAGTCGATGTTCAGGCCATCCTTGCCGCGGATCAGGAAGATCGTGATGCCCAGGAACGTCAAGATGAGTGTGGCAGCGAACCAGTAGTAGCGAATCCGCATGAAGTCGATGTTGGTCTTCGACAGCAGCCGGAACATGCTGAGCTTCTTCAGAATGCCCTTGGCCAGGAAGATGTCGAACATCAAGCGGGTCATGTACAGCGAGGTGAACAGGCTGATGATGAGCCCGACCGTCAAGCTGACGCCGAAGCCTTTCAGCTGATCGTTGCCCACCGTGTAGAGCACAATGGCCGTAAAGATGCTGGAAAGATGCGTATCGATGATGGTCGGGAACGCCCGGTCGTAGCCGTTGCGAATGGCCAGCGCGATGCTGGCTCCCCGGTCCCGCTCTTCACGCAGCCGTTCGTAGATCAGCACGTTGGCGTCGACCGCCATGCCGAGCATGAGCACCAAGCCCGCCAGTCCCGGCAACGTGAAAGTTGCATTGACGAGGACCATGAAGGCGATGGTCATCAGCAGGTTGGCGAACAATGCGACGCACGCCACCAAACCGGAGAAGCGGTAGTAGACGACCATGAAGATCAGCACCGCCACGAAGGACAGGCCGACGGCACGCGTACCCGCCGTGATCGTGTCCTCGCCCAAGGTGGCGCCGATGGTGTTTTCGCTCACGGGCAACGGCTTCAAGGTCGCGGGCAGAGCGCCGGAGCGAAGGATGTTGACGAGCGTGTCGACTTCCTTCTTGCTGAACTTGCCGCTGATCTGGCCGTGCGTGCGGATCGCCTCGTTCAGACGGGGCGCCGACATGATCTGGCCATCGAGGATAATGGCCAGGTGGCGGTAGAACTTGCCCGCATCGCCGCCGGTCGGCCGGTTGTTGCTGGTCGTTTCGTAGAAGCGGTTGCCGCCTTCGTTATTGAACTGGAACGCCACCGCCGGTTGCAGGTTCTTGTCCACGTCTTCCTTGGCGGTGACGAGGAATTGCCCTGTCACTTCCTGGCCTGCCTTGGGCAAGCGCGTCAACAAGAAGTACTCGTATTTCTTCGCGTTGCGCTCGTCGAGCGGGATTTTGCGGTTGATAGACTTGCGACTGTAGAGCAGACCGATGTTCTGGCGATCCTGGCCCTCCAGGTAAACCGCCTCGCCCTTGTCGCGTGCGACTTTGGCCATCTGCCAGTAGGAGCCGGGGCGAGCGTTGGTTTCCGACGCGTTGTCCAAACCCAGGCTTTGGCGCTCCGACTTGCCCAGCTCGACCCAGGCGTACTTGAACTTGCCCTTGGGAGTATCGAAGAAGCCGCCATCGGGGCCATCGGGAACCCTTGGGGCCCGGCCTTCCTCGGCGTCGTTCTCCAATTCCGATTTGCGGGCCTGACGAGCCTTGTCGTCGAGCTTGGTGTCGTTCTGGGCGTCGATGTATTCCTTGGCAGCGCGGAGGGCCTCCTTGTCATCTTCGCTATTGGCAAGGATGCGGAACTCGAGGCTGCCGACCTGTGCGATCAGCTCCTTGACACGTTGCACCTGCTCGCCGCTCAGGTCCTGGCGCTGCCCCGCGCTGGCGTAGTTCTGCTTGATCCACGCCTGAATGTCCTCGGGGGAAGCGACCTTATACTCTTCGAGCTTGGACGCCAGGCGATTGGTGTCGCCCCGCGTAATGTCGAGCTCCTTGCCCTTGATCGTCGGCCACTGCTCCTGGGCCTTGTTCAGCAGTTGCTGCCATTTCTCCTCCTCGATCCGGCTGCGGTGCTCGCCGCCGGTCGGCAGGATGATCTCGACGCGCGTCTTGCTGACGGGCCGGATGGTGACGTTGAAAAGGTCGTTGGGATCGATGCGGCGTTTGATGGCCGCGGCCAGGTCTTCCGGCTTGTAGTTCTCAGGCATCTTGCCGTCAGGGAACTTGTCCACATCCACTTCGTAGACGAGGATCGTGCCGCCGACGAGGTCCACGCCGGGGCGAAAATTCAGTCCCTGGGTGCCGGTCTCGTAGTGAAAGCCCGCCAGGGCCACCAGATAGCCGGACAACAGCACCGGGATCAAGCAGATGAGGATACGGCCTAGAAATGGTCTCATGATTGCGTGTGATGCCTTTCAATTAGCGGTGAAGGATGAGTTCATCGCGATGCGGCGCTCGCCGAGTCCGATTCAGCGTTCCGCGTTTCGCGAATCGAAAAGGGGTCAGGCACCGTTGCCGGAACGGCCCGGAGGGTGCTGCGCACCACGGTGCCTGACCCCTTTTCGATCGCTGTTTCATCCTTCGTCCTTGTCCTTGGGAGAGTCCTTGTCCTTGTCGCGGGGAATGACACGAACGATGCTACCTTTCGTTACGCGCAGGCGCACCGGTGAGTTCTCGTCGATTTTGAGCGCCACCTCGTCGGAACCCTCCTTGACGGAGACGACGATGCCGTAAATCCCGCCGGAGGTAAGCACCTCGTCGTTCTTCTTGAGTTGCGAAACCAGGGCCTGGCGCTGCTTCTCCTGCTGGCGCATGGGCCGAAAGAGCAGGAAGTAGCCGAGCACGACCATCATCAAGATGGGCATGAGGCTCCAGATTCCGGAACCCTGGTCGGCGCCTGGCTGAGCCTGGGCCAGTAGTAAAGCGAGATACATGCAAGACCTTTCGGGCCGGGATCGGCTTGGTGAAATGGGTATCTTAAAGCGTTGCGCCCCATCGGGCAAGGCAGACCGAGTGAAACTCGGCGAAGCGCCGCTCCTGGATCGCCCGTCGCGCGTCGGCCATCATCCGGCAGTAAAAACTGACGTTGTGCAGCGACAACAGGGTCGGCCCCAGCATCTCGTCCGCCGCGAACAGGTGATGCAGGTAGGCCCGACTGAAGTGGCCGCACGTGTAGCAAGGGCAACCGGACTCCAGCGGCGACGAATCTCGCTTGTGACGGGCGTTCCGCAGCCGAACCGGGCCATCCGCGGTGAACGCCGATGCGTTGCGGCCGTTGCGCGTCGGCAGCACGCAGTCGAACATGTCGATCCCGCAACTGACGGCTGCCAGGATGTCTTCCGGACGGCCGACGCCCATAAGATAGCGGGGCTTGTAGATGGGCAGCAGGTCCGCCGTTGGGCGAAGTGCTTCCAGCATCTGCACCTGCGTTTCACCCACGCTGAAACCGCCCAGCGCATAGCCGGGAAAATCGAGCGCCACCAGTTCGCGGGCGCACTCCGCCCGCAGGGCCAGGTTGGTGCCGCCCTGGACGATGGCGAACAGTGCCTGGTCCGGCCGGCGATGCGCTTCCCGGCACCGCGCCGCCCAGTGGACCGTCCGCCGCACCGCGTCGCGCATGTAATCAGAGGCCGTGTCGGCCGGTGGACACTCGTCGAGGCACATGGCGATGTCGGAACCGAGGTTCTCCTGGATATCGACCGCCTTTTCCGGCGTCAGCTCCAGGAGAGAACCGTCGATGTGCGAGCGAAAGACGGCTGCATGGTCGTCGATCTTCCGCGTCGGCGCCAGGCTATAGACCTGAAAGCCGCCGCTATCGGTCAGGATCGGCCCATTCCAGTTCATGAAGCGGTGCAGGCCGCCGAGTTCAGCAATGAGTGCATCACCGGGCCGCAGCGTGAGATGGTAGGTATTACCCAGGATGATGCGGGCGCCGGCTTCCTCCAGCATCCGCGGCGTTAGCCCTTTGACCGACGCCTGCGTGCCGACCGGCATGAAGACCGGTGTGTCGACGCTCCCGTGCGGCGTGTCCAACTTGCCGAGCCGGGCGGCACCGTCAATGTGCACTAATTCGAAGCGAATGGCCATTGTGATGATGACAAGGTGGCAAGGTGACCCGAAAGTTCACGGCCGAAATTTAGTCATACGGTAACTTCAGACGCACCTTGTCACCTTGTCACCTTGTCACCTTGTCACCTTGTCACCTTGTCACCTTGTCACCTTGT
>JAIEMG010000225.1 GCA_019752375.1 Gemmataceae bacterium | reverse complement strand
TGTAGCGGAAGTCGCCAGACTTCCGTGCGACAGGATCCGGTTCGGAACTCTGGCGAGTTCCGCTACGTACCCAAGCCAGAGAGCGTGTGAACTAATTGCCAAACGCACTATTTTTCGACCATCGAAAAAGGACTTACGTCACGAAAACCAGCCTGTTGGCGATTAATTCACAAACTCCAGACCTTGGGTACGAGTGACCGAGCCCGAGCCCGAACATTCGCGCGGGCTGGGGCTCGGGTGGGGCGCGGACTTTGCGGCCGCGCCAACGAATTGTTGTTTGCGGTTGTTTCAGGGGTAGGGTAAATTACCGATACCCTGAGGCAGGGGCCCCTTCCTCCCCAGAGGGCCGGTCGCGGCCCAGTGAGGGAAGTTCCATGAAGTCCGTCATCCTGAGCCTTTCGCTGGCCCTGGGGCTGGCTGCGCTGGCGTCCGGCGCCGATGAGACTCCGCGTAAACCGCATCCCTTCGCGCCCAGCCTGCCGCTGCTCACCGATGAGGAAGAAGCCAAGATCGACAGGATCATCGACCGCTTCATCCTCTTCGACACGGGCAAGCTCACCGGCGAAGAAGGCAAGAAGGCGCTTCAGGACTTTCAGAAGCTCGGTCCCGAGGCCATTCCGGCCCTGATTCGCGGCATGAACAAGGCGGCGGGCATCGAGGCCAGCTGTCCGGCCGTCACCATCGGCCGCAAGCTCGCCGGCATGTTGAAGTATTCCGATGATTCCCAACTTCTGGAATTTGCCCGCGAGAACATCGGCCTGGGCGTCACCAAGTCGCCGCACATGGCGGTCATCAAGGACTTGAGGACCATCTGCTTGCTCCGCAAGCGCGATGTGGACACCAAGCAGCTGGCGATGAAGAAAAAGGATCCCCCCGTCGGCGGCGAAAAGTCCCTGCGCAACATGACCACCGCGGAACTCTCGCAGGCCGCGACGACCGAACGCGGCAGCAAGCTGAAGGACATCCTGACCGAGCTGGAAAAACGCCCGGGCGACCTGGCCATTGCCGCCCTTGGCACCGCATCCGGCACCGGCTACGACGCCGAGATTCAACAGCTGGCCCGCGATCTCCTGGCCAAGAACCTGTCGCGGCAGACCACCGCCACCCTGAAGGACAAACTGAAGGACGAGCGCCCGGGCGTTCGTGTCGCCACTGCACTCGTGATCGGCGACAAGGGCATTAAGATGGGCGGCGAACTGATCGAACTGCTCAACGACAAGGAAGCCGACGTGCAACAAGCCGCACGCAAGGCCCTGACGACGCTGGCCAAGGGCACCGACTACGGGCCGGAGCGCGACGCCAAGGACGCGGAGCGGGCCGAGGCGATCAAGCAATGGCGCGCTTGGTGGGCGAAGCAGAATAGCCGGTAGGCCGTTGGAGGGTCGCCGGGTGGCTGATGCCTCAAATAACTCCCGTCGCCCGAGCATTGTAGGGTGCGTCAAGCGTACTCGCGCGGACGCACCGGCCCCGCGCAGATACGTGAAGTCCTTGCATGGCCCGGTGCGTCCGCGCGAGTACGCTTGACGCACCCTACGAGATCAAACACGTCAGCGGCCATTTGCGAGGTCTCGCCTCGTGATCTCGATCCGTTGCCTTCTGCTCGTTCTTTCTCCGCTGCTGATCTTCTATCCCGGACCTCCGGTTGGCTTGCAGCCTCTCGCGTTGCTTCTCGGCGAAGTCCGTGACGAACACGGCCCCGTCGCCAACGCCACGGTCCGCTTCAAGGGCCAGTTCCCGTTCGTGCTGACCGACGCCGATGGCCGCTTCGCGCTGCAGCGGCCCATCAGCGCTGCTAATCACATCGTTGCGTCGAAAACCGGCTATTTCATCGCCGGCATCGAGTCCGACGCGGTTCCCCTCGTCCTCACGTTGCATCGGCTGCCGGCGAACGACTGCGAGCGCTACGCCTGGGTCGATCCGGCGCCCGATCCGAGCGGCAAGCACAATTGCGCCAACTGCCATCAGGCGATCTACGACGAATGGCAACGCAGCGGCCATTCGCGATCGGTCACGAACCGCCGTTTCCTGAACCTCTACGACGGCAGCGACTGGCACGGACGCCCCAACGTCGGCTGGAACTTCCTGGCGGAGAATGCCGACGGTGCCGGCGTCTGCACGTCGTGCCACGGTCCCACGGTGCCCGTCGGCGAGGACGCCTATTATGACCTCCGCAAGGCGAATGGCGTGGCGGCGCGTGGCGTTCACTGCGATTACTGCCACAAGATCAGCGGACAGACGGACGGCACCATCGGCCTGACGCACGGCCGCTTCGGACTGCGTCTGCTGCGGCCGGAGCGCGAGCAGCTCTTCTTCGGCCCGCTCGACGACGTGGACCGCGGCGACGATGCCTTTTCGCCGTTCTATCGCGACAGCCGCTACTGCGCCAGTTGCCACGAAGGCGTCGTCTTTGGCGTGCCGGTTTACACCACTTACTCCGAATGGCTGGAGAGCCCGGCACGCCAGGAAGGCAAGCAATGCCAGACGTGCCACATGACGCCGACCGGCGCCATGACCAACATCGCGCCAGGCAAGGGCGGCATCGCACGCAATCCGAAGACGCTGGGCAACCATCGCTTCTTCGCCGGCAGTCAGACTGACATGTTGCGCCGCTGCCTGAAGGTCGAAGTCACGTTGACGCGGGGAACGAATGACGTGCGTACCGCGGTTGCGGTGCGTGCTTCAGGCGCGGGCCATCGGGTGCCGACGGGGTTCATCGATCGGCACCTGCTCCTGGTCGTGGAAGGGACGACCGCGAATGCCGGGGACGTGGTAAAAGCACGCGAAGGCCCGGTGCTGCCCGACGTTGCCGGCAAGCGGTTCGCGGAAAAGTCCGGCAAGGTCTTCGCCAAGCAACGCCGCGACCTCGCCGATCCTCGGCCCGTGCCGTTCTGGCTCCCGGCGGACCGAATGACCGATACCCGTCTGCTGCCGGACCAGACCGACCGCAGCGTCTATGTCTTCGGCCCGGAAGTGCAGCGCGTGCGCGTGCGGCTCATCTATCGACGCTTCTGGGCCGAAGTCGCCGCCAGCAAGAGCTGGCCGGACGATAGCGTCACCGTGAGCGACGAAATGTATCCGAAGTGACCCGCTACTTCGTTTCGACGGCCCAGATATTGCGATAGTAAACCGGATTGCCGTGGTTTTGCAGCTGGATTGGTCCTGGCTTGCCGTTCTCCTTCTGGCCGCCAACCGTCTCGCCCTTCACTTCCACCTTGTCGTGAATCAGCACTCCGTTGTGCAGGACACTGATGATCGCATTGGCGGTCTTCTTTCCCTCCGCATCGAAGCGTGGGGACTTGAAGTCGATGTCGTAGGTCTGCCACGAGAGCGGCGGATAGCACATGTTAACCAGCGGCGCAGTCTGCGAATAGATGCCGCCGCACTCGTTGTTGGCCCCCTTGAGCCCGAAGCTGTCGAGCACCTGGACCTCGTAGCGGTCCTGGAGGTAGACGCCGCTGTTGCCCCGCTCCTGACCGCCCGCGGCCGGCATGAAGGGGCAGCGAAACTCGACGTGCAGCTTGACGTCCTTGAATGCCTTCTTGGTCTTGATGCCGTTGTTGAGCAGGTTGCCTTCGACCAGCTTGCCGCCGTTCCATTCGTCGGCGTTCTTGCCGTCGAAGAGGACGATGGCGCCTTCGGGCGGTTTGGCGCCGAGCGTCTTGCTCTGGCGGAGCACGCGGTTCAACGTGAAGCTCTCGCCATCCTTGAAGTTGCCGACGAGCTTGCCGTCGTCGTATGCCGCGATCCACTCCTTGCCGTTAAAGGTGGTGCGCTGTCCTTCCGACTTGCCCGCCGCCGGCTCCTTTGTCTTGCCGTCCCAGCCGTCGCCGGGCAATCCGCCAGGAAGGAGTTGCGCCTCGAATTTGCCCTCGCCCTTGGCGATCACCTGCACGCCGATCTTACGGTCCTTGGAAGTCTTGCCTTCATACTCGCCCTGGATCGCGAAGTCCGGCCCGGCCTTTTCCGGATCAATGAAGGTCCCGGGCTTGTCCTTCTGAGCCAGGAGAGCCAGACCGTTACCGAGCAAGAGAAGGAACGACAGCGTCAGGCACTTGTTCATGCAGAATCTCCTTGGCGGGGATGGAAGTGATCTTGGAACCGCACCGACCGTGGGGTCCGCCGTGCGGACCGGCCACACGATTTTCTTGCAGGCGGTCCGCACGGCGGACCCCACGAACGACTGCCAGCGTGACTCACTTCCCCAGCTTTGGGTCGAGCCGCTTCGCCTCGGCGAAGTCCTTGTCGGCCAGTGCCTTGTCGCCCTTGCCCCGGTAGGCGCGCCCGCGGTTGTAGTAGGCCCGCGCGTACTTCGGATCGAGCTTGATGGCCTCGGTCAGGTCGTCGATCGACTTGTCGTAGAACTTCTGTTCCAGCAAGGCGCTGCCGCGCTGATAGTAGGCCTTGGCGCTCTTTGGGTCGTTCTTGATCGCCTCCGTGAAGTCGGCCACGCCCTTGTCGTAGTTGTTGATGCGGATGTACGCCAGGCCGCGATTGAAGTACGTCAGCGATTCCTTTGGCGCCAGGTCGATGGCGGAAGAATAGTCCTCGATCGCTTCCTTGAACTTGCCGGTCATGGCCAGGAAGTTGGCGCGGTTGTTGTATGCCCGCGGGTTCTTGGGATTGGCCTTGATCGCCTCGCCATAATCGGCAAAGGCCAGGTCGTCCTTTTTCTTGCCCAGGTAGCTGTCGGCCCGGTTCTGGTACAGGTCGGCTTCCTTGGGATTGAGCTTGATTGCCTGGGTGAAGTCAGTGATGGCGTCGTCGTACTTCTTGCCGTGATGGTATGCCAGGCCGCGGTTGTTGTAGGCGCGGTAGTCCTTGGGCGCCAGCTTGATCGTCTCGTCGTAGTCGGCGATGGCCTTGGCATAGTTCTTTTGGGCTGCGTGGGCCAGGCCACGGTTCAGATAGGCGGTCGCATCCTTGGGCGCGAGCGCGATGGCAGTGGTGCAGTCCTCGATCGCCTTGTCGTAGTCCTTTTGCCCATGGAAAGCCAGGCTGCGGTTGACGTAGGCATGCACGTTCTTCGCGTCGTGCTTGATGGCCGTGGTGTAGTCCTTGATGGCGTTGTCGAGGTCGTCCTTGTGGTGATAGCTGAGCCCGCGGTTGTAGTACGCCTGGGAGTAGGTCGTATCGAGCTTGATGGCCAGCGTGAACGATGCGATCGCCTTGTCGAGGTCTTTCTTGTTGAAGGCATCCAGTCCCTGGTTGAAGTGCGCGACCGCCGCCTCGGGCGGGGCGGACCACGTCAGCACCGGCAGCAGCAAAGCCAGCACGAGAGCAGCAACCGGACGAGTGCAGATCATGGGGGACTCCGCGGACTTGAGAGAATGGGCCGATTCGGTGATGATGGTGCGATTGTACGTCCGCGCCGGAAAGCGGACAAACGATTCTTCGCCTGTAAGGGCCCGCGCATGATCCGTCCGACCGCACCCGCCGACACGCCGGCGCTCCTCGAATTGACCCGCGATACCGGCGTCTTCAAGCCCCACGAGATCCAGGCCCTCGACGAGGTGCTCGCCGACTATCACCTCGCCAACCACGCGCTCGGCCATCGCTCGGTGACCTCCGAGGACGCCGGCGCCGTCCTCGGCTTCGCTTACTACGCCCCAGCTTCGATGACCGATTGCTCGTGGTACCTGTACTGGATTGCCGTCCGCAAGGCGCAGCACGCCAGAGGCATCGGCAGCAAGCTCTTGGAGTTCGCGGAAGACGAAATCCGTCGGCGGAACGGCCGTGTGCTCTTCATCGAGACTTCGTCGATGCCCAGCTATGAGCTGACCCGCCGCTTTTACCTGAAGCACGGTTACGACCAGACCGCGACGCTGCCCGATTTCTATGCGGACGGAGACAGCATGGTGGTCTTTTGCAAACGGCTGCGTCCGTAGCCGTGTGCATCGGTGCACAGTGGAAATTTGACCAAGATAGATCGCGAAGCGCTCTTGCCAAAACGAGAGAAAACTGGTTTCTTTACCCGAATTCCATCGGGTGTGGCCCGCTTTCTCAGGATGAAATTTCGAGCCAGGAAGGTGAAGACATGGACCGTGCAGCCATTCGTCAGACTTTGGCCGAGCTTCTCGAGGCCGATACGGGTGAGAAGTACCCGGACCTGACCGAGGACAAGAAACTGCGCGAGGAGTTAGGCCTGGATTCGGTGGACGTGGTGAGCATCGTGTCGCAGATCGAGCGGCAGTACCGCATTCGCATGACGCACCAGGAGCTGGAGAAGCTCGTGACCGTCAGCGACGTGCTCGACCTGTTGCAGACGAAGCTCGCGGGCAGTGCGGCGGCCTGAAGTCGCCAACCGCGACCTGAAACCGAGCGGAAGAAATGTACCGATCGTAACCCGAAGCGCAAGCGTGGACATCCTCACTCACGCTTCGGGTTACGATCGGTTGACTGTTTTTTAGGCTCGCGAAACGCTCATCCGCTCACGCCGCTTGTTTCTGCAACTGTTCCGGCCCGGGCAGGGCGATGCGGGTCTTCAGTGCCGCGATGGCGTCAATCAGGCCGCGGATCGACTCGCGGAGGTGGTTGGCATTCACCTGAATGCGCAGCACGCCCGCATGATACGGCACCGCCGGGAAAGTCACGGACTGGACGTAGTAGCCGCGCTCGAACAGGAAGCTGCCGGCGCTCAGCGTGTCGGCCTCGTCGCCGACCAGCACGGAGACGATAGGCGTCTCGCCGCCCAGCACCGCAAGTCCCAGGTTCTTCAATCCTTCCACAAGCGTGCGGCAATTGCTGCGCAGCCGCGCTTGCAGCAACTCATACTCACCGGAGCTGAGGATATCGCACACCACGCAGACGGCTTCGAGGTAAGCCGGCGCCACCGGGCCGCCAAAGATGAACGTGTTGGAACGTATCTTCAAGAGCCGCTGGAACTCCATGGTGCAGCCAATGAAGCCGCCCATGCACGAGAAGCCCTTGGACAGCGAGCCGATGACCAGCGTGTTGTCGTAGTTGCCCAGGGCATCCAGGACGGTGCCCCGGCCCTGGCGGCCGAGGACCGCGGTGGCGTGGGCGTCGTCCACGTAGAGCACCGCATCGTGGGCGCGGGCGACGGCATCCAGCTCGGCCAGCGGCGGCAGGGCGCCGCTCATGCTGTAAACGCCGTCGATGCACACCACCGCGCAGCGATACGGGGCGGATTCCTTGAGGACGCGCGTGAGGTGTTCCGGGTCGCAGTGCGAAAAGGTCGCCAGGCGCACGCCGTTGGCCTTGGCGATCTTGGCGCCTTCCTGGATCGAGTTGTGCGCGTATTCATCGACGACGAGGAGGTCTTGCCGGCCCACCAGCCCGGGAATGGCGCCCATGTTGGCCAACGTCACCGAGGGGTAAATCAGCGCCGCCTCGGTGCCTAGCCAGGCTGCCAGCTTTTGCTCGGCTTCCACGTTTGCCTGGACGCTCGCAAACGCCCGCGACGCGCCATTGTGCGTGCCCCACTTCTCGACGCCGTGCTTGACGGCTTCGATGACCCGCGGGTCCTGATCCAGGCCCAGGAAGCTGTCGGAGCCGAAGTTGATCACTTCATGGCCGGCCACCGCCATCCGGCGATCGGGACCGAGCATGTCCACCGCCAGGTCCTTGAGGTGATTGTCCGGAAACTGCTCGGCGAAGTGCTCGATGAACCGAATCAGTCCGTTCTGACGCAGGGCGTGAGCGAGCTTCTGCATCGGCGAGTGGGTCATTCCGGATCGTCTCACAAATGAGAGAGAGTGAAGCAGCCCAAACCTCGGTTCGTCGATGCCCATCGCGCGATGACGAAATGATGAAAGCAAATTGAGCGCGTCGGAGCAACGGCAATCGAAGGATCGGAGGCCGCTCGGTCCTCCCAGGTTGGTGGATCGGCAAACGACGCAGGCTGGGCAGGATGGACGCGGCCCCGCCCGGGATTTCCCGTTCCCCAGTTATCGGTTCGGAGAAGTTCCGTCCTGCGGGAAAAAAGGTCTGGGGCGAAAATGCCGATGGTAAGGATGATACGCTCGGATGGCCAACTGCGGTTGACAGCGGATGGTCCAATTCTGTACGAAGTTTGCGCGGGGTTGGTCCGTCCACGGGCTGCCCGCGCCTGGCGCCGTGGCGCCCGACGTGAAAGGACTCGTGTCGCTTGAAGCCAAATCACACCCCGTCTCCTGGCTGCAAAGAAGCAGCCGTGAGCTGCGACGTGACAGCCCACGGCTGCGTCCGCATGACGGGAGAGGACCTGCTGGCGTTGCGGCCTCAGCTTGGCGGGATGATCGGCCGCACCCTCCCCACGTCCCTGCTCAAACATGGGGACGAACAGACCATTGCCGCAGTGGCCTGCATCGGCCGTGCCATTCAGAATTCCGATCTCGGGACGACCGATTTCACCAATTGGGGCGTCCTCGCCGCGCCGCGCTTTCTTGGCCGCACGACCATGCTGAGCGCCGTGCGTCGCTTTTTTGCCGAGGGCGCCTGGGGCGTTTCCCCGCATATGATTCCGCACCGCTCCTTGCACGCCATCTCGGGAACGCTGAGTCAGGCGCTGGCCATCCACGGGCCAAACCTCGGCATCGGCGGCGGCCCCGGCTGCGCGAGCGAGGCGCTGCTTGCGGTGGCGGCCATGGTGGGCCGCGATCCATTGCCGGGCGTGTGGGCCGTGTTTACCGGCTGGGACCCCGAGCCAATGCCGGGACAGGATGAACCGGTCGGAGCTCGACCAGTCTGCAGCGCCGTGGCCTTGGCCCTTCGCGCTGCCGACCCGTCCTGGCGAGGTCTGCGCCTCCGGGTCGCGCCCACGAAGACGAGGACGAATGGCGACTGTGTCAGTGTGGAGGCGCTCTGCGACTGGCTGGAGTCGTCGCCTGCGACGACCGGCGGATGGCGCCTCGACTGCGGAGGCGCGGTGGAACTGACGCCTGGGGTAGCCAGCATCTGCTGCATTCACGCGAAGCGCCTGGCAGCCTGACAAGCAGGCAAGCGGGCAACGAACGGGGCCGCCACGGAGAACAAGCGGTGAGCCACACGAACGAAGTGCTGATCACAGGCGTCGGAACGGCAACGCCGCTGGGCTCCAGCTACCGCGAAGTGGGCGACAACCTGCTCGCCGGCCGTTCCGGCGTGCGGCAGGTCACGCGGTTCAACGTCGGCGATCATCCGAGCCAGATCGCGGGGCAGTTCGACCAGGTGCCGACTCCCGAAGGCTGGGACGCCGCATCGTTCGGCAAGCTCTCGCGGCAGATGCAATTGAGCCTGTGGTGCTGCGCGGAAGCGCTGCGCGATTCCGGCCGGTGGACGGAACGGAAGAGCATCCGCCTCGGCATGGTCATGGGCATTGGCGCCGAATGGCTCATCGCCTGGGAAGCGGACGCGGCCCAGGGCGGCCAGCGCATCCAGTGCCCGTCGGAAGACAGCGAATCGCTGGTGCAGTCCCTGCGCCGCGAATTGCACATGGGCGGTCCCGTCGCGAGCGTGTCGGCGGCATGCGCCAGCGGCAATTACGCCCTTGCGCAGGCCAAACGCTGGCTGGAACTGGGCTGGGTGGACGTTTGCCTGGCCGGCGCCTGCGACATGGCGGTGACGCCGATGTCCCTGGCCGGCTTCGGCAATTTGCGCGCCTTGTCCCGCCGCAACGGCGATCCGCAAGCTGCATCACGGCCGTTCGACAAGGACCGCGACGGCTTCGTCATGGGCGAAGGCGGGGCGGTCTTCGTGCTGGAGCGCGCGGAAACGGCACGCCGTCGATCCGTTCGCGTTTACGCCGAGGTGGCCGGCTTCGGCGCCAGCAGCGACGCTCACAACATGGTGATCCCCAGTCCCGATCCGAAGCCCGCCATCCAGGCGATGCGCCTGGCACTGGCGGATGCACGCGTGGTGCCGTCCGAGATCGGCTACATCAACGCACACGCGACCAGCACTCCGGTCGGCGATTCGGCCGAGGCACGGGTCCTGGAAGCCGTGCTGGGCGATTCCCTTTCGAAAGTCCCCGTAAGTTCCACGAAGAGCATGACCGGCCATCTGCTGACCGCCGCCGCCGCCGTGGAAGCGCTGGCATGCCTGGTGGCAATGGAACGCAACGCCGTGCCGCCGACGATCAATCTCCACAATCCCGATCCCGAGTGCAAACTCTGCCACGTGCCCAACGAGGCCCGTCCGCACCCGGTCCGCGTCGCCCTATCGAACTCATTCGGCTTCGGCGGCAGCAACACATGCCTGGTGCTGCGAGCCGCGTGAGAGGATGACAAGGTGACAAGGTGACAAGGTGACAAGGTGACCTAAGGTGGACCTCACCTTGTCACCTTGTCACCTTGTCACCTTGTCACCTTGTCACCTTGTCACCTTGTCACCTTGTCACCTTGTCACCGCCTACGCTGCTAACTTCTGCGGGTCGGGCGCCTCACTGAGCTTCGTCTCCGCAAAGCGCTGTCCGGTACAATCGTAGAAGAGGATGCGATCCTCCTCGCCGGCCCAGACTGCGTAGGTCTTCAGCATGCGCGGTCCTTGAATCTGAAAGAACAAACCACACGGCTTCCCCGCGCGTTTAATCAGGCCCTGGAAGAGCGGCGTTTGGCTGGGTTCCAGGTTGTCGTGCCTGCACAGCGTTTGCAGGACGTGGCGACGGACGTCTTCCACTTTCGGCAACGACGCGACATTGGTGTGCATGGTGAACGGCTGGACCTCCGGGCGAAGGAGAGTGATGGCTCCGGTCGTTCCTATATCGGCTGAATTGTGAAGAACGTGCAGAGCAGTATGGTGAAGTGGGATTGGCAGGCTTGCCGAGTTTACCACTTATTCAGCTGACGCAGAGCCTCGTAGAGGACGATCCCGACGGCGGTGGCCAGGTTAAGACTCCGGACGTTTCTGGTCGGCATCGGGATGTGCAGTGCGCGGTCGCCGGCGCGCTCGATGACCGTGGGAGGCAGTCCGCGCGTCTCGCCGCCGAAGAGCAGGCAGTCCCCAGGCTGATAAGTCGCCTGCGTGTAAAGCCGGGTCGAATGGGCGCTGTAACAGAAGACGCGAACCTCGGGCATCGCAGCTTCGAAATCGGGCAGCGTGGCGTGCTGGCACAGGTCAACACTTGGCCAGTAGTCGAGGCCGGCGCGACGCAATGCACGGTCGTCGAGACGGAAGCCGAGCCGGCCAATGAGGTGCAATGTGGCCCCCGTAGCAGCACAGAGTCGGGCGATATTCCCCGTGTTCGGCGGTATCTCGGGCTCCCACAGTGCGACGTGAAGCACGATCGATTCTCCGGAATGGGCACGGCACTCTTCCCCTGTCTTTTCTAGGAATCGTACGGGCGCCGCGGGCACATATCCCGGCAGGAATCGTCCCTTCCATCAATTCCAGCCGGAGACCGGAGCCAAAATAGGAAGTGGGACCATCGGTTCGCGGCATGGAAGCCGGCCAAGCGGGAGCTGCTCCATGTCGGATCGTCGTCGCTTTCATCTCGACCTGACCGGCGGCCTGTTGCTCTGCACCGGCCTCATCGTTGCCCTGTCGGTCTTCAGTTACGATGCCGCCGACATGCCCAATGCCCGCATCTATCCGGCCAATGCTCGGCCTGCCAATCTCCTCGGACCGCCCGGCGCCTGGCTGGCCAACGCTCTGATCGACGCCCTCGGCATCGAGGTCTACCCTTTGCTTGCCACATGGTTTGTGCTGGTCGTCACGCTCCTGGTGCGGCGCGGGACAGTGAAGTGGTCGCTGCGGCTGCTCGGCTGGCTGATCCTGCTGCCATGCGCTGCCGTGCTGGCCGATTCGCTGGGAACGGAAATCGGCGACATCATGCCCAATGGCGGCGGCAGCTTGGGCGGCTGGTTGAACGCCTGGCTGGACATGCACGTCGTTGCCGGCAAGTTCGTCGTCGTCGGCATCGCGGCCAAGCTTGGCATCGGCCTGGCGTTTGACTTCCTGCTGTGCGCCGTACTCGGCGCCCTCTGGCGCACGATTCGCTGGTCGCCGATGTTTGCCTGGCGGGCCGGCCGGCGGCTGCTGGAGTGGACGCCGCCATTGCCGCGACTGCCGCGCTTGCCCGCACGGAGTGCGGAATCAATCGCGCCGCCGATCGATCCAGTGCCGGAGAAAGTGGAGGCCCCGCCCACATCGCCATCGGCTGCGGCACTCATTCCGATCCATCATGCACGCGTCGAGACGACGCCACAGGCCGAGCGTGCTGCTGAAGCCGAGCAGTTCGCCGACTACGAACTGCCGCCGCTGTCGCTGTTGCAAGATCCACAACCGGTCCCACACCAGCAGCAGGAACAGGTCCTGCGCGACCGCGCGGCACTGCTGGAGAAGACGTTTGCGGATTTCAGCCTCAAGGTGCGCGTCGTCGGCATCCATACCGGGCCGGTCATCACCCAGTACGAAGTGGCGCTGGAGACCGGCCTGCGCGTCAACAAGGTCACCGTGCTGGCCGATGACCTGGCGCTAAATCTTGGCGTCACCAACGTCCGCATCGTCGCGCCGATTCCCGGCAAGAACACGGTTGGCATCGAGCTTCCCAATGAACATCGGGCGGTGGTGCGCTTGAAGGAAGTGATGCTGGCCTCCGGGTTCAAGCCGGGCGGCCGCACCGGGTTCGCGGCCAAGGCGAAAGTGCCCTTGTTCCTTGGCAAGGACACCGAAGGGCGTCCGATGGTCTACGACCTGGCCGAGATGCCGCACCTGCTCATCGCCGGACGCACGGGCACCGGCAAGTCGGTCTGCATGAATACGCTCATCCTCAGCATGCTGATGACGCGCCGGCCGGACGAAGTGAAGATGATCATGATCGACCCGAAGCGGCTGGAAATGAGTGAATACGGCAAGGTGCCGCACCTGATGCACCCGGTCGTCACCGACATGAAGAAGGCCGAGGCAATCCTCTCGTGGGCCGTGGACAAGATGGAGGAGCGCTACGACCTCCTGAGCCGGGCTCGCGTGCGCGGCATCGCCAGCTACAACGAGCTGGCCCACGACGAAATCCTGCGCCGTGTCAAGCCGGAGGACGACGAGGAACGCCAGCGCATCCCGGAACGCATGCCCTACATCGTCATCTTCATCGACGAGCTGGCCGACCTCATGATGCAGATGAAGAAAGAGGTCGAGAGCCACATCATCCGCCTGGCGCAGAAGTCGCGGGCCGCGGGCATTCACCTGGTGGTGGCGACGCAAAAGCCAACCGTGGACGTCATCACGGGGCTCATCAAGTCGAACCTGCCGGCACGCATCTGCTTCCAGGTGGCCAGCCGGGTCGATAGTGCGGTGGTGATCGACGAGAAGGGTGCCGACAAGCTGCTCGGCAAGGGCGACATGCTGTTCCTGCAGCCGGGCACAAGCACCCTGGTCCGCGCCCAGGGTTGTTTCGCCAGCGATCAGGAAATCCAGTCGGTGATCGAGAACCTGGAGTGCGATCAGCCCTGCTTCGCCCAGGAATTGATGGAGATCCACACGGCGGGGGCCGACGGCAAGGGCGGCTTCCTCGAATCGTTGCGGGCACGCGATCCGCTGTACGAACAGGCCATCGAGTTGGTCGTCCGCGAGCGGCGGGGCAGCGTTTCACTGTTGCAGCGAGCGCTGGGAATTGGCTATGGCCGCGGCGCGCGGCTGGTCGACTACATGGGCGAGGACGGCATCGTCGGCCCTCACAACGGCAGCAACGCCCGCGAAGTGCTCTACACGCCGGAGCAGTGGGACCAGGTCAAGAACGCGGGCAAACTGGCGGAGAGCGCCTGACGGTCAATACTGCTCATAGGACGTGCTGCCGCCGTTCATCAGGGTGTCCGCGGCCGCATAGCACAGGGCAGCCAGCGTTGTGAAGAAGGCCAGCATCAGCCACAGTGAAACCAGCGAACCAAGGAGTGTGTCAGCCACGGCAGACCTCGCGTATTGACGTGCTCTACTGATATCCTCGGCGAGCGGGGCCAGTCAGCCCCCCGGTTCATTGAGCCCTGACCGGGGCCATGACTGGCCCCGCTCGCCGATCACACGATTCACGCCTCACAAGCCAACACGCACTGCCTTCGCGATTGTGACCGACGGTCCCTGCAAAATTGCTGCCCTTGACGGCAAGGGCGTTCGCCCTTAGCTTGCGGGAAATCAGGGTGGCCGTGCCTGGAGTTTTCGCCATGACATCCGCACGCGACAGTGGGGCATGCGGCGGGTATGGGTTGGGCCTTGGTCATTGATTCGTCCTTCGTCCTTAGTACCGCCCCGCACAAAAAGGGGTCTGAATTCGTGGGGCAGGTTTGTAACCTGCCATCCGCCATACCATAAGGCAGGTTGCAAACCTGCCCCACAACCCACAAATTCAGACCCCTCTCACTGCGGGGCTGTCCTTAGACATTAGTCATTCCGCAGCAAGGACGCGGCCATGCTGGACGCCATAGTCATCGGCACCGGTCCTAACGGTCTGGTTGCAGCCGCAACGCTGGCTCGCCATGGCTGGAAGGTCCTGGCCCTGGAAGCACGGGAACGTCCCGGCGGCGCCGTTTATTCCGAAGCGTTCACGTTGCCGCACTATCTCCACGACGTCGGCGCGGCCTTTTTCCCGTTCGCCGATGATAGCCCTGCCTTTCGCTCGCTGGAACTGATCGGCGCGGGCCTACAATGGCGCAATGCACGGCGCGAGAGCTGCCATCCGGCGCCCGATGGCAGCTGCGTCAGCATCTCCCGCGACATCGACCTGAGCGCAGCGTCGTTTGGGGCGGACGGCGACGCCTGGAGACGACTGGCGCAGTGGCGTCAGCGCATGGGCGAGCGTTTGCCGGCAGCGCTATTGTCCCCTTTACCCGCGCTCAAGGCCGCGATTCGCCTGGGGCCGGTGCATCTGACTCGCCTTGGCCTGGCTGGCATGACCACAACGGCGGGTTTTTCACGCCGATTGTTTCAGAGTGAAGCCGCGCGGCGCGTGATCCCGGGTTTGGCCCTGCACGTCGATCTGGGGCCGAACGATTTCGCCGGCACCGGCCTGGGACTGGTGCTGGCGTTGCTGGCCGCGTCGCCGGGGTTTCGTGTTCCCGTCGGTGGCGCCCGCGCCATTACCGAGGCTATCCTCCTCCGCTTTCGCGAATCGGGCGGCGAGTTGCGACTGAACACGCACGTGGACGAGGTGCTCGTGCGCCGTCAGCGTGCCGTGGCCGTCCGCACCAGCACGGGCGAGGAGTTTCCGGTTCGGCACGCGATCCTCTGCAACGTCGGAGCACCGGCCTTGTTTCTCCGGTTGTTGAAGGCCCGGCACGTGAACCACTGGCTGCGTGCGTCCATGCGGCGATTCCGGTATGGTTGGGGCACCTTCAAAATGGATTGGGCCCTGGCGGGACCGGTGCCCTGGAATGCCGCGGAGGCGTGGGAATCGGCCGTCATTCACGCCGGCGATAGTGTGCAAGACCTCGTTGCGTTTACGGAGCAAGTGCGCGGCGGCCACTTGCCGGCCAATCCCTATCTGGTGATCGGCCAGCAGTCGCTGGTGGATCCAAGCCGAGCGCCACCGGGCGGTCAGACGCTGTGGGCGTACTCGCGGGTGCCCAACACTTTGTCGGACGGTTGGAAGGGCCAGCGGGAGGCGTTTGCCGACCGGATCGAGGAGCGTATTGAAGGGCTGGCGCCGGGGTTTCGCCGCCTGATTCGTGGGCGGGCCATCTTCGCACCACCGGACCTGGAAGCGATGAACGAAAACCTGGTGGGAGGCGACCTGGGCGGCGGTAGCGCCCAATGGTCGCAGCAGTTATTCCTGCGTCCGGCGTTTCCGTACTTCAACTACCGCACACCGGTGAAGGGGCTTTACCTGGCATCGGCATCCGCGCATCCCGGAGCGGGCGTTCACGGCGCGTGCGGGTTCAATGCAGCACGCCGCGCGCTGGCCGATGCGCCCGCTTGACCCGTTTCAAGGCACCATCACCCCAAAGTCTTCCAGAGGCACCAGGCGCATCGTCGTTTCCTCCGCCGTTTTGGCAATGACGGTTGTCACCTTGCGCGGCGGCATCCAGCAGTAAGCCCGGCGTTCCACCTCGCAGGCCTGGTGGCTGGCTCCCGTTCGGGCGTCCGCCTCGGCGCACTCGATTAGCGTCCGTTCGCAGGTGCCGAGGGGGAGGAGCAGCGTCCCGGCTTCGCGCGTCCGCAATGGCTTGTCGGTGAACGGGCGGAACACCTTGGACGCCTTTGTCTGGCGGGACAGCTCGCGCACGAAATCGGCGGCGGGAGGATCCTCGGTGCCGTACAGGAACGTCATCGGCACCTTCTTTTCCAGCGACAACGGCACCAACCAATCCGCGGCCGGTACCGCGCGGCCGCCCAGCTTCGGATTCAGGCTGAGCCAGCAGGCGCCGACGATGCGCCGGCCATCCGCGCTGGTCACTTTCTGGCCCGTGCGCGGATTGATCTCGAAGCGGTGCCATTCGGTGTAGAGCCAGAGAGTCCCGAGCGTTGCCCCTTGCTGGGCGCCCATGATCACGAGCTTCCGCGAATTGCACTCGCCCTCGTCGTTCTTGCGGTCGATCGCCATGCGTGCGGCGGCGATGTCGTTGATGAGCACCGGCAGGTAGCGCGGGTCGAAATCCTTGTGCGCAATCCGGTCCTTCGGCTTGGCGGGATTGCCGCGTGCCAGCTTGACGTTGATCGGATCGCGCCAGAACGCTTCGTTGACGGCCGTGCTCTCGCCGTGGCCGCGGAAATCGAACGTCAGCACGGCGAAATCGCGTTCCTGCAAGGCCAGGGCCAGGCGTTCCCAGCTGGCCTGGGACGAACCAACGTCGTGAAGCAAGAGCACACACGGCGCATCGGCGTGCTTCTTGCTCGGATACCACGTGCCCGCCAGTTGAACGCCGTCCGGTGTGCTGAAGACGATTTCTTCACGACCGGGAGTCGGCGCCGGCCGCGTCGGTCCGACCAGCTCCGGCTTGTCGATGGTGATCCGCGCCTTCTGCACATCCGAAGGCCGATCGTTGACGACGGCCCATAGCTCGATCTCGATCACCGTCTGGCGTGCTTCGTCGGCAACCTGGACCTCCAGCATCGCCGTGTCCACTTCAGGCAACACGATCGCGGGCCGGCACGACAAACCAGCGGGCAGCTTGCCGACTTGCACCTCCAGGGCACCACGATAGCCTTGCCGATCCAGTTCAACCTTCAGTATCCGTCTCTGGCCGGCCGGCACCACCAGCTCGCGCACCGGCAGAAGCTGAACCATGCGCGGCTTGGGCTGCACGGCGACATTGAACACCTGCGGAGCAACCTTGTGATCGCCGGCTTGCACAATCACCTGCACGCGCTGCTGCGCTTCCGGGGCGTCGACGGGTGCCCGTAACTGGACCGAGATGACGTGGCGCTCCTCTACCTGGGCCATCTTCAGCACCTTCCATGTAAGCTTCGGCGGCACGCCTTCAAGAGCGACGTCCACGGGATCGAACCGAGTCGGATTTTCCAGCAGCAGATCGAGGGTCAGTTCTTCCCCCGCGCGGATCGTCACGTCCGACACCGGGAGCAGGCGTGGCTGGGGAGATTCGGCGATGGTGAGCGCGATGGGCCGGGCTTCGACGCGCTGTGCCTTCCACGGCGCGGCCACCTTGCGCGTCCCCAGGACGACGACAGCCACGGGCTGTGCATCGAGCTGCTGCGCGCCATAGCGGGCGGAAACCCTTGCTTGCTTCTCCGCATCCGGCGCGTCCTTGGCGGCAAGGAAGGTGAGTTCAGCCGTGTCCCTGCCGCGCGGCACCGTGATCGGCGCCACCGTCACGCCGGGCGGCAGCTCTTCCAACCGAACCTCGACCGGCCCGGCATAGCCCTGGCGCCGCACCTGAACCTGGAGCGTCTGCTGCTCGCCTGGTTTCAGCGTCACGCCGGTGACGACCGTTGGCGGCGCGTCATTGACGTCTTGCGGGTCGGTGGCGCTACTCCATGCGAGCCCGGCGATGCCGAACGCCGCTCCAAGCATCAGTGCGGCCGCCAAAGCGCCCAGGCCAACAGTGACCGTCCAGAAGGCGCGATCGGACCAGTGCGTGGTTGCCTTGATGCGCTCCTTGAACTGGCCGAACCCGGCGACGGCGGATGGACACGCGGGTGAAACTGCCGGCGCGGGCGGCGCTTCCTCGACCAGCGATTCCCGCGGCACCTCCTTCGTTCGCTCCAGGGCTTCGAGGACCGTGCCGCGACGGGTGCGAATGGTCTCAGTCGCCTGACTTTTGTGGGGCCGGCTTCCAGCCGGCCATTCGTCAGGCCGGCTGGAAGCCGGCCCCACGAAGGCCAGGCAGCGTTCAGCACGGGCTGATTCCGTCGCGGCCAACGGCGGCACCTTGCCGTCCTCGGCCAGCAAGTCCTGTAACCTCGGCACCTGGTCGAGCGGGCCCTGGCTTGCCAGCAGCAGCTGGCCGACCAGCGCCCAGATTTCCGGATCGTTCAGCTCCGCCAGGTCGCGGAACAACGGCGACCCGGCCGGATCCTGAAAGTCCTTCTCGCGGAAGAGCAGGTTCTCGCTGTTGTCGTGTTTTTCCCACAGCGGCCGTCCGGCGACGATGAGGCAGCGCAGGGCAGTGTAGATGACCAGGTGCGAGAAGCGGTCGGCATCGGCGTCGGTGATGCCTTCGCGCAGCCGGTGCGGATGCTGATAGTTGGGATGGCCCAGCTCGTCGGACCGGGCGTCGGCCAGCGCCGGGACCACGAGGCCGTCGTAATCGACCAGCCGCAGACGCAGCATTCCCGGCGTGCGGCCCGGCACCAGCATGACGTTGCCGTGCTGCAGATCGCCGTGGGTGATTTGAAAGCGGCGCGTCTTCTCCGCCAGCCGCACCCACATCTGTGCCAGCCGTTGCAGCACTTGCGGCTTGTCGATGTACTCCTTGACGAGTTCGTTGAGCTGAAGCCCCTCGACCCAGCGCATCTTGACGATGGGATACCAGTTGCCGCGAATGCGGATGCCCTGGTCGAGGTAGTGGAATTCGACCATGAACGGAAGCTGGCGTTTCTGCAGATGGTCGCTGATGGCCTGATAGCGATCGTGAAGGCCACGGACTTCCCGTGTGAAGCACTTGACAGCCCAAACCTGGTCGTTGGGGCAGGTGAGCTTGTAAACGTCGGCGCTGTTGCCGGAGCGCGGCCACGGCAGACCCAGCGCGTTCAGGGCGGGCTGGCCCTGCTGCAGTTCCGGGTCGGCGAAACAGTGCCGCGGGTTCTGGACGGCCTCGTTGTAATCGGGGGGATGCGGCCAGGCCATCGCGCACCTCCGAGGGAGTTAGAATCAGGGGAAGCAAGTTTTCCGTGGGGCCGGCTTCCAGCCGGCCAGACGAATGGCCGGCTGGAAGCCGGCCCCACAAACGCTTGCGTCCCTTGCCTCTTACAAGCACACCGCCACAAGAGTCACGTCATCGTTGCGCAACTGTTGCCGGTTACGCAGCAGTTCAATCCGGTCGATGAAGGCGGTCTCCGGCACGGGCGCTCTCAGGATCATTTCCAGGGTTTCCCACGGCTTGCCATCGATCTCGTGCTCGCGCAGAAACCACTGCGCCAGGGCGTCGGTCATGAGCCAGAGCCGGTCCTGGGGACACCAGTCGCCCTTTTGCCCCAGCACTTTCTTTTTCAATTCCTTGCCCTGCGCGTCGCTGGAGGAGCCAAGCAGGTCCGGTGTGTTGCCGAAGTCTTCAGAACGCGCCACCGGGAACGATTTGCGCAGCTGGCCATCGCGAACCTGGAAGACGCAACTGTCGCCGATGGCCAGCGCCCGCCAGCGCTTACGCTTGAGCCAGCGGGTTTCCTCGACCACCAGACCAAGGAAAGTCGCAAACGCCCCTTGCAGCCGACGCGTCTCGACGTACCACGTCGCCGTGGCGATGTCGCAGGGACGCGCGGCCACTTCCTTGCTCCAGCGCAGCTGGACGGCGGGCAGCCAGGCTCCCGGCTGCGGCGCCGGCGTTTGCACGAATTCATCGACGAGCATCTGCGCCCACAAGCCGGCGCGGGAGCTTTCGCTGGTGCCGTCGGCAATGGCGAAGCGGCCGCGTTGCAGGTCGACGGCGGCGGCATCCTCGCAGTCGCCGGAGTCGCCGCGCTTCGGCAGGCGAAACACTCGGTACTGGATCGGCGGACCGTTGCTGCTCATGCGTCACCGCAGATTCTTGGCGTCCACGCGGGTGCCGATGTCGAGGAAGCGAATGACCGAAACCAGGTCCGCATTGTAAGCGAAGCCGCGTGTCGTCTCACTGACCGGGAACCCCTCGCGCTGCGCCGTGTTGCGCATGACCGTGGGCAGCACGCTCGACATGCGGAACAACTGCCGGGCGTAGTCATCGGGCAGGTCGCCTTCCTTGTCGGGAAACTCGATGACCCGCTCCACCTTGGCCGACATGTGGACGTTGAACAGCATCACGCCGCCATCGTTGCTGCTCAACCCGGCGACCGTCTCCGCATGCGATTCCGGGTTGCCGTCGGTCGGGTGGCCATCGGTCAGGTTGATGACCATCGGCGGATAGCAGGCCGGGTACTTGGCGAGGAACTCGGTCAGGAACTGCCAGGCGAGATCGAGGGCCGCGCACATCGGCGTGCGGCCATCGGCGATCGGCTCGAACCACACGGGAAACTTGATCGTCTGCTCGACCAGGCCGCCGGCGCCGTCGTCCACCTTGCGAGTTCGGCTCTCCACGCGCAGCGGCGCGAGGGCGAGCTCGCTCAGCGGCACGAGGCTGCGCCCCGCCAAGTTGCCGCCCAGGGCCGGCGCCACCTGGCTGCCGTAGCCGATGACGCCGACGTGAAACCGATCCAGCACCACCTCGCCGCGCACGCAACGCAGCACCAGCGTCTGGAGCAATCGATTCATCGCATCCGAAAGGGCGTCGGCCTTGCGCTTGGTCGTCCCGGCCAGCGGTTCGGTCATCGACTTCGACTGATCGATGAGGAACAGGAAGCACGAGGGGTTCGTGCGACTGATTTCGGCAGTGTAAGGCATTCGGCGGTTGCTCCGCTCGCAGTTGAGCGCTGTGATGACGGGACACCCGCGCGCAACGGCAGCGCACGGCTCCCTTCGGTTGCCATATACAGGTTAATGGGAAGTGCAGAGAAGTGTTTGCCAAAAACCGGAAAAAGGCGCGAGTAAGGCAAGCATCCGGAAGAATGTCACCGACACTAACCCGACGCGCCAGCGAGGGGCGCCTCGCTGGCGCGTCGGGTTAGTGTGGGCCATACATTCTGCCCACGAGTGGGGCGGGGCGCAGCGAAAACCCCACGATCGAGGCTTGGTGGCTCCTCCATCGTGGGGGCAGAAACAATCGATGTTCAGGCGTCGCTTACTTCGAGCCGCAGCAGCCGCAGCCCTTTTCGATCTTCGGGGTGTCCTTGGCTGGCGCCACCTTCACGCCCTTGAGGTAGATCGGCTCATTGCGGGCGCTGCCGATGCCGTTGGGAGCGTCCGGGGTCGGCCGGGTGTAGTCGGGCGTGTTGGCCGAGAAACACCAGCTGGCCAGGGCGAGCAGCGCTACCGACGCGGCCAGGGCAAGGCGGCTGCGAAAGGACATCCAGGGGCGCGGCGTCACCGGCTTGCTGGCGACCTTTTGCACTGGCGCCTTGAGGACCGGCCAGGGGTCGGGCATCTCCGAACGGAAGAAGTCGCGCAGCAAGGTTTCCATCTGCTCCGGCTGACGGCCCGGGTTGCGAAAGCTCAGGATGTGTGGTTCGTTGAGGCTCATGGGACTTGCACCACTCCTTCGGCCGTCAGGCGTTCCGCGAGGCGCTGTCGTGCCCGGCTCAGACGCATGTGGACGGCGGTTGCATTGATTCCTAACAGGTCCGCGATGTCATTGGCGTTATAGTCGAGGGCATACCGGAGCGTCAGGATTTCCCGATCGGCGTCCGGCAGCTGTTCCATTACGTCGCGCATCCGCGCGAACGTCTCTTCTCGTTCCAGCGAATCCAAAGGCAAGGGGTCGTGCGAGCGGACCCCATTCATCAACTGCGGCGGCAAGGTTCCGTTCTTGCGAAACGCACTCTTGGCATAGTCTTCCGCAAGGTTGCGAGCCACTCGCAGAAGCCAGGCCCGAGGATTCAAGATCGACTCGCCGGCTTCCCATTGCTTCCAGAGACGCATGAACGCCTCTTGGGCAATGTCCAGGGCGGTGTCGGCATCCATCCACCGGGCATATGCCATCGCCCATACCTCTCGGCCGTGCCGCTGGTACAGGGCTTCAAACTCCGCCGGGCGTGCGGTCGCCGTTTGCGGGCCTGGATTCATGTTACCGTCGTTTTCCCATCTGCCGCCGTCCTGGTGGCCCACGGCACGATCATCGATGGCTCACCAAGAAGACGAAACTCCTGTCAAGACCTAACGCCGCACACGCACTTTCACGCAAATTCATGCGATTCACATGCAGACGCGAAATGGAGGCGCAACCTTATTTATATAAACATCTTATGCCAACGCGCCGAGGCCGGAGCGCCGGGCGCCGGCTCGATTCCAGGCTCGAATATAACTCTGCGGATGACCCGACCGCAATGGAATAGCGCGAAAAAGTCCCGCATCCTTGTGTCTACCTGTCAACTTTGGCACTCATTTCGCCCATCCTGGAAGACACGACCGTTCCGAGCCACTCCGAGGACGCCAACGATGAGCAAGATGACCCTTTCCATACCGCACCAGTTCACCCGCGAGGAGGCGAGACGCCGCATCCAGGGGCAGATGGGCCAGCTCCGCACTCAGTCAGGCGGACTGATCGCCCAGGTGGACGAACGCTGGACCGGCGACACCATGGCATTCACCGCCTTGGTCCTGAACACACCGATTAACGGCCAGATGTGGGTCGAGGACCGCCTCGTCCGCGTCGAGGTCGACCTGCCCTGGTTCCTGCAGGCCATCGGCACCACCCTCGGCAAGGCGCTGGAGACCCGAACCCGGGCAATGTTGGAGAACCGGAAGCTGGCATGAGCGCTGAAATGACGAATGCCGAAGCCCGAATGACGAATCAAGGACCAAGCCCCAATGTCCGAACCTGGAACACAGCCGGGAGCGACCTTGGGGCTTGGTCATTGGTCATTGATTCGTCATTCGGGCTTCGGCATTCGTCATTCCCCTGCCTCCCTCCTGTCAAACTAGGCAATCCCAGCCTCATCTGCGGACTGTGCGTTTCTCCGGAGCGACGCCCGCGCCGCTCCTTTGCCGATCTTCTGGCTTTTGCCGGGGCGCGCGGCCGAATGGGATAAATGGCACCGCTGCGCTACTTTGATACACCCTCCCTCGATTGACGCCACCGCTGCACCGGTGAAAAAAGAGGCCTTCGAGACCTCGGGGAGGAAGCTCCGATGAGAAGTTTGTGGGCGGCTGCGTTGGGTCTATCGCTCGCGGCGGCTGCGGCGGCCGAGCCGGTCCAGTGGCGGCCGGCGACACCGCGCGCCACCGATCATCCCGCAACGCCCGCACTTGGCGTCACGCTGGGACGCCCCACCACCGAGGCCGTCATGCCAGCGACCGCGGTCCCGTCCGTCGGACTGGGGCGACCGCAGATGGCTGATCCCGGCGTCGTGCAGACGTCGTATCAGACGCCGACCCGACTCTCGCCCGTGGTTCGCTCCCAAAGTCCCGAACCGATGCCGCGGCTCGTCGCGCAACCGAGCTGGGGAGATGGGCCGGTCGTCTCGACGCCGGTCAATGGCCGACCCATAATGAGCTCCGCACCCGTCAATGGCCGGCTCGCAAACAGTACTTCGCCAGCCCCCTCCCCGATGCTCACCTCGGGACCGGTCCGCAGTCAGCCCGGCGACGGTTCCATCACCCCATTTACCGGTGACAGCGCGGCGTGCTGCGACGTCGACGCTCCCTGCTGTGACCTGGACGGCGTCTGCTGCGATGGGACCTGCTGCGGCAGCGGTACCTGCCTGTATGGCAGCGCCGAGTATCTGCTCTGGCAAATCCGCAATGGCCCCTTGCCAGTGCCGCTGGCGACGACGGGACCGGCCAACATCGCTCAGGTCGCCCCCGGCGTCTTTGCACCGGTCCAGACCGGCTTCATCGGCGTACCGGGAACGACGGTGCTCCTGGGCGGGGCCGGCCAGGACGTGGATTATGGCACCTTCTCGGGTGGACGATTCACCCTGGGCTGGTGGTGCGATCCGTGCCAGCAGTGGGGCATTGAGGGCAGCTTCTTCTGGCTGGGCCGCAAGAGCCGGAACTTTGCCTTCACCTCCGACCAGTACCCGGTACTGGCGCGGCCGTTCTTCGCCCAGAACCCGAACCTGAACCAGGAATTCTCCGAGATCACGACGTTTCCGGCGGTCCCGCCGAACTTCGCCGGCCTGTCCACCGGCACCCTGGTCGTGTCCAGTTCCAGCCAGCTCTGGGGTGCCGAGGCCAACGTGCGGCGTAACATCTGCTGCGGCTGCTGGGGACGCTGGGACGTGCTCGGCGGCTTCCGCTACATGGACCTGAACGAGAAGCTGGGCATCCTGGAGTCCATCCAGGCGTTCCCGACCTCGCCGCAATTGCCCGGCAACCGCATCTACGTGGCGGACCAATTCAATACCCGAAACCAGTTCTACGGAGCCCAGATCGGCACCGAACTCGAGTTGAAACACAACAACTGGTTCTTGGACCTGCGCGGCAAGGTGGCGCTGGGCTCTGTCCACGAGACCATCAGGATCAATGGCAACCAGAAAATCATCACACCCGGCGGTGCCACGCAGCAATACGTCGGCGGCTTGCTGGCCTTGCCGAGCAACATTGGCCAGCATCAGCAGGACAAGTTTGGCGTGCTGCCCGAAGTGGGCATCAACGTCGGCTACGCGTTCTCGGAGAATTGCCGCATCTTCGCCGGCTATACGCTGCTCTATCTGAACCGCGCCGTGCGGCCGGGCGACCAGATCGACCGCGTCCTCGACGTGACGCAGATCCCGAACTTCCCGGTGAGCCCGCCGCCCGCCCCGGTGAACGGACAGCGTCGGCCGCTGGTGCCGTTCCGCGAAAGCGAGTTCTGGGCGCAGGGACTGAACTTCGGGTTCGAGCTGCGCTACTAACGCCAGCGGCGGCAACGAATCGCCCCGCAGGTTACGTTCGCCCGACGTACTTGTGAGAGTCAGTCCGAGAGAGAGTTGCCCTCGCGACCGGGCTCTGCCCGGTCACGCACTGCCAGCGAGGCTCTGCCTCACGAGCCTTTCCCAGACTGGACCGGCCGATGGTCGGACGCCTCACGGTCCGCGAGGCTCTGCCTCGCGGACCGTGCGTTACTGGGCAGAGCCCGGCAACGAGAACAAGTTAATAGCATTGGACCCTGACCTGCTTTGCAGAAAACCCTGATTTTGCGGGAGTTGCGGCCGGCACCGCCGGCCCTACAGGAAGTTCGGCTTGTTGGGCCGGCTGTGCCGGCCGCAACCGCACGGTAGCTGGGAGCGGGCTTTCTACAAAGCAACCCTGACCCGAATGCCATTCACTTAACCGAGCGGCATAGAGCACCCTCTGCGGCGAGCGTCGAGGCGTCAGCCCGACGTGGGCTCGGCGCTTACCCAGCGTGAAGCTCCGTTCGCGTCGGGTGGTCGCTCCGACGCTCGCGGGCGTCGGAGCCGAGCAGCGCTATTTCCCTGCGTTCACCGGGCGCGCGCTCCTCTGCTTTCTCGATCAGTCGCTGGCGTAAGATTTCGCGCGGTGGATTGAGTCGGTCGTACTCCTTCGGGCGACGCTTGACGGCTCGGGGCTCCACACGATTCACCCGCTTCGGGTTGACTTTCAGCCGGCGTAACTTGGCACCCACCGGCGTCTCACGCAGTCAGCCGAGTGCCCGGACTTCTGCTTGAGTTGCAACCCGGTCGGCCGTAAACTCATGATTGTCCCGCCAGCCCTCCATCCGAAGGAGTCCTCCCATGAAGACCCGTTCCTTGCGCGTGGTCGTCGTCCTGTCGGCCTTGGTGCTTGTGGGATTCGCTTTTGAAACCATTGCGCAGCCGACCTATAAGCTCAGCGTCAAGCCGGACCTCAAGCCGCTGGCTACGCTACAGTTGGAAGGCGCCAAGATCAGTCGCACCGATCTCAAGGACGATCCAGGCTTCCGGCTCCAGTATCACTTCAAGAAAGACGGCAAGTCGCTGGCGCAGGTCGAAGCCCGCACAAGCGACAAGCTCGACGTGCCCCAGAAGGAAGCCGGCACCTACACGGTCGTCCTGGAACTGTTCTACCCTGCTTACAAGGGCGGCACCGCGCAAAAGGGGGAATTCAAGACGGTGAGCAACGTCCTGACCTACAAAGTCGAGCCGGCCGCCAAACCGGACGAGCCGGTGAAGGTGACCGTCATCGAAACGCCAGCACCGACTCCCGCTCCGGAGAAAAAGTAACCGATCCACGCCGGCGCAAGTCTTCCGCACGCCTGCAAATTGCTCTTGGCAGGCGCGGCCGCGTTGCCGTATACCAAATCGCCACGGAGGGAAGCGTTTCCCCAGGATGGATCCTGGGCTCCCGCACCTGAGATCCGCAGCCTGCCGCTCTCGCCTCCCTTGACTCATTTCCCAGAGTTGACCGGACCGAGGGCCGTTCATGAGCCAGCCGACCGGCGCGCGTATCCACCCCACTGCAATCATTTCGCCCGAAGCGGAACTGGCCGCGGACGTTCAAATCGGTCCCTACGCGATCCTCGAAGGCGCCGTCCGCATCGGCGCCGGCTGTGTGATTCGCCCGCACTGCCATCTGGTCGGGCCGTTGACGATGGGCGAAGGCAACCACGTCTACACGGGCGCGGTCCTGGGTGAACGTCCGCAGCACTTGCGTTATGCCGATGAGCCGACCCGGGTGGAAATCGGCGATCACAACGTCTTCCGCGAACACGTCACGGTCCATCGCGGCACGTCCCATTCCTGGGCGACACGGATCGGCAACCACAACTACTTGATGGCGCACAGCCACGTCGCCCACGATTGCCAGATCGGCAATCGCTGCATCTTCGCCAACGGCGCCTTGCTCGCCGGGCATGCCACGATCGAGGACAACGTCTTTCTGTCGGGCAACTGCGCCGTCCATCAGTTCGGGCGCGTGGGCCGGCTGGCGCTGCTCAGCGGCTGCTCGATTGCAGCCAAGGACGTGCCGACCTTCGGCATGGTCCAGGGCATCAACTGCATCACCGGCGTCAACGTCGTCGGCATGCGCCGCGCTGGCTTGTCGCACGAGCAGATCAACGCGGTGCGCAAGGCCTACCGCATCCTCTTCTATGAAGGCACGCCGATGCCGATCGCCCGTGCCAAGGTCCAAAAGGAACTCGGCGCCGTGGACGTCGTCGTGGAACTGCTCACGTTCATGGACAAATCGGTGCGCGGGATCTGCAACACCCGCGAGCGCGTCCGCGAGGCGGCGTAATTTTGGCTGTGGCAAATTTTCCTGGCACCTGTAAACTCAGTTGCCTCTCGCTTTTGCGCTGGTCTGGTTGCCGGCTTCAGCCGGCTCCCCGTCTGCCACCACCTTCAGGTGGTGGATCCCGCCCGCCTCTTGTCCCTCGCAGCCGGCTTCAGCCGGGCTTCCCCATGCCGGCTTCAGCCGCTGCGCTGGCTCCGTGCCTGAAAGGCTTTCCAAGCCCGGCTGAAGCCGGCTGCGACAGGGCGGGCTGCCTGCCTGCTCCACCACCTGAAGGTGGTGGCAGACGGAGAGCCGGCTGAAGCCGGCAATGCAGACTCTGCCCGACACGAGGCTGTGCCCTCCGAGGACGCCAGGAAATTTTGCCACACCCGTAATTTTCCGCCGCGCTCTTGCAACCGACCCCCTCGATTGAAATAATACCTCTTCCTGATTTCAGGATCCTCACAGAACACCCGCCATCCGCGGGGTGTTCTCTTTTTGTTTTGATCGAACTGCTCGAGAGCGAATCATGGCTGAAACCGTCGAACTGGCAACTCAAACGCGCAAGCCCCACGGTTCCAATGAGGCCCGTCGCCTGCGACGCAAGGGATTGATTCCCGCTGTCGTTTATGGACACGAAGAAGGGACCGTCGCCGTTACGCTGGCGGGCGAAGACCTGGAGAAGGCCATTCGCCACGGCGCCCGGGTCGTGGACCTCAAGTCCGACGGCAAAGTGCAGAAGGCCCTGATCCGCGAAGTCCAGTGGGACCATCTCGGCAAGGAATTGCTGCACGTGGACTTCGCTCGCGTCGCCATCGACGAGCGCGTGGTGCTCGACGTCCGCGTGGAGTTGCGCGGCATCGCACCCGGTGTGACGGCGGGCGGAGCGCTCGATCAGCCGCTGCATCAGCTGTCGATCGAGTGCCTGGCCATCAGCGTGCCGGACCACATTCGCGTCAATATCGGCGAGTTGCAGATCGGTCAATCCGTGCACGTGCGCGACCTGGTGTTGCCCGAAGGCGTCAAGGCGATGGTCGATGCCGACGCGATCGTGGTACAGGTCAAGGCGCCGGTCGTCGAAGCCACCGCGGGCGGCGTCCCAGGCGCGCCGGGAACCGAGACCGCCGAGCCCGAAGTGATCGGTCGCAAGGTCGCCGCGGAAGAAGAAGCCGAATAGCAGGAATCAGGAATCAGGAATCAGGAGTCAGGGACCAGGAGTCAGGCGGCCTGACCTTGAACAGTTGCTTTCTGACTCCTGTTTCCTGACCCCTGATTCCTATGAAGGTCATTGTTGGCCTCGGCAATCCCGGCAAACAGTACGCGGGCACCCGGCACAACGTCGGTTTCGCCGTCGTCGATCTGCTGGCCGAGAGTTCGCGGGCCGCTGCCTGGCGCGAGCGGTTCGAGGCGTTCATCGGCGAGTTGGTCGAAGACGACCTGAAGCTCCTGCTGATCAAGCCGCTGACCTACATGAACCTCAGCGGCCGGCCGGTGCGGCAGATTCTGGACTTTTATCAGCTGCCGCACGAGGACCTGCTGGTCGTCTGCGACGACATCAACTTGCCGCTGGGCAAGCTGCGTTTTCGAGCCAAGGGTACGCACGGCGGACACAACGGGCTCCGCAACATCCAGGACCACCTGGGCACGACGGAGTACGCTCGGCTGCGGGTCGGCGTGGATGTGCCGAGAGAGAACGATACGGTCGATCACGTCCTGGGCCGGTTTCGCTCGACGGAACGGCCGGTGATCGACGAAGCGGTGCGGACCGCGGCCCAGGCCGTCATCATCTGGGCGCGACAGGGAACCGGGGCGGCGATGAATCAGTACAATGGTTAGCCAGGTGGAATGACGAATGACGAATGACGAAGCCCGAATGACGAATCAATGACGAATGCCCAATCACAAAAAACGAGAAACAGGTCGTTGGAGCTTCGTCATTGGTCATTGTTTCGTCATTCGGGCTTCGTCATTCGTCATTCCTCGGCAACATGGAGTGAGCGAGCGCAATAGCGTTTTTATCCCATCCCGCCGACCGGCGGGCGTCTGGAAGCGAGCGAACGATGCCAGCGAATGTCTATGAGTGCATGTTTCTTCTGGATCCCACCAAGGTGGCGGGCGACGTCCATGCCGCGGCCCAGCAGCTGCACGGCATCCTGGAGAAGAACAAGTCGGAAATCCTGGCCAGCCGGCCGTGGGACGAGCGCCGACTGGCCTACCCCATGCGGCACGGCAACGTCAGCCACAAGAAGGGCCTGTACTACCTCACGTACTTCCGCACCGATAGCCAGAACCTGGCGAACATCGAGCACGACTTCTCGCTGAACGAATCCATCCTCCGCTCACTGACGCTGAAGATCGACGCCAAACTCGTCGACACGATGCTGACGCTGGCACGCGACGAGCACGCCCTGGCACTGCAGGTGACGTCCGATGAACCGGGCGATGATGCGGCTGCGGGCGCTGACGGCGAAGATCGGCCGCGCCGGCCGCGCCGCCATGAAGATGCGGACATCCCCGATAAGGACTAACCCAACTCTTGCACGGAGGCTGACTGCGGACCTTGCCGGGATATGCCCAACGGATGTATACTGCATCCACTTTTACACTTTTTGGGTGGTGCCTCACTCCCAAGAGAACTATCCCGAGGCTCCGGAGACTGCCCCATGGCTAACTTGAACAAGGTGATGTTAATTGGTCGTCTGACCCGCGACCCCGAAGTGCGAACCTTTGCCACGGGCGGAAAGGTGGCTAATTTCGGGTTCGCCGTCAACAATCGCAAGAAGAACGCCCAGAGCGGCCAGTGGGAGGAAGTACCGGTCTTCGTCGATGTGAAGGCGTTCAATCGGGAGACGGGACGCAAGCTGGCCGACCTCGTGGAACAGTATCTGCGCAAGGGACAGCAGGTTTACGTCGAGGGCCATCTCGTCCTCGAGGAGTGGACTGGCAAGGAAGACGGCAAGAAGCAATCGAAGTTGCGCGTCGTTGTCGATGACATTCAGTTCCTGGAGCGGCGCGAAGACGGCAGTGGGGGATCGTATTCAGGCGGCGCCCCGCGCAGCGCCGCACCGGGACGGGCTCCAGCGCCCGCGCGGGGCAACTCCTACGACGATGGGGGCGAACCCGAGCCTGTGGAACCGGACATGCCCGAGACGCAGGATAACATTCCGTTCTGATCGCAATGCAGGATGACATAAAAATGATCACCAAAAAACGCAACCAGGTGCGCAAGGGAAGCCACGGCGGCATGCAGCTCGTCCTGACCGAGGACGTGGCGCATCTCGGCAAGCAGGGCGACCTGGTCGAGGTGAAGACCGGCTATGGCCGCAATTACTTGCTGCCCAACGGCCTGGCCACTATTCCTTCCGAGCACAACCTGCGCTTGCTGGAGCGCTACAAGGTGCGCGTCAACCAGATGCGCGAGGCGCGCATGGCCGACCTGCGCGTAATGGCCGAGCAGATCCAGCGCGTGACCGTCACCATCGAGGCCAACGCCAACGAGGAAGGCCATCTCTACGGCTCCGTCGGCGCACCGGAAATCTCCGCAGCGCTCAAGCGGCAAAACCTGACCGTCGATCCCGAAGCCGTCCGGCTGGAAGGACCGATCAAGGAATGCGCCTTGTTCGCCGTCAAGATCCACCTCGGCTTCGAGATCGAGACCGAGGTGAAGGTGCTGGTCGTGCGGCAGCAGGAAAAGAAGTAACGGCGGGTTAATGACGAATGACGAAGCCCGAATGACGAATCAATGACGAATGTCCAAGTCCCAACGCCTGGCATGGCTTGGGTATTGGAGCTTGGTCGAATGCCATTAACTTAGGCAGACGCCAGGCGAGCGGGGCGTGTGAACCCCCCCGTTTTGCCACCAAAAAACCGGGGGTGAAAAACCCCGCGAGCCCAAAATGAAAAGCAAATGCGAGTTTGAAAATT
>JAIEMG010000257.1 GCA_019752375.1 Gemmataceae bacterium | reverse complement strand
GCCGAACACGGGGAGCTTACGCAACCCCGCTCGCCCAGATCTTGTAATTAGCAGCGCTGTTGCACCGTCTGGAACAGGTCGGCGAGCTTGATGCCCAGGCCCAGAGAGATGCGATAGAGGGTTTCGATCGACGCCGAGTTCTTGCCCAGCTCGATCTGCGACAGGTATCCCAGGGATACGTCGGTCCGCTTGGCCAGTTCCGCCAGCGTCAGGCTCTGCGCCTTGCGCCGCTCGCGAATGACCGCGCCCAGGGCTTCGCGCAAGGCGTCTTCCGACATGCGCAGCAGTCCCTTGCTCTCCAGGCAGCGGGTCACCACCTCCACCAGCTTCGGGATCTCGAACGGTTTGGTGAGGTAGTCGTAGGTACGCGCCCGCAGGCAGTTCAGGGCGCTGTCGATCGACGGATAGCCGGTGACCACGATGATGGACGCCTCGGCCTGGTGCTTCTGCACCCACCCCAGCACCTGTTCCGACGCCAGGCCGGGAATCACGTAGTCGAGGATGATCAGGTGGTACGGCTTCGCCTGCAACTGGGCCTCCATCTGGGAGGCGGCCGAGACGACGTCGACGGTGAAGTCATTCTTCGACAGCGCGCGGCGAATGATGTCGCCGATGGCGACGTCGTCATCGAGAATGAGGATGCGGACCTCGCCGGAACTCTGGAGGCGCTTGGGGTCGCGGCGCGCATCCGGCGCGATCTCGGTTTCGTTCAATGGAGCATTGGGCGACGTAGGGGCGTCGGTTCGGACGGTCATGAGGGTCATCCTCCCTGAGCGGGTGATGCGGGGGTCATTTCTGGGCGTCGCGGCGAGTTGCCTCGGGCAGCAAGGCACGGGCGACGGTGCCACGGCCCTCGCCGGGATCGAGGCGGAACGCGCCGCCATGGGTAAACAGGATTCGACACGCGATCGGCAGCCCCAGGCCGCGATGGCGCGGCTTCGTGGTGAAGAACGGTTCCACAAGCAGCCGCTGACGGGTCTCGGGGCTGATGCCGCTGCCGGTATCGCTGACGCGGATCTCAATGCAGGGGCCAGGCTCCGGGTTGCCCAACCACTCCGCCCTCGTCCCATCCGCAAGCTGATGGCGAGACGCGGAGACCCTGATCGTGCCTTCGCCACCCAGGCTCTCCATCGCGTTGTCCAGCAGATGGCCAAGAAGCTGGCGCGACAGCTCGGCGTCCAGCGCGATGGATGGCAAGTCGCTGGGCACCTCAAAAGTCACTCTTACCCGGGGGCCCGCCGTCTGGGCGAGGCGGGCTTCTTCGTCCGCCGCGACCATGGCGAGCGCGGTCGGGCCCCGTCCCGGCGCGGAGCTGCGGCTGAACAGGTGCAGTTGCTGCGTCAGCTGCACGCCCTGCTGCGCGGCCCGCAATACCTCGCTGATGTACTGATGCGGCGGTGAATTTGCAGCCATCTGCGTCAGCGTCAATTCCGCGAAGCCGACAATCCCCGTCAGCACGTTGTCAAAGGCATGGGCCACGCGACCGGTCATCAACGCCGCATCTTCAAGGCGTTGCCGAAATAGTTGTCGCGATGCGCCGTCGCCCTGGGGCGTCAGTCGCTGGCTCAGGACATCGGCTGCGACGAGTAGCGTGCCCTTCTCTCCCTCCGTCCAGTTTCGCTCGACGCTGTCCTCGATCCAGAGCAGCCGCTGCGCGGGAAGCGCAGCCACCAGGCAACTTTGGCCACTGGAGCCTCGGATTTCTGCCGCGGGCGCGCCAGGTAAATGCTGAGGACGTTCCTTCCAGGGCGCCTCGCGCGTGCCGCCGGGGTTGCCGCGCAAGCTGAACTCATGTTGCACCGGGACGACAGCTCCGGGAGGATTTACAATACCTCCACGCACCGCATCAAAGGCTCGGATGAGCCCTTCGACGACATCGGCAGGCGCACCACTGCGCGGCGCCGCAGGAGTGAGAAGGGCGTGAAGATAGTCCAACACAAAACGCGTTCGGTCCGCGGCAGGCAATGGTGTACTCTCGATCACAAGCCAGGCGCCTCAGACCGCTCGCCAGCGACGATACGTGGCGTGCAAGGGGGAAGGTCTCCGCGGGAGACGCCATTCGGCAAGTTTTGTACCCGCCTCGAATTTAGCGTAAGAGTTGAAGGGAAGCAAATTAGCGGAGCAATAATTATGCTGTGGCGCAAGCCCACGGACAGGCGACCGTGGGCTTGCCGAGGATTCATGACGTTCCCTGGATCTTCTTGAGTGCTTCCTGCGCGGCATTGCGGATGACGGCGCGGCCATCTTTGGCCGCAATCATCAGTTCCGCGACCGCTTCCTTGGCATCCGGACCGATCTGTCCCAGTTCTTCAATGGCGGCCACACGCACTTCCAGGCTCTCGTCGTTCATGGCCTTGATAAGATCGGGTACCGCCTCCCGTGCTTCTCCCTTCAGGCTGCCAATGGCACGAATGACGCTGCCGCGAACCGACTTGTCCTTGTCTCCCAGTGCTTCGCGAAGCTTGGGCAGCGCCAGTTTCGCGCCCGCGCCAATCTTGCTCAGGGCGACCGCAGCCCGCCGGCGCACTTCGGACTGATTGTCCTTGAGGGCGGAGGCCAACGCTTCCGTCGCCGGTGCCGCCCTGGCACCGAACTGACCGAGGACGTCCGCCACCGCTTCACGAACTTCGGTCGGCGTGTCGCTCTTGATGAGCACGGCTCCAAGGGCGGGAATGGCCGAAGTCGCCGGATCGCCGATTCGCCCCAGGGCCACGGCGGAGTAGGCACGGGCGAAGCGGTCGCTGTCCTTGAGCAGCGCGTTTTCCAGGACCGGCACCGCTTCGCGGGCATCGGCGCCAAACAGTCCCAGAGACTCCGCGGCTGCGGCGCGTGCGCCGTCGTGCTTGTCTTCCTTCAGGGTATTGATGAGCGTCGGAATGTGCGGCGTTGCCTTCTTGCCGATGCGGCCCAGGCAGCCCGCTGCGACCATGCGTACCGTGCCGTCTTCGTCCGACTTCACCGCGTCGGCCACGAGGACGACGACGTCTTCGGCCTCCTGACTGGTGCTGTTGCGCAGCGCCAGGGCGCATTCGCGGCGAACTTCGACTTCCTTGTCCTTGGAGAGGGCAGTGCCCAGACCGACGACGATGGCCTTCGATTTGGTCTTCATCGTGCCCAGCGCGATGGCGGCCCGGCGGCGCTGCTTGACCGTCGTGTCCTTTTCCAGGATCACGAGCCATTCCGACGCGCGTTTGCCGAACAGGTCCGGATCCTCGTCGTCCGCGGCGCGGCCCGGTTGCAAGCCGGCAAGCAGGAGAATCACGGCAAGGGTGCAAAACCAGGTGCGACGTGTCATCGGACGACCTCCGCGCAGGAAGAGGAAGCTCGGGAAGTGCCTCCCGCATCATAAGAGGCACCCATGCGAGGTGCAAGTCATTGGCCGCGAATGCCCTTGACGGGTTTTTCCGGGGCCGTTAGATATGACTACTAGGTAACCGGAGCGCAACACCTTGAGAGCCCAAGACCTGTGTGGTCCTGGGCGTTTTTTGTGCTCCAAGCCGCATCGCAACTGGACCCTACGACGAAATTGAAATTCGCCGCGGCGGTCCAGTCAACCTTGCGCGCGGACCCGAGGCCGGGAAGCTCTCCTCCCGCCGGGATCGGGGACGCGGTGCGGTTGGCCGCCCTGGAGGCCGGGCGTTTCTGCCTGGCACACACGACCATGGCCTGCACCTGTGTCGTCGGCCTGCAATGGGGCGACGAGGCCAAGGGAAAGATCGTCGATCTCCTTACCCCGCACCACGACTTCGTGATCCGCTACAACGGCGGCGCCAACGCGGGCCACACCGTCGTCGCCGGCGGGAAGACCTACAAACTTTCCCTCCTGCCGACGGGCGTCCTGAATCCAAAGCTCACCTCGGTGATCGGCAATGGCGTCGTCGTCTTCCCGCCGCGCTTCCTGGAAGAGGTCGCCACCCTGCGCCAGGCCGGCATCAGCGTCGGCGCGAATTTGCTGCTCAGCGACCATGCCCACGTCATCTTCCCCTATCACATGGAGGAAGAGCGCTGGACCGAGCAGGGTTCGGAGCAAGCGATCGGCACCACGGGCCGCGGCATCGGCCCATGCTACCAGGACAAGGTCGGCCGCACCTGTGGCGTGCGCGTCGGCGATCTCCTCTCCCCGGACCACCTGCGGCAGCGCTTGCACGCCATCGTGGCCCGCAAGAACCGCCTGCTCAAGGCCCTGTCGCCCGAAGCGCGCAGCTTCGACGCCGACGCCCTGTGTGCCGAGTACCTGGGCTACGGCGACCAGCTGCGGCCGCACATTGCCGAGACGGCACAGTTATTGCGGACTGCTCACAAGCAGGGCAAGCGGCTGCTGTTTGAAGCCGCGCAGGGCAGCCTGCTGGACGTGGACCACGGCACCTATCCCTACGTGACGAGTTCCAACAGCTCGCCGGCCGGCATCTGGAGCGGTTCGGGCGTGCCGGCACGGAACCTCGACCGCGTGATCGGTGTCGTCAAAGCGTATTCGACCCGGGTCGGCCGCGGTCCGTTTCCGACAGAGCTGAACGACGGCCCTACCGGCATCGGCGAGAAAATTCGCAAGACCGGCCGAGAATACGGCACCGTCACCGGCCGCCCGCGCCGCTGTGGCTGGTATGATGCAGTGGCGACGCGCTACTCCGCCGCCCTGGCCGGCGCCGACGAAATTGCCCTGATGCTGCTTGACGTGCTCAGCGATTTGCCCGAGCTGTCGATCTGCACCGCTTACGAGCTCGACGGCCAGCGCACCGAGGAATTCCCCAGCGACGCCTACTTACTGGACCGCTGCAAGCCGGTGTACGAGACGCTGCCCGGCTGGGGCAAGGACATCTCCGGCTGCCGCAAGCTGGCCGATCTGCCCGCGGCGGCACGGCGGTATGTGGACAGGCTGGGTGAATTGCTGGGGTTGCCGGTGCGTATTGTCTCTGTGGGGCCGGATCGGGAGCAGACGATGGATACGTTCCGGGAAATGGTTGTGGAATCAGCCAAAACGGTAATGATGTGCAGTTACTGTCGCTCGCATACACCACAAGGAGAATATCCCCAGCCTGGATGGGTCGGGAGCCAATACGCCCGTGGGAGAGGTGTGGTGGTCCTTTTACAAAATCCTGGTGAATCACCCGCGACTTACGAAGCTCCGCGAGAGCGCAGACAACAAGAACTATTGGGCGAATTTTCATCGCGACCGACAGTCGAGACCCACACGCAGCTAATGCAGTTCATATTCTCCGACATGGCGGGCGAAGATGGCGGCAGGGCGTGGATCAAATGGAAGCATCCCATCTCCAAGCTTGTTCCGGATCGAGAACGACTCGCTTGGATGAACGTGGTAAAGTTTCGGACCCCCGAAAATGCTCCAGTGACAGCCGATGACGTACGGCATGGCGTTGAATCGCATCTGCAGCGCGAACTGAACGTGCTTCAACCCCGAGCAGTAATTAGTGTCGGCGACGAAGCTCGTGAGGCTCTCCTGAAGCTACAACTTCCGCAGTCGACAATTATTACGGGACATCTAAAACTCCAAGGGGCAAGTAACATTGACGTAGAAAACCTAAGGAAGCGGCTGTGCGCTGCGGGCGTCGATGTTTGAGGTGCGACCTCTTGAGTTCGAGGTGACAGCATGGACTTCGCAGCGATTCTGAACGCGGCCAGCGCAATGAAGCTCAATGAACGCATTCAACTTGTCGTGGCCATCGGCGACAGAACCGACGTCGAGGAGGACCGGTTGTAGCTAACTGAGGAACTCAAACAGCTATTGGAACAGCGGATCACAGCATTTGAGGCTTCGCCGAACGACGGCATCCCGTGGGAAGAGGTAAAGCCTCGAGCGCTTGCGCGAATTTGCGGCGTGGAATCACGTCATTCCACCGGAGGTGCAGCTATGACCGAAGCCGCACGGCTCCTGATGCCGCAGTAGGCTTAAAGAAGTTTGACACCAATCGAGTCCTGGCAGGAGCAACGCCCATGACTGACGCCGTTCGACAGCTTTGGGCTCAAATCGAACGCCTTTCCTTTGATGAACGCGTCGAGTTGATGGACCTGATTCAGATCTCGCTTCCCGAGGAAGAATTGAGAGTGATCGAAAAGGCTTGGGAAGTTGAAGTCGAGCGACGTATGAAAGATGTTCGCAGCGGAAAAACCAAGGGCATCCCGGGTGAGCAAGTGCTCGCCGAGTTACGCAAGAAGTATCCCTGATGATACGAGGTGACATCATGGACTTTTCAGCTGTTCTGGGCGTGGTCAACTCACTCAGTCTAGATGACCGTATTCGACTTGTCGAATCCGTGGCCCTGAGCATCAACGCCGAGCAGGCCAAGAGCGAACTAACCGATGAGTTGAAGCAGGAGCTGGAGCGTCGCATTGCCGACATGGACGCCTCCCCTGATGACGAGATACCTTGGGAGCAGGCCAAAGCAGAAATCCAAGCGAGCTTGCGGCGATGAGTCTGCCCGTTACGATCCGACGCGCTGCGAAGCTTGAATTGGCAGCTGCTGGTCGCTGGTACAACCAGCAAAGGCCCGGCCTCGGTGATGATCTCCTGGCTCGCGTTCAGGAATCGCTTGATCGAATCAGCGCCTTGCCGAAACTGCACCAAGTGGTCTTCAAGGACGTGAGGCGAGCGCCCGTAGTGGACTTTGAGTATGGGGTCTACTACCGGGTATTGCCCAATCGAATCGTGGTGATCGGGATCGTTCACGGCAGACGCAATCCGGAAATCTGGAAAAAACGGGTTTGACCTCTATCGAGTCCTGGCAGAAGCAACGCCCATGACCGACGCAGTTCGACAGTTCTGGGCTCAAATCGAACGCCTTTCCTTTGATGAACGCGTTGAGTTGATGGACCTGATTCAGATTTCGCTTCCCGAAGATGAGTTGAAAGCGATCGACGAGGCGTGGCGAATCGAGATAGAGCGGCGCACGGAAGAAATTCGCAGCGGCAAGGCCAAGGGCACACCGGCTGAAGAAGTCTTCGCCAAGCTGCGAAAGAGGTACCCTTGAGGACAACCCAACGGACGGACCCATGACCACCGCAGCACGATTCAAACCGGACACGCTCGAACGCCTCGCCGCCGCCGGCCTGAATGCCGATCGGCTGCCGGCGCATGTCGCCATCATCATGGACGGCAACGGCCGCTGGGCGCGGCGGCGCGGGTTGCCGCGGGTCGAGGGGCATCGCCGCGGGGTCAAGAGCGTGCGTGCCACCATCGAGGAGTGCTGCGCCCTCGGCATCGGCCAGTTGACGCTCTACTGCCTCAGCGTCGAGAACTGGAAACGGCCGCAGGCGGAGCTTGACGTGCTGATGACGCTGCTCCAGCAGTATCTCATCAGCGAGCGGGCCGAGATCATGGAGCAGAACATTCGCTTCACGACCATCGGCCGGCGCGAGGGACTGAGTGCGGAGGTGCTGCGCGAGATCGACGAGAACATCCGCGTCAGCCAGGACAACACCGGCATGACGTTATGCCTGGCGATCAACTACGGCGGCCGGACCGAACTGGTCGATGCGATGCGGACGCTGGCGGAGCAGGTGAAGCAGGGAAAGCTCGATCCCGATGCTATTGACGAAGCGCTGCTCAACGACGCGCTCTACACCTCCGGCATGGTGGACCCCGACTTGCTCATCCGCACGGCGGGCGAGATGCGTGTCAGCAACTTCTTGCTCTGGCAGATCAGCTACGCCGAGCTGTGGGTGACCGACAAGTGCTGGCCCGACTTTGATGGGACGACCCTGCACGACGCGCTGCGTGACTTCGCGGCCCGCGAACGCCGGTTTGGCGGACTTTAAGGAATAGTTCCGAGTTCCGGGTTCGGGGTTCCGAGTTCCCAACTCGGAACTCGGAACTCGAAACTCGAAACTCGAAACTCGAAACTCGAAACTCGAAACTTGAAACTCGAAACTCGAAACTTGAAACTCGAAACTTATGCTGAGGACGCGTCTGTGGATGGGAGCGATCCTCATCGCCCTGGCGGTGGGAGCGCTCTGGGTCGACCAGCGGTTGGCGCCGTGGTATCCGTTCCTGCTCGTCGTCGTGCTTGGTCTGGCGCTGGCGGCTTGTTATGAGATGCTCAGCCTGCTCGACCCGGCTCGGCAGCCGAAGGCATGGGTTTGTTACGGCGCGGTGGCTGCCCTGGTACTTTCAAACTGGGTGCCGCACCTGATCGGCGATCGGGCGTCAATGCCGCCGGAGGTTCGTTCCTGGCCCTGGCTGGCCGGTGTGTTCGCCGGCGCCGTGCTGGTCGTGTTTCTGGAGGAGATGGCGACGTTCACCGAGCCCGGCACTTCGGTGACGCGCATGGCGCTGGCAGTCTGGACCGTCGCGTATCTCGGACTGCTGCCGTGCTTCCTGGCGCAACTTCGCTGGTTGCCGGATGGTGCGGATATGGCGCACCGCGGCAGCGTGGCCCTGGCGCTGGCGATCTTTGTGCCGAAGATGTGCGATAGCGGCGCCTACTTCGCCGGGCGGCTGCTGGGCCGGCATCGCATGGCGCCGGTGCTGAGTCCGAAGAAAACGTGGGAAGGTGCGGCGGGCGGCATGGTCGCCGCGGTGGCGACGGCGATCGGCATCAACCAATTCGGTCCGGCGCTGGCGGGCGGCATCGGGACCGAAATCGGCTTTGGGCTGACGGTTGGCGTCACAGGCCTGCTGGGCGACCTGGCGGAATCGCTGATCAAGCGCGACTGCCAGAAGAAGGATGCGTCGCAGATCATGCCCGGCTTTGGCGGCGTCCTCGACGTGGTCGATTCGATCGTGTTCGCGGCGCCGGTGGCGTACTGGTGGTTCCTATGAAGAGTAGTCAGTAGCCAGTAGCCAGTAGTAACACAAAAATGCGCATTTCTACTGGCTACTGACTACTGGCTACTGGCTACCTACTGACGAACATGAACAACGAGGTCACACTCACCCTGACGCTGGATAGCCGCGACGAGGCGGTGCAATTGTTCGGCAGCCGCGATCAATACCTGCGGCTGATTCGTGATGGGCTTGGCGTGCGCCTGGTCGCGCGCGGCGACACGCTGCAAATTGAAGGCGCCGATGAGCGCGTCCAGCAGGCCGACCGCGCGTTTCAGCAACTCCGCAACATGCTGAGTCGGCATGGCAAGCTCACGCCGGAAGACGTGCGCACCGTGCTCGAAGTGGTGCAGCACAGCGGCGAGCCGGTCGGCCCTGCCGCGGGAGCGGCGGCGGACGCCGGTAGTCGCTTCTTGCGGCCGCGAACCGATGGCCAGGGGCGCTACGTCCGCGCCATGCGCGAGAATGACCTGACCATGTGCGTTGGTCCCGGCGGCACCGGCAAGACGTACCTGGCCGTCGGCATGGCGGTCAGCTTGCTGCGCTCTGCTCAGGTGAAGCGCATCGTGCTCGTGCGGCCAGCCGTTGAAGCGGGCGAGCGCCTGGGCTTCCTGCCGGGAGACATGGTCGCGAAGGTCAATCCGTACCTGCGGCCGCTCTTCGATTCGCTGCACGACATGATGGAGCCCGATCAGGTCAAGCGCTACATGGACAACGACATCATCGAGATCGTCCCGCTGGCCTTCATGCGCGGCCGCACGCTGAACCAGGCATGCATCATCCTGGATGAAGGCCAGAACACGACCGTTTCGCAGATGAAGATGTTCCTGACTCGCATGGGCAACGGCTCCAAGATCGTCGTCACCGGCGACGTGACCCAGACCGATTTGCCGAAGCAAACTCGCAGCGGCCTGACCGACGCCTTGCATCGCCTGCGCGACGTACCGCGCATCGCCATCGTCTACCTCGACCAACACGACATTGTTCGGCACCCGTTGGTGCAACAGATCGTTCGGGCTTACGAGGATGAGAAGCCCGCAGGCAGGAAAAAGGAGTGACAAGGTGACAAGGTGACAAGGTGACAAGGTGACAAGGTGAATGAGCCATTGGGTAGCAGCCTGCTGCTGTCCGCTGCTCTCTGTCACCTTGTCACCTTGTCACCTTGTCACCTTGTCACCCCAACGCATGTTCAGCTCTCTAAAAAAATCCACCCGCCTGGGCCAATGGAATGGCCGGCGGCACTCTTCGCGTGCAGATCTGCTGGTGTTGCCCTATCTGTGGAGCAAGCCCGTGCTCCTGAGGTTGGGCATGGTGCTCGCGACCGCGGCGGTCGTCGCGGTCATGATCTACGCCTGGGGACCGCCGTTGCCTTATCGCGTCGGCGAGGTCTATCCCAGCGACCTACGCGTTCGCGTCAACTTCGAGGTCGTCAATCAGCCGCAGACCGACTGGCGGCGTGAGGAAGCCGTCGACAGCCTGCCGGCCTCCGAGGGGGACGACCCGATTGCGCGCGAAGAAGCGCGCCGATCGGTGCTCCCGGTGGTCGAGCGCTACTTGCAAGGCATGCCCCTGGTGCGACGTGGACAGGCGATCCGCGAGCGCGACCTGATGCTGCTGGAGGAAGAGCATCGCGCCTATCTGCGGAGCTTGCGGAATTCCGATCGCGTGCGCCGAGCGGCTGCCCTGTTCCTGGTCATCAGCCTGCTGGCCGCCCTCGTCGTGCTGTACGTCGTCCGCTTCCAGCATAGCCTGGCGCAGAGCTTACCGAAGATCGTCGGCGTTTGCGTGTTGGTCGTCCTGACCCTGGCACTGGGGCTGCTGTTATGTCGGCCGCCCTGGCAAGCGGTGCTGATCCCGCTCACGCTGACAGCGATGATCCTGACCATCGTCTACAACCCGCAGTTCGCACTGTTGATGTCGTTCAGCCTGACGCTGGTAACAACGGTCGCGATGGGTACAGGCCTGGGCCATTTGCTCATCATGATGGGTGGCGTGGCGACGGCGGTGTTGTTGTTGCCGGATGTGCGCACGCGGACGCGCCTCGTCGAAGTGGGCGCTGGCGCCGGCCTGGGCTTCCTGGCCATGACCGTGGCCACCGGACTGTTATCCGGTCAGCGCTGGCAGCTGATCGCGCCGGATGCCGGCCGTAACTTCCTCTGGGGCATGCTCGCGGGCTTCCTACTCAGCGGTGGCTTGCCACTCATCGAACGCTGCTTCGGCATCGTGACCGATATCAGCCTCTTGAAGCTCGCCGACGGCAGCCACCCGCTGTTACAGGAGCTGGTGCGCCGCGCACCGGGCACGTACACGCACAGCATCACGGTGGCGACGCTGGCGGAGGCGGCCGCGGAGTCGATCGGCGCCAATCCGGTGCTCACGCGGGTCGGCAGTTACTTCCACGACGTCGGCAAGATGATGAAGCCGCACTACTTCATCGAGAACCAGACGGGCGAGAATCGGCACGACTTGCTCGAACCGGCCCTGAGCACGCTGGTCATCATGGGACACGTCAAGGACGGCCTGGCGCTGGCGCATCAGTATGGGCTGCCCAAGCCCATCGTCGATTTCATCCAGCAACACCACGGCACCACGCTGGTGGAGTATTTCTACCGCGAGGCGCTGCGCTTGCAAGAAACGTCCGGCTACACCGGCGATCTGGAAGCGACGTTCCGCTATCCCGGTCCAAAGCCGCAAGACCGCGAGAACGGCATCGTCATGCTGGCCGACGCGGTGGAAAGCTCCAGCCGGGCCCTCCGCGAGCCGACGCCGAGCAGCCTGCGCAAGCTCGTGCATGACATGCTGATGAAACGCTTGCTGGATGGCCAGTTCGAGGAGTGCGGACTGACGCTGACCGAGCTGCACACGATCGAAAAGAGCCTGTGCATCAGCCTGATTGCGCTCTACCACGCCCGCATCAAGTACCCGGAAATGCAGGGCACCAAAGCAGCATCGTGAACCGGCGAGGGTTCCTTTTCCGAGTGGCCGGCGCTGCGTAAAATGGGAAAGGTTGCGGAACAACTTTTCCTTCAGATGGACGCACCATGGTGGCCGAGTTCAACGAGAGTGGCATTCACTTCCGCTATCCCGAGAACTGGCAACTCGAACGTCAAGAGAATGAAGACGGCTGGTCCGTGTCGGTGCAGAGCCCGGACACCGCGTTCGTGATGATCTGCCTGCGCGACGACCTGCCGTCGGCGAACCAGCTCGCGGACGCCGCGCTGGCCGCTTTGAAGGAAGAGTATTCCGATCTGGAAGCCGACGAGTGCGTCGAATCACTGGCCGGCCTGCCTGCCGTGGGCCACGACATCCGCTTCTTCAGCCTCGACCTGCCCAACACTTGCTGGACACGCAGTATCTACACCGCCAATGGCACGATCCTTGTGCTCTGTCAGATCAACGATCTGGAACTGCCGAAGAATGAGGCGGTGCTGCGAGCGATTTGCGCTTCGTTGAAAGTAGAAGACGAGTGATCCCGCCCGCAGAAGAGCGCACCAACGAGAAATTCTGTGGCACGGACATTCCTGTCCGTGCGCGACCGTCGCCCCGGACGGACAGGAATGTCTGGCCCACAAGCGTCAGTATTTTTCTGGCGTGAATCCCAAAAGAAGGAGTCGCCCCCTCACTGCCGGCGTTTGAGTGCATCGCGAAGCTTCGCGGCGGTTTCGTACTCCTCATTGGCAACGGCCTGCTCCAGCTTCTCGCGCAGGGTCGCACCAATGTTGTGCAACTGGCGCAACGACTCTTCCATCTTGCGGAGTTGCTGCACCATGCCGTCCTCTTCGAACTTCTCCTCCTCGATCTCATAGCTCGAGAAGAAGTCCTTGATCGCCTTGAGGCCCTCGCCAATCAGGTCAATGGCGCCTTCGGGGTTGTCGTTCTCCGCGGCGAGCGCGGCCGCCGCCTGCGTGCGGTGAAAGAGGACGAATCCGCGGTAGCGCTCGTGGGCGTCGCGGTATTCTTCGCTTGGCGCATGGTCGCGGACGAAATCCATGAACGCAAGCGTGTGGTCGGCGTCGGCCATGGCGTTCTGATAGTTGCGCAGCGCCAGCCAGCAGATGCGGCGGTGGTAGTACTGGACGAACTCGCGGTCCGCTTCCTGGCTCTGCTCCTCGGAGAGCGCGAAGGCCTGCTTCGATCGCTTGGCGACGCGAGCCTGTTGCTGCAAGTACTCGAAGTATGTCGTATGCCCGTGCGGCCGGCTGCCGTCGGGGCGGCCGGTGCTTTCGATTTGCAAGACGCCGAGATCGACGCGCATCTGGATCACTTGCCGGCCATCGCGTGCCTGGACGAGCCGCGCCTGGACGACGCCCGGCTTGAATTCCCAGCCCTGCAAGGCGGTGTCGATATCCTGATTCATGGCAGCAGACCTTTCCCCGCTGAAAGCTTCACCATTCCATTTCCTATTCTAGCTCGAAAGACAACTTTGCGTCATCTCGGCAGGAGAAAAACACAACGCGGGCCAACGATCGTGTCGTCGCCCCGCGTTAGTCGGCTTCCCGCCTGATCCTCGTTACCGGGCTCTCTGCCCGGTAACGCACTGCCGGCGAGGCTCTGCCTCGCGATTTCAGATCCAACCTCCGCCGATGTTGCATTCGCCAGGCAGAGCCCGACGGGCAGTGCGTTACCGGGCAGAGAGCCCGGAAACGAGGTAACTTTACTGCTTCGGCGGAGGAAGCTTGGTCAACGGCTTGCCCTCTTTGTCGACAGCCCCGACGACCACCAGCACCATGCGCGTGGGATCGAGGTACTTCTTCGCCACCTCGTGGACGTCCGCCGGTGTGACCGCGGCCACGGCCTTGCGGAACTTCTCCACGCGGTCGAAACCCAGGCCATAACGCTCGGCGCCAAGGAGCCCGCTGGCGACCTGACTATTCGAGATGTAGTCGAATGGCATGCTGCCCAGCAGGTACTTCTTGGCGTCTTCGACCTCGTCCTTGGTCGGCGCCTCGTCCCGGATGCGATTCAACTCCTTGAGGAACATCCCTTTCACCGTGTTGAAATGCTGTGGCTCCGTGCCGACGTAGCACGTGAACAGGCCCGGCTGATCCGTGGCACTGCTGGTGATGTTCGCACGAACGGTGTAGGCCAGACCCTTGCGGTCGCGGATGGCCGACGACAGCCGATCCGTGAAGCCGGGTCCGGTGCCGAGCACATAGTCCATGACCAGGAGCTTGTAGTAATCGGGGTTGTCGCGCTTGATGCCCGGATGCCCCATGTAGAAGTGGAGTTGCTCGGCTTCGGGCATCGTGACGATCTTTGTCGTGAATTTCTCCGGCGCCGCCGCAGGCGCAGGCATCGGCTGGGACAGGTCGGTCTTCTTCCAGTCCGCGGTCAGCGCCTTGATCTCCTCGATCACCTGCTTGCTGTCGAAGTCGCCGACAATGGCAATGGTCGTATTGTTCGGCACAAAGACCTTGGAGTGGAACGCCTTGCAATCTTCGGGCGTCAGCTTCTGCACCGTTTCCTTGGTGCCGGCCGGCGGGCGGGCGAAGGGGTGCTTGCCGTAGACCAGCGACCGGTATTCCTGGACCGCCCGGCTGTCCGGCTGCGTTTCCGCTTCGCCGATTTCCGAGAGAAGCTGCTCGCGTTGGCGATTGAACGCATCCTTCGGGAAGCTCGGGGTCGCCAGGCACTCGAACAGGAGGCCCAGTCCGAGCTTACGGTCGGGCGACAGCACCTTGACGCTGCCGCCCTCGGACGACAGCGACAGACTGCCTCCGGTGTTCTCGATCAGTTCGGCAATTTCCTGGCCAGTGTGCTTGGTGGTACCCTCGTCCAGCAGCCGGCCTACCAGATTACCGACGCCCGACTTGTCCGCGGGCTCGTGCAGGCGCGGGTTGGCGACGTGCGCCTGGGCCACGACGATGGGGAGCCGCCGGTTTTCCAGGAGCAGGAGCGTCATGCCATTGGGTAGCACGACCTTCTGGGCGCCTTCGAAAGAGAAGCCCTTGCCGGGCATCGGTTCCTTCTGCGAAACCAAGGAACGCTGTGCCTTCCGATTGCCGGCTTTCGGCGCGGGGGCCGATTCGGCGCCGCCGTCTTTCTTGTCGTCCTTCTCGCCCTTGATCTCCGAGTAGATCACGACGCGCTGCTCGGGGTCGAAGTACTTCTTCGCAACCCGCTGAACCTCGGCCGGAGTGACGGCATTGATCTTCGTCAGATAATTTTTGACGGTGTCGAGGTCATTGGTCGTCACGCCGCGGGCGATGGTGTCGGCCAGGCTGTGGACGCCTTCCCGAGCGAAAATCGTGCTGGCGAAGAGCTGCTTCTTGACGCGTTTCAGCTCGGCATCGCTCACGGGCGTGTCGCACAGCTTCTTCAGCTCGGCGAGGACCAGCTTTTCACCGTTGTCCAGGCTCTTGCCTTTCAGCATGTCGACGTAGATGCCGAACCAGCCCGGATATCGGCCGGTGCTGTTGCTGGCGTCGGCGGCGCTGGCGACCTCGGCACCTTCGATCATGTGCTTGTAGAGACGGCTCGTCTTGCCGCCGGACAGGATCGCCTGGCAGATCTCGAGCGGATAGTAGTCCGGGTCGCCGGTCTTGACCGTGTTGTAGCCGATGAGCAGGCGGGGCACGAACAGCTTGGACGCCATCGATTTCTTGACCGGGCCCTTGCGAACGATCGGCGTGTAGGTGTTGCGCACCGGCAACTTCTTCATGGGGATCGGGCCGAACAGTTCCTTGATTTTGGCCAGCACCTTGTCGGGATCGACGTCGCCGACCACGACGATGGCCGCATTGTTCGGATGATACCACTTGTCGTAATAAGCCTTGATGACATCAGCGGTTGCGGCGCGGACGTGCTGGCGTTCGCCGATGACCGGGTGGCCATAGGGCGCCTTGGTGCCGAACAGCAGCGGCAGGATCAACTTGCCTTCCAGGTCCCACGGGCCGTCCTCGTTGCGGTTCAGTTCCGCGATGACGGCACCCTTCTCCTGCTCGAACTCATGGCGTTCGTCGATCCGGATGTTGCGCATCCGATCGGCCTCGATTCGCAGGGGCACTTCCCACTGATCGTTGGCGACGTCGAAATGATAGTTGGTCACGTCTTCGGTGGTGTAGGCATTGTTGTGCCCACCGCTGCGCAGGGTCAGGCGATCGATGTCCCCCGGGAAGAGCTTGTCGGTGCCCTTGAACATTAGGTGCTCGAGATAATGCGACAGGCCCGTGAATGCCTTGTCTTCGTCACAAGAGCCCACTTTGTAGCAGACCATCGTCGTCACAACGGGTGAGGTTGGCACGCGCTTGATGTAAACCTGCAGCCCGTTAGGCAGCGTTTCCGTGCGGATGCCTTCATAGAGGGCAGCGGCCGCCTTGGCGACGGCATCATCGGCTTCCTTTGCAGGTTGCTCGGCGTCGAGCCGAACATGCGGTGCTGCCAGGTTGAGCAGCGGCGCCAGGAAGAGTGCCAGGATCCAGCCGGGGCGCTTGCAGGGAAGTTTCATGCTTCACCATCGCAGGTAAGAGGGAGAAAGGTCGTCGGCACCGCCGACGCATGTGATCCATACGCGGGAAGGCGCTGGATCGCTCACCTCCTTCCTACGATTTTTCGGTGCCAAAACAAGACCCGCCCGGAACGCAGACAAGGGATAAGAGCTTCCCTTGCTTGCGCTTCGGGCGGGCACGGCCCCGCTTGGCGAAGCTTCGAGCGACCGTCAGTTCCAGACCGCGAGCAGATCGCGTTCCAGGATCGACGGTCGGGCGACGGCCTGGGCTTCCGCAAGCGCCTGGCGATAAAGTTCCTGCATCATCATCATCTGCGCGGCACTGGCCGACCCGATGACGGCCATGGGGCAGAGGGTAAATGCGTTCGGAACGGCCGGCTGCTCGGACGGCTGCGGGGTGTGGTCCATATCAAGTAGGTCGGAAAAACGATGATGGTGCATGGCAACTGCCCTCGACTTCATTCCCCCGGAAACGAGGGAAATTCCCTCGCTCAGTCCTGATTCCGCACCCGAGCGGAGCCGTGACTGATTGGGGAAGGTATCGAATGCACAAGCCGTTCCCAACGAGGGAAACCGTGGGTTCTGGGGGTCGCTGGGAAAGTGGAGACGATAAAATCGTTGCAATCGTTACGATCGGTGATCTATAATCCCCCCCTTGTGCCGGGGAAGGCCCGATGGACGGGCTTCCGGCAGCCCCTCTTTCCGTGAACGGCCGGCATGAAGACCGGCCGCAGAAAGGAGTTCGATTCATGTCCAGCACACTTCTGATGGAGCGTACCGGGATGGGCGTGCAAGGCGTGCCTGGTCTGGGCACCCCGACGGTCGGCGGACCGGTAGGCGGTCCCGTGGGGACCAACTGGCTGATGGTGCCGCGTTGCACTTTCAAGGTGGAAAAATGTTCCGGTGGAGTAAAGATCACCTGTCATGCGGATGACAAGGTGGCTTGCAGCATGGTGCAGAACCTCTGCTCGATGCTGGCCGGCGGGATGTGCAGCTGTTGCGTCATGTACAATGGCGTGACCATGTGCTACTACAACTTCTCGCAGGGCCTGTGCAAGTTCGACTGCACCGAGCAGGGCGTCTGCTTCACCTGCACCAGCGGCGACCAGCAGTGCTGCCAGATGATCCAGAGTTGCTGCGAAGCGATCAGCTGCTGCCTGGAAGCGGGCTGCACCTGCTGCTTCCTGGTCAACAACACCCCCGTCTGCTGTGGTTACAGCGAGACCTGCAAGAGCAGCCCGAAGGCCACGACGAAGAAGTAATCGGACTCCGGGAGTCGATGAGGGGAAGGGCAAAGGGACCGCGCGTTCCTTTGCCCTTTGCCGTTTCACATCCGCCGCTTACGGCGTCGCGCTTGCGCCATCGGCTGGCGCGACTTGTGCCGGGTGCGCCGTCGGTCCATGCCGGGTCCCCATCAAGCCCATCCGGTTGCTCATTGACTCCGCGGCTTCCATCCGTCATCCTTGAAGCTAACCCTTCGGAGGCTCCCCAATGCGCCGTCTATTCACCCTCGTTGTCCTTGCATTCAGCCTGATCGTTGCCATCGCCCCCCTCGGCGCCGCGGATGACGACGAGCCCAAGAAAAAGTTCCCGGAGAAGGAATCGCCGATTCCCGGCCCGTTTCACGTGCGAAACGTCAATGGCGAGCGCAAGGGCCGTTACCACTGCCTGGTTTGCAGGAACGGTCTCAACCCGGTGGCGGCCGTGTTCGTGCAGCCGAAGCTGGAGAACGAGACCTCGGCCGAATGGGTGAAGAAGAACCTCGCCGACGATTCGCCGCTGACGGACCTCTTCAAGAAGCTCGACAAGGTCAGCGTCACCAATCCGGATGCGTTCCTTGGCGTGTTCGTCGTTTTCATTGGCAAAGATGATGATCATGTGGCGTTCATCAACCGCGTCGAAGCGCTGATCAAACAACTCGAGCTGAAGAACATTGTCTTCGCCGTCGGAACCGAAGAAGATCCCAAGGACTGGTTCGAAAAGCGGGACTGGGAGACGGCCGTGCTGCTGTACAAGCGTCACAAAGTGATCGACTTCCAGCCCTTCGGCCCGGACAAGCTCGCCACCAAGGACGTGGACGCCCTGGTCAAGCAATTCGACGACCTGGTGCCGTACTACGCCCGGCCCGGCTACCGGCCGAAGCTGAAGACGACCAAGCAGTAGCAGTCATCACGTTCCAGAATACACGTTATGTGACTGGCGAGCGGGGCCAGTCATGGCCCCGGTTGGGCGAACAACCGGGGCCATGACTGGCCCCGCTCGCCGAAAGTTCCAGATCATGCTGGCCAACGATCGGGCTTGTACCGTCTGAATGGCCAACCCATCCGCGCCGCTTCCCTCCTTCCGCGGGGTTCTACTTGACGGCCCGGTTTGCCTCTTGATTTGCCCGAAAAAACGGGGATCATGAGGCCGACACATGATGCTCATCCGTGGACCGTTCCCCAACACAAGGAGATGGTACAACCATGCCGCGCACCTCTCGTTTTCTCGGCGCCGCGCTTATTGGCGCCGCGCTGCTGGCCAGCTCGCTCGGCGCTGCCGACGACACGCTCAAGAAGGGCACTCCGGACCTGAAGTCGGTCGGTCCGCTCGCCTTCGGTCCTGATGGCGTCCTGTTCGTCGGCGATCCGCTCGGCGGTGCCATCTTCGCCATCGACACCGGCGACACGGCCAAGGAACCGGCCACCGGCGCCGTCAAGATCGAGAAGATCGACGAGAAGATCGCCGCCATGCTTGGCACGAAACCGGGCGAGTTGCTGGTCAACTCGGTTGCGGTCAATCCGTCCTCGGGCAACGTGTATCTGTCGGTTTCGCGCGGCCGCGGTCCCGATGCCGCCCCCGTGCTGCTGCGCATCGATCGCAAGGGCAAGATCGAAGAGTTCGCGATCAAGGACGTCAAATTCGCCAAGGCCACGCTGCCGGATGCCGTCCAAGCCGGCAAGCAGCGGTCCGAAGCGATCACCGGTCTGGCATTCCTCAAGGGCCGCGTCCTGGTCGCCGGTCTGACGAACGAGGAGTTCTCTTCGCGGCTGCGTTCCATCCCGTATCCGTTCAAGGACACCGAGAAGGGCAGCGCGGTCGAGATCTTCCACGCTTCGCACGGCAAGTTCGAAACCAATTCCCCGGTCCGCACCTTTGTGCCGTATACCATCAAGGGCGAAGACCACATCCTGGCCGCCTACACGTGCACCCCGCTTGTCAAGTTCCCGGTCAGCCAGCTCAAGCCGGGCGAGAAGATCAAGGGCACGACCATCGCCGAACTGGGCAACCGCAATCGGCCCCTCGACATGATCGTCTACGAAAAGGGCGGCAAGGACTTCATCCTGATGGCCAACAACTCGCGTGGCTTGATGAAGATCCCGACCGAGGGCATCGAGAAGATCGAAGGCCTCGTCAAGCCGGTGAAGGACAAGGCGGGCCTGACCTACGAGACGATCGATGCGCTCAAGGGCGTTCAGAAGCTGGCCAAGCTGGACAAGGACAACGCAGTGGTCCTGATCCGCGCCGAAGGCGGCGCGCTCAACCTGGAGACGGTGCCCCTGCCGTGAATTCCATGATGCGAAGGATTGCCTTCCCGAGCCCGGCCGCTCTCCGGCCGGGCTTGGGTTTGTTTCTGCTGTGCGCGGCCATCGGCTGCGGGCGCGGCGAACGCGTTCAGCTTGCCACCACTGCCAAGCAGCCAGGACCGATCATCCGCCTGATTGAAGGCCCCGCCGGTCATTTCGAAGTCGCCGGCGTTTCGCCGTCCGGCGATGCCGACCGCAAGCCGGACGAATGGAACCAACTCTTCGCCGTCTATGTGGACGACCTTTCCGGAAGCGATGCCGGTCAAACGCCGGTCATGGGTTCCCACCAGGTGAAGAATGGCGTGCTCAGCTTCAAGCCACGCTTCAGCCTGCGAGAAGGCGTGCGCTATCGTGCCGTGTACAACCCGTCGGCACTTTCGGGAACAGCCGTCGCTGAGAAGCCCGTCGTCGCGTTCTTTTCGCTGCCGAAGGCCGATTCCAGCTCGACGACGGTGGTGGCCAACGTCTATCCGTCGTGCGACGAGTTGCCGGAGAACCAGCTCAAGTTCTACATCAATTTCACGGCACCCATGAGCCGGGGCGAGGCCTACCAGTACATCCGCCTGCTCGACGCGGACAACAAGCCAGTCGATTCACCGTTCCTCGAACTCGATGAGGAGTTGTGGGATCCCCAATGTCGGCGCTTCACGCTCTTCTTCGATCCCGGTCGGATCAAACGCGGCCTGAAACCGCGCGAGGAAGTCGGACCAACCCTGGAAGAGGGGAAGAGCTATACCCTGGTCATCGACAAGAAATGGATGGACGCACGCGGCAATCCGATGAAGGAGACCTACAAGAAGCCGTTTCGCGTCGGCAAGCCCGATGACACGCAGCCCGATCCCAAGAACTGGAAGCTCTCGTTGCCGACGGCCGACACCGTTCAACCGCTGACCGTCGCGTTTCCCAAGCCGCTTGACCACGGCCTGCTCCAGCGTCTGCTTTGGGTCGTGGATGCGTCCGGCAACAGAGTGCCCGCGATCACTACCCTGTCCAATGAAGAGAAGGCCTGGCATTTCACGCCGCTAAAGGGCTGGAAAGCCGGTAAGTACGAGCTGATGATCGACACCGCGCTCGAAGACCTGGCCGGCAACAAGATCGACCGGCCGTTCGAGGTGGATATCTTCGAGAAGATCGATCGTAAAGTTGAACAGAAGACGGTCAAGCTTCCCTTCGAAGTCAAGGAGCCGTGACCGGGGCTGCACGGGGCAGCGACACGCCGATCATGCTGTCACGCGTCACCAGTTCCGCCAGGGCCGCTTCTTCCATGCCCTCGGTGCCCGCGGGGCGCATCGGCAGCACCAAGTAGCGCATGTCCGCCGTGCTGTCGTGGACGCGAACGTCGACGCCGTCGGGCAGCTGCGTGCCGAACTCGGCCAGCACCGCCCGCGGCTCGCGCACGGTCCGCGACCGGTAATTCCGGCTCTTGTACCAGTCCGGCGGCAGACCCAGCACCGGCCGCGGATAACAGGAGCAGAGGGTGCAGACGATCACGTTGTGCACTGCCGGCGTGTTCTCGACGACGACCAGCTTCGTCGTGTCCATCGGGATGCCGAGTTCTTCCACTGCCTTCGAGCCGTCCGCCAGCAGCCGGGCCTTGTACGCCGGATCGACCCAGGCCCGTGCCACTACCTTGCCGCCGAGTACGGGTGACTGCGAATCGTAGATCTCCAGCGTGCGCCGGATGTCCTCGCCGGTGAAGATTCCCTTGGCGATCAGCAATTCGCGCACGGCTTCTTCCAGCCGCTGATAGTAGGTGGACGGCGTGTCCTCCACATCGGGCTGCGGCGGATGACGATGCGGATGAACGTGGTCGTGATCGGCGTGCATCTCAGCTCCTTCAGGCCCGTTCCAGCCAGTGTTCGTAAATCTCCACGTCGACCGTGTCGCCTGGTTGTCCCTGGTAGTCGGGCCAGACCTCGGCCTGTCTAAAGCGGACGCGATAGAGCCGTTGCTTCGGCAAGCCGTCGCGTCCAAAGGCCAGCTCCTCGGGATTGGCGAAGGCGTCCAGCACCCGCTCGATGACGCCGTTCTTGCCGCGGATGTAGTACGGCGTGCGCAGGTGGCCGGGAGGATCGGCCCAGCGCACGTGCACCTTCTCGCCGGCGTTGAAGCGAGCGTTCATTGCCCTTTTGCCTCGCGTGCTTCGATCTCGGCCAGCTTGCGGCCCAGCTCGTCGGTGCTAATGACGCCCTTTTTGAGCAGGTTGTTGGTGATCGAGACGATCCAGCGCTCGTAATAGCTGAGACGGTCGTATTCCTCGGCACCCAGGGCCTCGATGCCGATGCGCAGCTCATCGACCATGATGATGCCGCGCGACGAGTGCGACAGCAGGGTCAGCAGGGCGTGGACGCGCTTCTCCCACGGGGCGTAGTTGTGCTCCGTCGGCTCCACCGGTCCGGCAGGCAGGCCGCCCATGTCGTGATGGCCGCGCATCGCGTTCTCCCGAAGGTTCGGATTGCAACAACCGTATAGATTAGGCAGCGTGCCGCGACGCCGCAAGCGCCGACGGCCCGCAATCGCCTTGACGCGGTTGCGCACCGCTCTTAGCCTGAGGAACGTATAGTTCTACAGCGAGCCGTTGAAGTGGAAGCCCCCGTGGAAATGACGAATGACGAATGACGAATGACGAAGCCCGAATGACGAATCAATGACCCAATGACGAAGCTCCAACGAGCCGCTTCTCCTTCATTGGGCATTGGGTATTGGTCATTGATTCGTCATTCGGGCTTCGTCATTCGTCATTTCTCCTCCACGCGAGCGTCGTGAAACGGACGATCAGGGTCCCCTCCATGCACCGCGAGATTTCGCATGCCGACGATGCCTTTCATCAGGAGAGCGACCTGTCGCTCTACCTGCTGACGGGGCTGATCGGCCTGCTGATCGGCCTTGACCTGTGGCCAGCATTCGCGGGCTGGGAGCCGATCAAATCGCTGGGGCTGCCCACCTGGCCGCGCGAGCTTTACGGTCCCTATCGCTTTGCCTTGCTGGCCGCGGTCCTGGGCGGCGCGCGCATCCTCTACGGTTCGGTCGAAGGACTGCTCGAAGGCAAGCTCGGCGCCGACCTGGCGCTGGCGATTGCCTGCATCGCGGCCATCCTGATCGGCGAACCGCTGGTCGCGGCCGAAGTGGTCTTCATCGGCATGGTCGGCGAATGCCTGGAGAGCTTCACGTTCGCACGGACGCAGCGAGCGATTCGCCAGATCGTCGAAATCTGCCCGCGCCGCTGCTGGCTGCTGCGCAACGGCCAGGAAGTGCGCGTACTGACCTCCGAATTGAAGGTCGGCGATCGCGTCGTCGTCAAGCCGGGCGGGCGCGTGCCGGCGGATGGCATCGTCATCGAGGGCCGCAGTGCCGTCGATGCCAGCGCCTTGACTGGCGAGAGCCTGCCGATCGACAAGGGGCCCGCGGACGAAGTGCTGGCCGGCTCGCTCAACCAGTTCGGCGCCCTGACCATCGAAGCACAGCGCGTGGCGGAGCATACGGTCGTCGGCCGTGTCATCGAGCTGACGGCACGGGCGCTCAAGGACAAGGCGCCGATGGAGCGCACCGCCGACCGGCTGGCGCGCTACTTCCTGCCGCTAGTGCTGGCGCTCGCAAGCCTGACGTTCCTGGGCAGCCTGTTCCTGCAATGGGGGCCGCTGGTTCCCCCGGCCAGCCGCGTGGGCTTTGGCCAGGCGGCTCGGCTGAGCGTCTACCCGATGCTGGCCGTTTTGGTCGTCGCCTGCCCCTGTGCACTGATCCTCGCGACGCCCGCCGCGATCATCGCCGCACTGGGCCGGCTGGCAGGCACGGGTATCCTCATCAAGGGCGGCAGCGCCCTCGAGCGATTGGCGCATGTCAACGCCATCGCGTTCGACAAGACCGGGACCCTGACCGAAGGCCGCCTGGAGCTGGGCGACGTCGTTCCCCTGGGCGATGTCGCTCTCGATGCACTGATTCACACTGCGGCGACAGCCGAGCAACGCAGCGAGCATCCGCTGGCACGCCTGATCCTGCAGGAATCCGCCGCCCGGCACATGACCCTGGAACCGATTGCCGAGTTCCAGGCCCATCCCGGCGCTGGCGTCGTCGTGCAGTCTCCGGAAGGCCCGATCATCGTCGGCACCCGTCGTCTCCTCGAAGAGCAGGGCGTCGCCCTGCCAGAGCAGGTGCAATCGATCCTGGAACGCCTCGATGCCGACGGCCAGACCGCGTTGCTCGTCGCCCGCAATGGTCATGTGCTCGGCGTGATCGGTGCCCGCGACCGGCCACGGCCCGAGGCTGCCGTGGTCATCCGCGAGCTGCGCGAGCTGGGCATCAAGGACATTGCCATTCTGACCGGCGATCGGGAGGCGGCAGCGCGTTCCGTTGCCGCGGCCGTTGGTATCACCGACGTCCATGCCGAACTGCTGCCCACTCAGAAAGCGGAGTTCATCACCCGCTGGCGCACGGTTGAGAGCCCGCCGCGCAAGACGGCGATGGTTGGCGACGGCATCAACGACGCGCCGGCCCTGGCACAGTCCGACGTGGGCCTGGCGATCGGCGGCACTGGAACCGACGTGGCGGCCGAAGCGGGCGACGTGGTCCTGATGGGCGACCCGCTGCCGCCGTTGCCCTTGCTGATGCGTCTGTCGCGCGAGACGGTGCGCATCATCCGCCAGAACATCTTCGTCTTCGCCTTTGCCGTCAACGGCATCGGCATTGTGCTGACCGCCTGGTTGTGGCCGCTCTTGTTTCCAGGCTGGCTGGAGCAGGCGCCGCTGGCGGGGGTCATCTATCACCAGCTTGGCTCCCTGCTCGTGCTGTTGAACTCGATGCGGCTGCTCTGGTTCGAGCGCACGTCCAGCAATGCAGCCTGGCTGCGCACCCGCGACACGTTCTTCCGCGTGGATCGCTGGGTCGAGCACAACCTGAACGTCGACGAGATCCTGCACACGCTCAGCCATTACTGGAAACGACTCACCTTCGGAGTTCTCGCGCTGGCGGCAGCAATCTGGGCGCTGAGCGGGCTGTTGCAGGTTGGTCCCGACGAAGTCGCCGTCGTGCGTCGCTTCGGCAAGCCGTTGCATGCCGACCTTGGACCGGGCCTGCACTGGTGCTGGCCGTGGCCGATCGACACCGTCGTGCGCGTGCAGCCTGACCGTGTGCGGACCGTCGAGATCGGCTTCCGTTCGCTGCCCACGAAGGCCGAGGCGACGTCGCGCAACCCCGCGCTTACCTGGGCCAATCCGCACCGCGGCGAGAACCTGCGCCGCGTGCAGGACGAAGCCGTCATGATCACCGGCGACGGCAACCTGGTCGAGTTGCAGGCCACCATTCGCTACACGATCGACCAGCCGCGGGTCTTCCTCTTCGAGGTCAAGGATGCCGAGAGCGCCCTGCGTGCGGCGACCGAATCGGTGCTGCGCGAGACGGTGGCGTCGCAGCCGTTCCTCGACCTGCTCACGATCAACCGCGACGCGTTTCAGCGTGCGGTGCTGAAACGCGTCCAGCAGCGCTGCACCGAGTATGGGCCGCACGGGCTCGGCATTCGCCTGGACGGCCTGTCGCTGAACGACCTGCACCCGCCGCAGGAAGTCGTGCCCGCCTATCACGAAGTCGCTCGTGCGATGGAAGCAAGGGCTCGGGAAATCAACGTCGCCAAGGCCGATGCCATCGATACCAAGGGCAAGGCCGAGGCGCGTGCGCAGCAGACCGTTCGCGAAGCCGAGGCCGAGCACGATGAGAAGGTGCGCATGGCCGAGGCGGCTCGCGACGGGTTCCTGGCCCGGCTGCGTGCCCGGTCGCAATTGAGCGCGTCGGACGAGTGGCTGCTGGCGCGCGATGCCCTGTGGGCCGCCTGGCATGGACAGGACGGTAAACTGGCGCATCAGGACTGGGAGCGCCGGCGCAAGGATCGCGTTGCACTCCAGACGTACCTGACAGACTTCCGGCTCGTCCTCGACATGGTGACCGAGGGCCTGGGCAAGCGCGACAAGATCATCATCGACGCCGACAAGGTGCCGGGGCGTCGCCACTTGTTCCTGATGGATTCGGAATGGTTCCGCCCGCCGCCGCCGGTGCTCATTCCCAGCGATCGCACACCGCGCCGGCCGCCGCGCGCCACCGATGGACACGAAGGCCCCTGACACCGCATCAATGCCCGGAGTTTCACCATGCGCCTGCGCTACTGGCTGCTCCTGCTGCTCGTCCTCGGCATCGGCTTCTGGGCCGCGCGGACCTCTTACTTCACCGTCGATCGCACCGAGTTCGTCTACCTGACGCAGTTCGGCGAGCCGGTCGCGAGCTTCGACGGCGAGACCGAGGCCGGGTTCCACTGGAAGCTCCCCTGGCCGATCCAGTCGGTGCAGCGCATCGATCATCGCCTGCAGGTCTTCGATTTGCCGGAGACGGAACTTCTCACGCACGACGCCAAGGGCAAGACCATCGACAAGACGCTGACGGTCGGCGCCTATGTCTGCTGGCGCATCGCCGACAAGGACGGCGTCGATCAGTTCATCCGCACGGTGGGCACGCCGGAGAAGGCGCAGGAGATCCTGGGCCAGCGCATCAGCAGCCGCCTGGGTGCCGAGATCAGCAAAATGCCAGTCGACCAGCTCATCAACGACGCTCCCGACGCACGGATCGACCAGCGCATGGACCAGCTGCGCGATCGGCTTCTCGATGGCACTGCGGAGAAGGGCGAACCAGCCAGCGACGATCAACTGCGTGCGCTGGCCCGCAAGGCCTACGGCATCGAGCTGGTCGACATCCGGCTGCGGCGCTTCAATCACCCTTCCGGCGTGCGCAATGAGATCTTCAACCGCATCGTCAGCGAGCGCAACGAGAAGGCCCGGCAATATCGCAACGATGGCATGAAGGAAGCCAGCAACATCACCAGCCTAGCCCAGCGCGAGGCCCGCGACATCGAGACCGAGGCGAAGAGCAAGGCCGAGTACCTGCGCAAGGCCGCCGACGTGAAGGCCGACGAGATCCGCAACCAGGCCCACAGCAAGGACCGCGAGTTCTACGCGTTCCTGCAGAAGCTGCGGACCTACCAAACGATCCTCGGCGACACGCGCGACGTGCTGCTCTTGTCGGGCAAGCACGAGCTGTTCGACATGCTGCTCAAGCCGCCCAAGCCCAGCAGTCCCGAGTCCAAGGGCCCGAATCCGGAGCCGACGCCGATGAGCAAGTCCGGAGGGGGGCAGTAACCATGCGCTGGCTCATTCTCCTCGTTGGATTGTTCCTGGTCGGCTGGTTCCTGACGGGCGTGACGCAGATTCGCCCGGGCGAGCGTGCCGTGGTCCGTCGCTTCGGCAAGGTCGTCGCGCAGCCGGGGCCGGGGCTGCGCATCGGCTGGCCGTGGGGCATCGAGACGGTCGATCGGGTTGCGGTGGACGAGGTGCGTCGCGTCAGCGTCGGCTATCAGCCCGAAGGCGAGGACTCCAGTGGCGCCACGCCGATCGGTCAACTCCTGACGGGCGATCACAACCTGGTCAATGCCGGCGTGCAGGTCCATTACGCGGTGCAGCCGGACCGGATCGACGATTTCGTCGTGCAGCAGGACCGTGTCAACGGCCTGGTGGCTCGGTCCGCCGAGGCTGCCCTGGCCGAGTGGGTCGCCGGACGCAAAGTGGACGAGGTGCTGCTGACGGGCAAGTCGGTGCTGCCTGAGTGGTTGGCCGAGCAAACGCAGCAGCGCATCGACGCCTACCGCTTGGGCGTGCGCATCCAGGCCGTCAGCGTGGCGCTGCTGTTGCCGCCCGATGAAGTGCGCTCGGCGTTCGACGAGGTTACCCGCGCCCAGACCGCGATCGAGACGCAGAAGAACGGCGCCCGCGAGCAAGCCGACCGCATCCGCCGCGAGGCCGAGGCCAAGCGCTTCAGCGAGGAGCAGAAGACGGCGGGCTACGTCAAGGAGCGACTGACGCTGGCGCAGACTGAGGCGAACGCATTCGAGAACCGGCTGGCCCAGTATCAGCGGCTGAAAAAGCAGAACCCCGACATCCTGGCTTCGATCTGGTGGGACGAGATGAGCAAGGTCTTCGAACGGCTGAACAAGAACGGCCGCATCGATCTGCTTGACAGCCACCTGGGGCCGGACGGGCTGGATATCACGATGTTTGGACCGCAGCCAAGGAAGAAGTGACCACACAACCTCGTTACAGGGCAGAGCCCTGTAACGCACTACCCGCGAGGCTCTGCCTCGCGAACCCGGAGCACGAAGGCGACTGCCCAACATGCGTTATACTTCACGCGGTAGAGAATGGCTGGGTCCGGTGGGCCAGACACTCTTGTCTGGCCGGCCAGACAAGAGTGTCTGGCCCACCTTGCCAGGCACCGTTTTGGCCCGCGTGCAGTATATACTCGCCAGGCAGAGCCTGGCGGGCAGCCCGTTACAGGGCAGAGCCCTGTAACGAGAATTCAGTGCCTTATCCCATCTTCCCCAATCGCTGGCGGACCCGATCTTCCAACGCCACCTTCACCGCCTCGGGCACGAACTTGCCCAGGTCGCCGCCGAAGCTGCCGATCTGGCGAATCAGCGTGCTGCTGACGTGTGAGAAATGCTCCTTTGCCATCAGGAACACCGTTTCGATCTCCGGGTCCAGGCTCAGGTTGGTCAGCGACATGGTGAACTCGGCTTCCATATCGCTTAATGTGCGCAAGCCGCGAATCATCACGCGTGCGCCGACCTCGCGCACAAACCCCACCGACAGTCCGGTGAACGGCCGCACTTCTACGTTGGACAAGTCGGCGACGACCTGACGCACCAGGCTAGCGCGTTCTTCCAGAGTAAAGAACGGCGTCTTCTCGGGATTGATACCAACGCCGACGACCAGCCGGTCGTACAGTCGGCTGCCGCGCCGGATGACGTCGATGTGGCCCAGGTGGATGGGGTCGAAAACGCCCGTGTAGACGGCGGAGCGGTAAATGGAGCTGGACATGGTTTCCTCAGCCGGAAATGGAGAGATTGCCGGTGTCTTGCGGCCCGTCGGACGCTGGTTTCTTTCCGTCCGAATCGACTCCGTGGCCCACGAGCCAATGCCAGCCCGGCAGCCGGTGCATCCATAACAAAAGGAAGATAATGGCCGCAGTGAGCGAGGCCAACACAAACATGTCGTAAGCCACGGCCATCCCCACCGCCGCGGTGGCCCACAGTGTCGCCGCCGTGGCCAGTCCGCGCACCTGGCCCTTGTCGCGCATGATCACGCCGGCGCCCAGGAAGCCGATGCCGGACACGACCTGGGCCGCGATGCGATCGGACGAGCCGCCCTGGCCAAGTTGCGAGGAGATCACGCCAAACGCACAGGATCCCAGCGATACCGCCGAGTAGGTCCGAATGCCTGCCGAGCGTCCCTCGCGTCGCCGTTCCCAGCCGATGCAGGCGCCGAGAAAAGCGGCAAGGACCGTCCGTCCCGCCAGGCTGATTTCCGGATGCAAATCCATGCCGTTTCTCCTCAGTGACATGCTTCACAATTCACTTGATCGCCGCGTTCGACCTGGATGGTCGTGTGACTGATTCGGAAATCGCGTTTGAGCATGTCGCGGAGCTCGTTCACCAGTTGGAACCCCGCGTCCGGCGCGCAAGCCTCCGCCAGGACGACATGAGCGCTCAATGCGTCCATCCCCGACGTGATGGTCCAGACATGCAAGTCGTGAACGACCGTCACGCCATGGACGCGCCGCATCGCTTCTTCAACCGCCGGCAGGCTGACGTGAGACGGCGTGGCCTCCAGCAGCACGTTGACGGCCTGGGAGATGATGCCCCAGGTACGCGGCAAAATGAACACGCCGATCAGGGCGCTGAAGATCGCATCGGCGTAATACCACTGCGTCGCCCACATGATGACGCCTGCGGCAATGGCGCCCAGAGAACCGAGCATGTCGCTGAACACTTCCAGGAAGGCGCCCTTCAGGTTCAGGCTCTCCCGCGAACCCTCGTGCAGGTTCCACATGCCGAACAGGTTCACGGCCAGGCCGAGGACGGCGACGATCAACATTGGCCCGGTGCGCACTTCGGGCGGCTGGCTCAGACGTTCCAAGGCTTCATAGAGGATGAAGAACGCCAGTCCGAACAGGGCGACGCCGTTGAGCAGCGCCGCCAGGATCTCGACCCGGTAGTAGCCATAGGTCTTGGACGACGGTGCCTTCCGCTGCGCCATCCAGGAGGCAAACAGGGCCAGGGCCAGACCGCCGACGTCGGCGATCATGTGGCCCGCGTCCGCGAGCAGGACCAGGCTATCCGTCAGGTAGCCCGCCACGGCCTCGACGACCGCGAACCCCGCCGTGAACCCCAGGGTGACGGCAAGGGCCCGGCGATGCTGGGCCGTGGCAGTGGGAGCATGCGCCATGACGGTCCTCGGGTGTCACGCCCGCGCGTCGAGAGCGTCGCGCGTTGCGATCAGCCATTCCACCAGGCGATCGATCTCTTCCTCGCTGTTGTAGAAATGCGGGCTGACGCGGATGCGATCGGCCCGCTGATTGATCACAATGTCGCGCAGCCGGCAATTCTTGACGAACGACTTCGCATCAGGACCGGGAGCGACGATGGACACGATGCCGGACCAGTCGCCTTCGCGCCGGCTGCTGTAGACTTCGAAGCCGGCGCGTTCGACGGCCTGGCACAGGCGATTGGTAAGGCGGTGAACGCGTTCGCGGATGGCCGGGACGCCAATGTGCAGGAGCAGCTCCAGGCTGGCGCCCATCGCCGTGATCCCGGCGACATTGAGGCTGCCGCTTTCCCACCGGCCCGCGTGAGGCTTGAGATCAAAGTGGATCCTGGAGAATTCGCGTGGCCGGATCACGCTGTTCCAGCCGATGCCGACAGGACGCAACTCCTCGACCATCTCGCGGCGGATGTAGAAGATGCCCGCACCTTCCGGTCCGAGCAGCCACTTGTGTCCGTCCGCCGAGAGGAAGTCGATGGGCGTCTGCTTCACATCCAACGGTAACACGCCCAGTCCCTGGATTGCGTCCACGAAGAACCGGATGCCGCGCTCACGGCACAGAGCGCCTAGTGCATCGAGGTTGTTGCGAAAGCCGCTGGCGTACTCGACGAAGCTGAGGCTAAGGATCCGCGTGCGCTCGTCCATCGCGTCGCGGACGTCGTCCAGTTCCAGCCGCCCATCCCGGCTCGCGACCAGACGGACCTCGACGCCACGGGATTTCAGATTCATCCAAGGATACAAGTTGGCCGGGTACTCTTCTTCGGCCGTGACGACATTGTCTCCCGGTTGCCAGGGAAAACCCTCCGCGACAATGCCGATGCCTTCGCTGGTGTTCTTGACGAAGGCAACGTCGAGCAGTTCGGCGTTGATGAGCTTGGCCGCCAGTTCGCGCACCTCTTCGACGCGCTGGACCCAGCGATGGTCATGCACGTCGCCGTTCTCGGTCAGGTCGGCGGCCCATTCGCGCATTGCCTGTTGCGCGCGAACGCTCAGCGGCGCGACGGCGGCGTGATCGAAGAACGCCCAGCGACGTGTGACAGGAAATTCAGTTCGTAATGCGGTCCAATCCATAACGGTAGGTAGCATATCGCGTCAGATGCACTGCGGGAATGCGGAAGCCTTTGTTCGTAGTTCCGCCTTCAGGTGGTCTTTTGGCTGAAGACCGCCTTCTATGAGACCGCTTTTGTCAAGCTCCGTCGCTGATTTTTCTCGTGCCGTCGTGCGGGGGCGGACCGTCA